>NZ_JBIWPN010000011.1:54907-262551 GCF_044768305.1 Kitasatospora sp. NPDC101155 | reverse complement strand
CGGTGCGGTCGGGGTGTTGTCGGGCGGTGTTGACCGGGCATGAGGGTGCGGTGTTGGGCTGCGCCGTCGCTCCGGACGGCACCTGGCTGGCGTCGGCGGGTGTGGACGGTTCGGTGCGGGTGTGGGATGTGCGGTCGGGGTGTTGTCGGGCGGTGTTGACCGGGCATGAGGGTGCGGTGTTGGGCTGCGCCGTCGCTCCGGACGGCACCTGGCTGGCGTCGGCCGGCGTGGACGGTTCGGTCCGGGTCTGGGACGTGCGGTCGGGCCTGGAACGCATGTCCTTGACGGGCCACGAAGGCTGGGTCAATGCGTGTGCCGTGGCGGCCGACGGCACCATGCTGGTCTCCGCGGGTGCGGACCGCACTGTCCGCGTCTGGGATCCGGCCACCGGGCAACTCGGTATCACCCTCTTTGGAGACACCGGAGGCGCCAACTCCTGTGCGATGGCCCCCGATTCGAGCTGGATCGCCGCAGGCGGTTCGGACACCATGGTCCGTGTCTGGCGTCCGCGGTGGGGTGACCGGGACAGTGGCAGGCTCCCCGGAGCGGCAGCCGTGCGCACCCGGGTTCGCGGCCCGGTCGAACCGGTCCGCGAGTGCGCCGTGTTCCCGGACGGCAGTCGGATCGTCTCCTCGGGCGACGACGGCGCTGTGCGGCTCTGGGATGTCGCCACGGGAACCGAACTGGCCGTCCGGAACGCCCACACCGGCGGGGCGGCGTGCTGCGCGGTCGCACCGGACGGCTCGTGGTTCGCCTCCAGCGGAGCCGCCGATGGACACGACAGCACCCTCCATCTGTGGAAGCCTGACGGCGACGGCCGGCTGCCGCATCTCACGTTGACCGGCCATACGGCATGGGTCGAGCGCTGCGCGTTCACGCCGGACGGCGCGCAGGTGGCCACCGTCAGCAGTGACGGGACGCTCCGCCTGTGGGACACCGCCGACGGTGCGCCCCTCGCCGTGCTCGGCACGGATCTCGGCCAGCTGTTCGGCTGCTCGATCTCCCGCGACGGGACCAGGCTCGCCTCGTGCGGAACGGATCGGCTCGTACGCTTGTGGGACCTCGAGTCCCGCACCCTCATCGCTGTCCTGGCCGGCCACACGAACCGGGTCATCAACTGCACCTTCTCGGCGGACGGTGCGTGGTTGGCCTCTGCGGCCTACGACGGGACCGTCCGTACCTGGGACACCGCGACGGGGGCCTCCTTGCTCACCATGGACGGTGGCGGCAGCGCCTTGTGGGACTGTGCCGTCTCCCCGAACGACGCCTTGATCGCGAGCACCGGCACGGACGGCGTCATCCGGATCTGGGACGCCCTCACCGGCCGGTGCCGGAACGCGCTGCGCGTGGGGCAGGAACTGCGCTCATGTGCCTGGATCTCCGACTCCCGCCTGTGTGTGTCAGGGTACGCAGGTGTCTATGTGCTGGACTACGCCGCTGGAGGTTGATCTCCCGTTCGCAGGGCTCCTCCCGCCGGGATGACGACGGCTGCGGATCGCGGCGGCAGGTCGACGCACCCGTCGCTGACGCTGATCCACGTGTCGTCGCCGACGAGCCGGCAGGCCAGCCGGGAGCCGATCCCGTCGATCCGGACCGATGCGGCCTCGGCGGCGTAGTTGGCGACGGCGAGGGCGGGCTCGCGCGTGTGGCGGTGCAGGTAGACGGCATAGGGCCGGTGTGACCGTCCGTCGACGGACCACACCTCGGCGCCCACGGTGTCGCGGAACGTGCCGTCCCAGAACCAGTCCCGCAGCTCGGTGCGGAGCGCGTCCATCTGCCGGCCGTAGGCGATGGTCCGGGGGAAGTCGGTCGGCCGTCCCTTGAAGTTGAACGGCTCGTAGCTGATGAGGTACCGGTACAGCAGGCACTGGTTGATGACGTTGCGGTCATCGAAGCCGGTGACCGCGGTCATCATCGAGGCCTGTGGAAGCAGGTACCGGTGGAGCGGGAGGTGCCCGGGGTTCGCGCTCTGAAGGTACGACAAGTGGTACTGCTCGAATTCCCAGTCGTATAGGCGTTCCCCGGCATAGAGGAAGTCGGGGCTCCGCAGCGTCTGCTGGGAGAACCGGCGGACGAGTTCATTGTCGTTGCCGTAGACGGGCCAGGGGAGCGGATGGCCGTGGCCGAGGTCGAAGCACAGCCGGGCGTCGGCGTGGTGCTGGCACTGGTCGAACAGCAGGCCGGCCGCGCCCAGCGCGACGACGGTGGCGAATTCCCTCTCGCAGACGGCCAGGTAGCGCTCACTGCCGAAACACATCGGGATCAGGTGCCGGACGTTGATGCCGAGCAACTGGGTGGGGGTCTGGTAGCGGTAGTAGACGCCGTTGTAGGGGTCACCGTACGGGTCCTTGACGGTGTCCGCGGCGATCTCCGGGTACCGGGGGGCTGTCCGGTCGCCCCACGTGAACTTGCAGAAGAGCACCACCTTGACGCCGAGGGCGTGGATCCGCGCGATCGCGTCCCGTAGTTCCTCGAAGGTGCCGAGCCTGGGATCGGGCTGGTGGAAGGGGTAGCCGCGATCCTGGCCGCCCTCGTTCCACCCTACGAGCTGGATCGCGCGGATTCCCGCGTCGGCGCATTCCCGCCCCACCTCGGGCAACTCCCGGAAGGGGATGCGCAGTTCGTCCTCGGGGGAGTTGAGATGCAGCTGCAGCCACGCGTGCGGCTCGCTCGACCAGGCAGGCGCCGTCGGGCCGGACATCCACTCCTCCCGCCACCGCCGGTAGATGTCCGCCCCGGCGTGCCAGTCGCCGTGGAACAACTCGAGCGTGATCGGGGTGAGCACCTTCGTCGTGCCGGGCGGAACGAAGGGCAGGTGGACGGTGGAGAATCGGATCGTCGCATCCGGGTCCGGCTGTCGGGCGATGGTGTCCGCGTACCCAGGGACCAGCTCGGACCGCCAGCTCACGAGATCGTCACGGCGTTCCGCGACGCCGATGTACATTCCCTGGTCGCGTGCCAGGACCAGCATGAACGGAGAGCCGGGCGTCGCACCGGCATTCGGATCATCGAAGCTGGCCATCTGTGTCGGGTAATCGACTCCGTGGGGTGGGCAGTTGCCCTGGAAGTGCGGCCACAGCCGCTGTTGCACCGCGGTCGCCTGGGACAGGCAGAAGCTGCGCAGCTCCTGGTCCGGAGAGGGTGGGCGAAGGTCGCCGAGGCACGGTGTCCAGACGTTCTCGACGGTGTACTCGGACTGATTGTCCACGGTGGTTGCGAAGAGAACCCGTCGTCCGGTGACGCTGATCCGTTGAGTGACACCGATCGGATGTTCGCCGCCGTGCTCGGAGCGCACCCGCCGCCAGGAGAGCGTGATCTCGTCGCCGGAGGGGCCGGGCCGGATCTCGGGGGGATCCTGCCGCTCTCCGTAGGCAAGGTTGTTGCGGCGTCCGGGAAGCGGGATGAGTAGTCGGAAGCCGGCCGCCAGCTCGGTTCGGTCGGTGACCCGCCATCCGGTCCCGTTCGACTCCACCCGCGCCAAGGCACCGGTGCGGCGGTCGATCGCCACCCGGATCCCGTCGCCGGACAGGTGGACCAGGTCAGTCGCCGTCATCGAGCCAACTCCCTTCCGAACGGCGGGCGTTGTCGTCGAAGCCTGCGGCGCATTCGTCAGCCCCACCGCCCTCGTCGACACCCGCGCCACCCCCGCGGCCAGCTGCCCAAGAGGCGACCACAGAAGTGGTGCCGCAGTCAACCGGCCCGCGGCCCTGAGGGAGCAACAGAGGTGCGGCGGCCCGGCCGTGGACATCGAGAGTAGACCGCGTCACCCTGCACACCCTGGTCGGCGTCCGTCGGGCGGTAGACATGCTCGCGGGCGAGCAACTGCCCCGGGTCTGCTGACGGAACGCGTCGTGACGCGGACGGGCACGACCGGGTGGGTGTGGCGTGCCGAAGGCCGGATGACGCAGGTCAACCGGCCGAATGAGGCCGGTCAGCGGTGGGGTGGGCGCTGTTCGCCCGAGCCACGGGCGATGAGGCGGGTATCGACCACTGTGGTGCGGGCCCGGCTGCGGTCGCCGTCGAGGCGGGCGAGGGCGGTGCGGGCGGCGGCGGCGCCGAGCGCGGCCGGGTCCTGGGCGACGACAGTGAGGGCGGGTTCCAGGATGTCGGCCAGGGGGATGTCGTCGAAGGCGACCAGGGCGACCTCGCGGCGCCGCGCGTGGGCGAGGGCGGAGACCGTCCCCATGGCGGCGAAGTTGTTGGCGGCGAACAGTGCGGTCGGTGGTTCCGGGAGGGAGAGCAGCCGGTCGGTGGCGGCGACCGCGTCCGGCTGGCCGTGGGCGCCGACCACCAGCGTTCGGTCGTACGGGAGGCCGGCGGCGGCCAGGGCGTCCTTGTAGCCGGCCAGGCGTTCGCGGCGGGTGTGGAGGGTGGCCGGAAGGTCGCCGATGAAGCCGATCCGGCGGTGGCCGTGGGCGATGAGGTGGGCGACGCCGGTGCGGGCGCCGTCCCGGTTGGAGGAGACCACACAGTCGGCGGCCAGGCCGCTGCCGGGGCGGTCCAGGAAGACGACCGGCAGCCCGGTGATCCGGGCGGACCTGAGGTGGGCGTGGTCCGACCCGTCGGCCGGGACGACCATGAGCGCGCTGACCCGCCGGGCGAGGAAGGCGGCGATCAGGTCGCGCTCGCGAGCCGGGTCGTCGCCGGAGGAGCCGAGCAGCAGGGTCAGTCCGCGTTCGCGGACGGCGGACTCGATCCCGCCGGCCACCGTGCCGAAGAAGGGGTTGCCCATGTCCGGGACGACCAGGCCGATAGTGGTGTCCGGGCCGCCGGTGCGGATGTTGCGGGCCATCAGGTTGGGCTGGAAGCCGAGCCGTTCGACGGCGGCGAGCACCTTCTCCCGGGTCGCGGCGGAGGTCGGCCCGTCGTTGTTGAGCACCCGGGAGACCGTCTTGGCGCTCACGCCGACCTCCTGGGCGACGTCGTGCAGCGTCGGACGACGGGTCGCGGCCATGGACCACCGTTTCTGTCGGGCGGCGGCCCGGCCCCCCGGCCCGGGCCGCCCAGGACTGCTCAGCTCGTACGGACTCCGGCGGCCCTGGCGGCGCCGGCGTCCGCCACGACAGTACCGCTGCCGTCCTCGGCGACGGTGAGCGCACCGGTCATGATGGCCACCACCTCGGACATCGAGTGGTCGCCCGGCTTGATCAGCGCGGCCCGCCGCCCGAGCCGGTGGACGTGGATCCGGTCGGCGATCTCGAAGACGTGCGGCATGTTGTGGCTGATCAGCACGACCGGCAGGCCGCGGTCGCGGACCCGGCGGATGAGGTCGAGCACCTGACCGGACTCCTTGACCCCGAGCGCCGCGGTCGGCTCGTCCATCACCACCACGCTGCGCGCCCAGGCCACCGCGCGGGCCACCGCGACGGCCTGCCGCTGGCCGCCGGAGAGGGTCTCCACGGGCTGGGTGAGCGAGCGCAGACCGATCTTCAGCTCGGCCATGTGGGCCGCGGCCTCGTCGCGCATCCGCTTGCGGTCGAGCGAGCGGAACACCGTGCCGAGGACGCCCGGGCGGCGCAGCTCGCGGCCGAGGAACATGTTGGCGGCGATGTCCATGGAGGGGGCGACGGCGAGGTCCTGGTAGACGGTCTCGATGCCGGCCGCCCGGGCGTCCTGTGGGCCGCCGAAGCGGACCGGCTCGCCGTTCAGCCGGATCTCGCCCTCGTCCGGGGCGATCGCGCCGGTGAGTGCCTTGATCAGGCTGGACTTGCCGGCGCCGTTGTCGCCGATGACGGCCAGCACCTCGCCAGGCATGAGGTCGAAGTCGGCGCCGTCGATCGCGGTGACGTGGCCGTACCGCTTGACCAGGCCACGGGCCTGGAGGACGGGGGTGGTGGTCATCGGCTGGCTCGCTTCCGGGAGATCTGGTCGACGGTCACGGCGAGGATCACCAGGACGCCGGTGATCAGGGTCTGGTAGATCGAGGCGACGCCCATCAGCTGGAGCCCGTTGCGGAAGACGCCGACGATCAGCGCGCCGATCAGCGAGCCGAACACGCTGCCCCGGCCGCCGAAGAGGCTGGTGCCGCCGAGCACCACGGCGGTGATGGAGTCCAGGTTGTCGGTCTGTCCGGCCTGGGGGTCGCCGACGCCGGTGCGGGAGACCAATAGCAGGGCGGCGATGCCGTAGACCAGGCCGGCCAGGGCGTAGAGGCCGACGGTGAGGCGGCCGGTGCGGATGCCGTTGAGGCGGGCGGCGTCCCGGCCGTTGCCGAGGGCGTAGACGTGGCGGCCCCAGGCGGTGCGGGAGAGCAGGTAGGCGAAGAGCGCGAACAGCGCCAGCGCGAGCACCGAACCGTACGTCACGTCGGTGTCGCCGAGCGGGAAGGTGCCGCCCAGGAAGGTCAGCGGGCCGGGTAGGTCGGTGACGGTCTGCTCGTCTGAGTAGATGTGGGTGAGCGCGAAGGCGACGTTCAGCATGCCCAGGGTGACGATGAACGGCGGCAGCGGGATCAGCTGCACCAGCAGGCCGTTGGCCAGGCCGAAGGCCGCGCAGACCGCCAGGCCGAGGGCGATGGCGACCAACGGCGGCACGGTACCCTCGGCGGCGAGCCGGGCCATGGTGATCGAGCCGAAGGCCATCACGGCGCCGCAGGAGAGGTCGATGCCGGCGGTCAGGATGATCAGGGTCTGCCCGATCGCCAGCGTGCCGACCACCATCACCTGCTGGATGATCAGCGAGAAGTTGCCGCCGGAGAGGAAGGTGTCGGTGGTGAAGGTGAAGAACGCGCAGGCCAGCACCAGCGCGGCCAGCGGTCCGGCGGTCGGGGCGGTGAGCAGTCGGCGCGCGAGTGGCGGCGTCTGGAGTTCCGCGTACGGGGCGGTGGTCGTGGTCATCGGACGGTCCTTGGGGGAGTGGGGCGGTGGTGGTCTGGAAGCCGGTCAGCCCCAGCAGTTCTCCAGGCCGTAGCCGGTGTCCTTGGCGTCCACACCGGTCTGCGGCTGGTCAGTGATCAGGGTGACGCCGGTGTCGGTGTAGCCAGTGGGCTTGGCGCCGCCCTTGGCGTAGTCGGCCACCGCCTTGACGCCCTTGGCGGCCATGATCAGCGGGTACTGCTGCGAAGTGGCAGCGATTTTCCCGTCCTTGACGGCCTGGGTGCCGGTGCAGCCGCCGTCGACCGAGACGATGAGCACCTCCTTCTCGCGGCCCTTGGCCTTGAGCGCGGTGTACGCGCCCAGCGCGGCGGGCTCGTTGATGGTGTAGACGAGGTTGAGGTCGGGCGCCTTCTGCAGGCAGTTCTCCATCGCGGTCTGGGCCTTGGCCTGGTCGCCGCCGGTGTCCTGGGAACAGGCGATCGACGGGTCTCCGGCGGAGACGCCGAAGCCCTGCAGGAAGCCGTCGTGGCGCAGCTGGCCGACGGCGACGCCGGGGGCGAGGTCCAGGGTGGCGATCTTCGCGGTCTTGCCCGCCATGGCGGCCTTGGCGTACTGGCCGATCAGCACGCCGGCCTGCTTGTTGTCGGTGGCGAACAGGGCGTCGGTGCCGTCCTGCGGGTCGGTCGGGCTGTCCAGGGCGATCACCAGGACGCCCTTGTCCCGGGCCTTCTTGATCGCGGGCAGGATCGCCTTGGAGTCGCTGGGGGTGATCAGGACGCCCTTGACGCCGGTGGCGACCATGTTCTCCAGGGCGGCGATCTGGCCGGCGTTGTCGCCGTCGAACTTGCCGGCCGCGGTGACCAGGGTGGCGCCGTTCTCCTTGGCGGACTTCTCGGCGCCCTGCTTCATCTTGACGAAGAACGGGTTGGTGTCGGTCTTGGTGATCAGGCCGACCTTGACGGTGCCGCCCGCGGAGCCGGCGCCGGAACCGGACGAGCCGGAGGAGCCCTTGGAGCCGGAGCCGCAGGCGGTGAGGGCGAGTGCTGCGACAGTGGCGCAGGCGGCGAGGCGGGCGAGGGTGGTGGTACGAGGCATGCGTGGGCTCCCTGATCTGCGTGGTGCGGAGGTCCCGAGGCGGGGTCAGGTCTGGCGGCCGGCCAATGTCAACGTTGACACTGGCTTGCCGAGGATGATGAAGTCGGCCCTGCGCGGCGGGCAAGCCCTCTGGGTGTAACAACTGGGTAACGTGGTTGAAATCCGGTGATTCGAACCAGAGTTGACGGTCCGTTCCGTGCGACGTTCCGTCACCGATCCATGAGAGGCGGTCCTTCGTGTCCCAGCAATTCGTCGCGGTCCTCGGCGAGTGCGTCGCCGACGCTTTCGCCGACCCGGCCGGCGCCCTTCCGGGTGAGCTGGCCCTGCGCGTGCTGCCCGGCGGCGGGCCGGCCAACACCGCCGTCGCGCTGGCCCGGCTCGGCACGCCCACGCGCTTCCTCGGCCGGATCTCCGCCGACGCCTTCGGCGCTCTGTTCCACGCCCACCTGGGCTCTGCCGGGGTTGACCTGGGCGCGGTGGTGACAGCCGCCGAGCCGAGCGCGCTCGCCATCGCCACCGTGGACGGCCTCGGCCAGGCGCGCTACGCGTTCCACGCCGATCGGGCCGCCGACTGGCAGTGGAGCGCGGCCGAGCTGGCCGCCGTGCCGCTCGCCGACGCGAGCTGCCTGCACACCGGCTCGCTCGCGCTGGTCCGCGAGCCCGGCGGCGCCCTGGTCGAGCTGCTCCTCGAACGGGCGCGGGCCGGTCTCACCGTGTCGATCGACCCCAACGTCCGCCCGCAGCTGGTGGATCCGGACGTCTACCGGGCCCGGCTTGGTCGGTGGTGCGAGCTGGCGGACATCCTGCGGCTCAGCTCGGACGACCTGGAGCTGCTGCTGCCGGGCGTCTCGCCCGAACGGGCCTGTGACGGCTGGCACGCGGCCGGGGCCCGGCTGGTGGTGATCACCCTCGGCGGCGCGGGGGCGCTGGTCTCGCTGGACGGCGAGCGGGTGCGGGTGTCGGCACCCGAGGTCGCGGTGGTGGACACCGTCGGGGCGGGCGACTCGTTCACCGCCGGGCTGCTGCACCGCCTCGCGCACCTCGGCTGGCTCGGCGGCCGGCTGGCCGGGTTGAGCCTCGCCGAGGCCGCCGCGGCGTGCCGGTTCGCCGCCGAGGTGGCGGCCCTGACCTGCTCGGTCACCGGCCCGAATCCGCCCTGGGCGGAGCAGCTCGGCATATCCGGTCAGCGCAAGGGCTCTTGACGTGGGGTCAAGGCAAGCCCATCATCCTCCGCAGCCGCTGTCATCGATGACATGAGTCAACGATGACATCATTCCGGAGGAGCACCCCCACCATGCCTGTTCCCCCTGCGGGGTAGGGAGTGTCCGGCGACTCCCGTCGCGAGCCCGGCGGGAGTGGCCGGATCTCCGGTGCCGATGGTCAGACGCGGAGGACCTCTGGCCCGTGGGTTTCGATCTCGGCCGCCTGCCGGTCGGTCAGCCCGGTGTCGGTGACCAGGATGTCGACGTCGTCGAGCACGCCGAAGCGGGCGAAGTGCCGGACGCAGTACTTGGAGGAGTCGGCGACCAGCATCACCCGACGGGCACCGGCCACCATGGCACGCTTGACGGCCGCCTCCGCCAGGTCGGGCGTGGAGAGCCCGACCTCGGGGGAGAAACCGTTGGTCGCGATGACCGCGAGATCGGCGTGGACGTCGGCGAGGTCGCGCAGCGCCCAGGCGTCCACGGCCGCCTGGGTCCGGTGCCGCAGGCGGCCGCCGACCAGGTGGAGGCCGAGGCCCGGGTGGTCGGCCAACCGGGCGGCGATCGGCAGCGCGTTGGTGACGATCGCGAGGGTGCTGTCCAGCGGCAGCAGGGCGGCGAGCCGTGAGACGGTGGTCCCGGCGTCCAGGAGCACGGTGCCCTCGGTAGGGAGCAGGGCCAGAGCGGCGCGGGCGATCCGGTCCTTCTCGCAGGCGGCTGTGGAGTCCCGCTCCGCGATGCCCGGTTCGAGGTGCAGGGCCCCGGCCGGCAGCGCGCCGCCGTGCACCCGGCGCACGAGCCCGGCCCGGTCGAGGGCGGACAGGTCCCGTCGGATGGTCTCCTGCGTGACACCGAACTCCTCGGCGAGCGAGGGCACGTCCACCCGCCCGTGGAGCTGGGTGAGGCGCAGGATCTCTTGCTGTCGCTCGGGAGCATGCATGTGGGATCAAGTCCGTTTCATGTCTGTTTACGCCTGATGAGGAGTGACCATACGCCTTCAGTGCCGGAAATCAAGGGTCACTGCGTAGCTATGGCATGTCCGAATGAGTGGACTTGTCCCGGATGGCGCGATGGCTGAAGTCGCCCGGGAGATCGCCGCCGGTGCCTGTGCTCCGCGAAGAACCGGTGGCCGTCGGTGTCCCAGGTGTTGCGCTGGACCAGCCGTCCCAGCCAGCCGTCCCGGTGCCAGCCGAACCGCGCGGACGTGTGCGAGTGCAGGCCGGCGACGGTGTGGCGGGCCTCCTCCCAGAACCGGTTGTCGCCCGGAGGCCGGGGGTTGAGGGCCTGCAGGGTCAGCGAGGTGTCACTGACTCCGATCACCTCGGGGGTGCGGAGCCCGCCAATGTCCCGCAGCGCGGCCAGGCCCTCGGCCTCGGCGCGGAACAGTCCCGGCGGCGTGCCGTGGCCGCCCTTGACCGCCACCTGCCCGCCGTCGGCCAGCTCCACCAGCCAGGTGCTGTTCGCAACGCCCCCGTGCAGGAGCGTGACGGCGCTCGCCGTCAGCGACTCCGGCTGGTGCAGGCGGAGTCGGCGGCGCGGCTTTCGCCCGCGTCTGGCGAGGCGCCAGATAGCGCTCGCCGGTTTGCCGTGGTGGTGACAGGCTCAGACATGACAGACCATCAGGGCTTCGGGTTCCGTCGGGGCACCAGCTGCCTCTGGCGGCCTCGGCGAAGTCGATGTCGACGCCGGTCGGGGAGACGGCGAGGCTGAGGGCGCGTGTTGCGGGGCCGCGGCGGGCCGCAGCACGGGCCGGGGGCTGGGCCTGCGGTCCCGACCCGGGTGCTCAATCTGTTCTGGGTGAGGCCGGGGAAGAACTACGCCGAGAGCTCTGCGCCAGGCCGCCCTCGCGCAGGGCGATCAGCAGGCGGGCGAGGTCCTCAGCGTCCACAGTGAGCGTGCGGCCAGCCCGGGCGAGGTGCTCGGCGCGCAGTCGGGACACGGGTGTGGCCAGGGGTCCGCCGGCGGGCAAGGCGTCGGGTCGGGCCGGCCCAGGGATCCGCCGTGCGCGGGGCGGTCGTTGATGTCCGCACGAGGCGGCCTGGCGCCGTCCGGACCGCTGGACTGCCGTACCGGTAGCACCGGACGCCCCGTGCGGCCTGGCGTTCGGGCGGGACCGCGTTGAAGCGGCCCGGGCACCCTCCCGGCGAACCGCTGACCGGTGACCTGGAGCGGGGTGGGCACCTCGACGGGTGGGTAATGGGACGGCGTTGCGCAGCGCGGCTGCTCTGTGTTCGTGTAGCCAGGCGGCGGTGCGTAGTAGGAGGCTTCCGGGCCGGACCCGCAGGTTGCCCCGGTTGCGCAGAATGGCTCCGAGCATGCGAGTCGGACTTTCTGGAACGGGTGGAGACATGACTGATCTTGCGGACGCCGTCGCGCCCCTGTCGACCGAGGAATTCATTGCGGGCGTCGAGGCGGCCGCCTCGCGTTTCGACGCGACGACCTACCCGCAGCGGGAGCTGCACACCGACGACTGGGCCGTCCTGACAGGGGCGGGCGTGCTGCTGCCGGTGCTGCCGGCCGAGTACGGGGGCCGTGACAGCCACACCGAGATGTGCCGGGTCGTCGAGGTCCTGGCCGAGCAGAACCTAGCTGTCGCCGTCTACACGGCGATCGTCACCGGGCTGGCGCTGCGGCCCGTCGTGCTGTGGGCCGAGGAGGAGGCCAAGCGCGAGGTCCTGCCCCTGTTCGCCGGCCCGCTGGCGCCGACGGCGGGCTTCGCCTCCACCGAGCCCGGCTGCGGCTCGGCCATGTCGGGCCTGGCCACCACCTTCGAGGAGGTCGAGGGCGGCTACCGCATCTGCGGCCAGAAGCACTGGCAGGCGCTGAGCGCCACTGCATCCTGGTGGGTGGTCGTCGCCAAGCGGGACTGCGGCGAGAGTCGCGAGTACGGGTGGTTCGTCGTCGAGCGCGGCGACGGGTTCCACACCTCGCGGCGCTACGAGGCGCTGGGCCTGAAGGTGATCGACTACGGGGTCAACGACATCGACGCGTTCGTCCCCGCGCACCGGCGCATCAACGCCGGGACGAGGGATCTGAGCTCGATGGTGGACATCTACCTGTCGGGGCGGGCGATGATCGGAGCGCTGGCGTGCGGCTTCCTGCGCCGCGTCGCCCGCGAGGCACGCGCCTACGCCGACGCCCGTCGCGTCGGGCGCTCGCCGCTGTCGGCGATCGGGTTCGTCCGCTACCGGCTCGAAGCCATCGACAGCGCCCACACAGTCTGCGCGGCGCTCAACCACTACGTCCAGACCCGGCTGGACCTCAAGTCCGACCTCACCCCCGAATTCCCGTCCATCCAGGCCGTCAAGACCGTCGCCACGGAGCTGATGGTCAGCTCCGCCAACCACTACCAGCAGCTCGCCGGCGGTGAGGGCTATCGGTGCGGCTCGCCGACCAACATCGCCGCCCAGGCGTTCCTGGACTCCCGGGTCTTCACCATCTTCGACGGCACCAACGACCTCCTCAGCCAGCAGCTCGCCCAGCACTGCTTGGACAGCGCGGACGGCCGCTCACTCAGCGCCTTCCTGGCCGCATGGGCGCCGACCGCGCCCGCCGTCTCAGCGCACGGCCTCGACCTCCGGTTCCTCGACCGCGAACTCAGGCAGGAGCACCTGGTCCTGGCCGGCCGGGCGATCGCCTACACCTTCGCCGCAGCCCGCGTCCTGCAGTGGGCCGCCGAGACCGGTGCCGACGCCGACCGGGTCCGCACGGCAGCCGAATTCCTCACGGCCGACATCGACCGCGTCCGCGTGGAGTTCGGCCTCCTGGAGCGCCTCGGGGTCGACGCCTGAACCGTTTTGTGCCCCGCCTGCCCGCCTGCCCGCCTCCGGCGCCGTCGGCACCAGGTGGCTCTACGTATGGGGCGTTTACCGGACAAGGGGTGGGGTGGTCCGACGGACGCGCAGTGGAAGCGGCTTCGGCCACTCCTGCCGGTGGGCAACGGACGCTGCGGTCGGTGGCGGGATCACCGACAGGTGATCCCGCCACGCTCTATCGGATTCAGGCGGGTGTGCAGTGGCCTGATCTGCCGGAGCACTACGGGCCCTGGAAGACGGTGCACCAGTGGCATCACCGATGGTCGGCAGACGGCACTTGGGAGTTGCGTCTTTGTGCGGCCTCCATGACGAGGTGGGGCGCGGTGGCTACGTGCGATGGCGGGAGAGCCAACGCGTGTGTCATCCGCTGCTGCCCGGTAGGTGCGGTCAGGGGTGCCTCGCCACGGCCCGCCCCGGCTTCGCACCGGGGTCGATCCCCAGCCGTGCCAGGCGGTCGCGGCGCGTCAGGACTGGGGTCTTTCCACGGTTCGAGCGGACCGGGCCCGGTGCTGTCCTGTGGGTGGCACCCACCGACGCGAGGAGCTCCGATGACATCGATGCCCGTGGCGGGCCTGCGGTCCAGCCAGGGGGACGACCGCGCCGACCTGGTCGTCCGCAACGCGCGGATCCACACCGGCGACCCGCGCCGCCCGGCGGCCTCGGCGCTGACCGTGCGGGGCGGGCGAATCGGCGTGGTCGGTGACGACTGGGACGTCGCGCCGCACATCGGGCCGAACACTCGGGTCGTGGACGCGCAGTACCGCAGGGTCGTCCCTGGGCTGAACGACTCGCACTGCCACGTCGTCCGCGGCGGCCTGCACTTCGTCCTGGAGTTGCGGTGGGACGGCGTGCCGTCGCTCGCGGTGGGACTCAGGATGCTGCGGGAACAGGCCGCCCGGACACCGACGGGCCAGTGGGTCCGCGTCGCCGGTGGCTGGAGCGTCGAGACGGTCGCCGAGCACCGCCTGCCCTCGCCCGCCGAGTTGAACGCGGCGGCGCCGGACACGCCGGTGATCATCACGCACCTGTACCAGTCCGCGGTGCTGAACCGCGCCGCCCTGCGCGCGGCGGGCATCACCCGCGACAGCCCCGACCCGGCGGGCGGGCAGATCGTCCGCGGCCACGACGGTGAGCCGACCGGGATGCTGATCGCTGCCCCGGCCGCCGGGCTGCTCTACTCGACGATCGCCAAGGCCCCGGTGCTCGATCCCGCTCTGCAGAAGGCTTCCACCGCCCACTTCCTGCGCGAGCTCAACCGGTTCGGCCTTACCTCGCTGGTGGACGGCGCCGGCGGTTTCCAGGACTTCCCGTCGGGCTACACGGTTGTCACGGAGCTGGCCGCCGCGGGGGAGCTCACGGTGCGAGTCGCGTACCACCTGTTCCCGCAGACGCTCGGGCAGGAGGTCGAGGACCTGCGGCGCTGGGCCACCATGGTCAAGCCCGGCGACGGGGACGAGTGGCTCAGGTTCAACGGCGCGGGCGAGAACCTCATCTGGGCCGCCACCGACTTCGAGAATTTCGCCCAGCCGCGTCCTGAACTCGGTCCGTACGAAGCCAAGTTGGAACAGGCGGTGCGGGTCCTGCTGGAGAACGGCTGGGGATTCCGGCTGCACGCCACCTACGACGAGACCATCCGCCGCGATCTGGCAGTCTTCGAGAAGCTCGCCGCCGAGGGGCTCTTCCCGGGACCGGGACGGTGGCTTTTCGACCACGCCGAGACCGTCTCGCCGGAGAGCCTGGACCGCATCGCGGCGCTCGGCGGGTCGCTGGGGGTGCAGCACCGGCTGGCGTACCAGCGCGAGACGTTCGCGCGCCGGTACGGCGCCGCCGTGGCGGCGGCCGCCCCGCCGCTCGGCGCGATGCTCGAGCGCGGGCTGAGTGTCGCGGCCGGAACCGACGCGACCCGGGTCTCCACCTACAACCCCTGGGTGGCGCTGCACTGGCTCGTCTCCGGGCGCACCGTCGGTGGCCTGCGCACCCGCTCGGCAGCACACTGCGTCAGCCGGGAGACCGCCCTGGAGATGTACACCGCCGCCGGGGCCCGCCTCACCGGCGAGCAGGACGTGAAGGGCCGGCTGAGCCCGGGCTTCCTCGCGGATCTCGCGATCCTCACCGACGACTACTTCACCGTCGCCGAGCAGGACATCCCGCTCATCGAAGCCGCCCTCACCGTGGTCGGCGGCCGGATCGTGCACGCGGTCGGCGAGTTCGAGGGCCTCGCGGCGCCCGCGCCGCCGGTCGAACCCGTCTGGAGCCCGCTCGCCCACTTCGGCGGCTACCAGGCCGGCCCGCGCCGGGCCGGCGACGGAGCGCGCCAGGCCGAGCTGCTGGGCCAGGCCGCCGCCGAGGCTGAGGAACGGCGGCGCTGGCACAGCCAGCGCGGGGCCGCTCTCGAGGCGGACGCCATCGTCCGCATGTCCGACCCCTGCTTCGAGTGAGGAGAGCGAGGAGAGCGTCATGAACGCCGGGCTGTTGATCCTGCGCGCCGTCACCGGCCTGCTCGCCCGGGTCCTGCTGCACCGCGCGCCGCCCCGCGGGCTCTTCCGCCACGAGCACCTGAATCCCCCCGCACCGCACCACCGATCCCGAAAGGCCACTCCATGAGCCAGTCGATGAACGCCCCGGCGAACCGCCGGGCCCTGCTACGCACGGCGGCCGTGCTGCCCGCGGTCGCCGTTGCCGGCACCGCCCTGGGCGGCACAGCAGCAGCCTCCCCGACCGCCACCCCCGGCCTCCCCGACTTCGCACCGGTGCCACCCACCGCGAAGGGGCCGAAGACCAACGACGCGGGCTACTACGTCGGCCGGATCGACGGGAACCTCCACTGGGTCACCGACGGGTACTACCAGGCGATGTTCCTCAGCACCCGGGAAGGCGTCGTCCTGGTCGACGCCCCGCCGACCATCGGGCACAACCTGCTGCGGGCGATCGCCGACGTGACGCGGGTCAACGGCCGTCCGTCACAGGTCACGCACCTCGTCTACTCGCACTCGCACGCCGACCACGCGGGCGCCTCGTCGATCCTCGGCAAGGACGTCGTGCGGATCGGCCACGCCGAATGCCGTCGCCTGCTGCTGCGCGACGGCGACCCGAACCGTCCCGCGCCGACCGTCACCTTCGAGGACCGCTACACGCTGGAGGTCGGCGGCGAGCGCCTGGAGCTGGCCTACCACGGCCCCAACCACAGCCCGGACAACATCTTCATCCACGCGCCGGAACACAGGACCCTCATGGTCGTCGATGTCATGTATCCGGGCTGGGTGCCGTTCAAGAACCTCGCGGTCTCCCAGGACATTCCGGCCTGGCTGCGGGCGCAGGACATCGCCATGGGCTACCCGTGGCGGACCCTGGTCGGCGGCCACCTCGGCCGGCTGGGCGTGCGCGCGGACGGCGACCTCCAGCGGGCCTACGCGGCCGACCTCGAAGCCTCCACCCGGGCCTCGATGAACCTGGACCCCACGCCGTACTTCGCGAAGTACGGCCCGCAGGGCAACTCGTGGGCGATCTTCAAGACCTACCTCGACGCGGTGGCGGCGCAGGCCGCCGCGCCGGTGGTCGCCAAGTACACCGGCGTCCTCGCCGCAGCCGACGTGTTCACGCTCGAGAACGCCGCGGCCATGGTCGAGTCCCTCCGGATCGACGCCGGGATCCTCGGCCCGTTCAGCACCCGACCCTGAGGCCTGTCTGACGCATCGTCAGGCCCGAACCAGTGCCAGCCGATTCCGTTCCCGAGAAAGGGCACGCGGCCATGACCAGCCCGATCCCCGTCCTCTTCATCCACGGCCTGTGGCTGCACAGTGCCTCCTGGCAGCCGTGGATCGACCTCTTCCGCGACGAGGGCTACGCCCCGTCAGCGCCGGGCTGGCCCGGCGACCCGGACACCGTGGAGGAGGCCCGGCAGAACCCGGAGAGCATCGCCGACCACGGCATCGACGACGTCGTCGAGCACTACGCGACGATCATCGGCGGCCTGGGAACGCCGCCGATCCTCATCGGCCACTCCTTCGGCGGAATGATCGCCCAGAAGCTCCTCGGCCAGAACCTGGCGGCGGCGGCCGTAGCGATCGACGCGGCCCAGATCAAGGGCGTCCTACCGCTTCCGCTGTCCGCGCTGCGGTCGACGCTGCCGGTGTTCAAGAACCCGGCGAACAAGCACCGAGCGGTGTCCCTGACCGCCGAGCAGTTCCGCTTCGCGTTCGGCAACGCGCTGAGCGAGGAGGAGTCCGCCAGGCTGTTCGAGCAGTGGACCATCCCGGCACCGGGCAAGCCCCTGTTCGAGGCCGCTGAGTCGAACTTCAACCCTCACTCGCCGGCCAAGGTCGACACCGCCAACTCCGGACGTGGCCCGCTGCTGCTGGTGTCCGGAGGCAAGGACCACACCGTCCCGGAGTCGGTCACCCGCGCCACGCTCAAGCAGTACCGGCACTCCGAGGCGGTCACCGAGTTCATGGCCTTCCCCGACCGCGGGCATTCGCTGACCATCGACAGCGGCTGGCGCGAGGTCGCCGACGCGGCGCTGGCCTGGCTGCGGCGTCAGGGTGGGCAGGCCTGACCACCTCGCCGACGGCGGCACGACCGACGTCCGCCGAACCCGGGACCCCGTCAGGGGCCGCCGATCCTCCGTCACCCATCACCGGCCCTGGAGCACTGAGTGAGATTCCCCCTGCCCGGAACCCGCAGCAACCGCCGACTGCTCGGCGCGGCCCTGGCCGTGGCCGTCGCCGTGGGCACGACGGCGATCGGCGCCGCCGCGGCCCCCACCTCCGCCTCCTCCACCTCGTCGACCTCGTCCGCCGGTGAGCGGATACCCGCAGGGTTCAGCGAGCACCGGACCCGGGCGGCCGGCATCGGCCTGCACTACGTGGTCGGCGGCCACGGGCCGACGCTGGTGCTGCTCCACGGCTACCCGCAGACCTGGTACGAGTGGCACGGCATCATGCCCGCCCTGGCCGCGCACTACACGGTCATCGCCCCGGACCTGCCCGGCGCCGGGCAGAGCGACGCCCCGCCCTCGGGCTACGACAAGAGGACGATGGCCGCCGAGCTGCACGCGCTGCTGGTGTCGCTCGGCAAGGACGACGACGTGCGGATCGTCGGCCACGACATCGGCACGATGGTCGCCTACTCCTACGCCGCTCAGTACCCCGCCACCGTCAAGAAGCTGGTCCTCAGCGAGGCGCCGATCCCGGACCTGGGCATCTACCAGATCCCCTCGCTGACCCAGCGGGGCCCCGGGGTCTGGAACTTCGGGTTCTTCAACCTGACCGACGGCCTGCCGGAGAACATGATCCGGGGCCGTGAGGTCACCTGGACCGCGGGCTTCATCGGCGGGTTCGAGGGTGTCCCGGGAGCGGTGAGCCAGGACGACATCCGGGTGTTCGCCCACTACCTGCGCGACCCCGCCCACCTGGCGGCGAGCCTGGCCTGGTTCAGGGTGTTCCCGCAGGACATCCGCGACGACGCGCAGTTCCGGCGGACCCCGCTCCCGATGCCGGTGCTCGCCATCGGCGCGTCGGGCAGCCTCGGAAGCGCCGAGGGCGACCAGGTCAAGGCGTACGCCTCCGACGTCACCGGCGTGACCATCCCGGACTCCGGCCACTGGATCTACGAGGAACACCCCGAGGAACTGACCGTCATGCTGCTCGACTTCCTCGGCCGGCCCTGAACCCCCGACGTCGGAAAGGGCGATCGTGATCAAGAGCTTCCCCACCTTCGAGCCCACCCTGTCCGGCGCGGCCGCGCGGGCCACCGCCTGATCCGGCGACCACCGGGTGGCGGGGCCGGACGGCGACGCGCGGTCCCGCCGCCCTCGACGCGGAAGGAGAACGATCCATGCCCGACACCCGGAACCACGGGCCCCTGCCCGCGCTGCTCCTGGCCCTGACGGTGGCGACCGGACTGGTCGACGCCGTCAGCTACCTGGTGCTCGGCCACGTCTTCGTCGCGAACATGACCGGCAACATCGTCTTCTCCGGCTTCGCGCTCAGCGGCGTCGGGGGAGTGTCGTGGAGCGCGACGCTGCTGGCCGTGGGAGCCTTCGGCGCCGGGGCGTACCTCGGCGGACGCCACGTCGGCGGCAGCACCGCGCACCGCGGGCGACTGCTGGCGCTCTCGACCGCAGTGCAGTGCGCCGTCGTCATCGGGGCCGCCGTGCTGGCGGCGCTCGCCGACCCGGGGCGGCGAGCGGTCCAGCTGGCCCTCGTCGCCCTGCTCGCGGTGGCGATGGGGATGCAGAACGCCGTCGTGCGGCGCCTGGCCGTCCCCGACCTGACCACGACGGTGCTGACCCTGACCACCGCCGGCCTGTTCGCCGACCGGACCACCTCCCGCATCCGCGGACTGCGCGTCGCCTCGATCCTGGCGATGGCCGCGGGTGCATTCGGCGGCGGACTGCTGTTGCGGCACACCGACGTGGCAGCCCCGCTGTGGACCGTCGCGGGGCTGCTCGCCGTCTGCTCGGCCGCCGCCGACCGGCTCAGCCGTAGGCGGTCCGCCGAGGTCTGGGGCTGACCCGACGATCCCGCCGCGGCGCTAACCGGAGGTCGAGGGGCCGTCGGCGAGTCCGGTCGGTTCGAGTGCGGCGGCGATCTTCCGCCGCGAGGTGATGCCGAGCTTGCGGAACACCTTGTTCAGGTGGAACTCGACCGTCGAGGTCGTGATGAAGAGCCGGGAGGCGATCTCGGCGTTGGTCAGTCCCGAGGTGGCCAGCAGCGCCACCTGTCGTTCCTGGGGAGTGAGATCGAGCCTGGTCCCCGGGACACGTCTGCGCGCCGTCTCCCCGGTCGCGAGCAGCTCGGTCCGGGCCCGCTTGGCGAACAGCGCCGCACCCCCGGCCTCGAACAGCTCGTGCGCGGCCCGCAGATGTGTCCTGGCCTCGGACCGGCGCTTGCGCCGCCGGAGCCATTCGCCGAACAGCAGTCGTGACCGGGCGTGTTCCGCGGCCAGCGGAACGCGCCCCAGCAGATCGATCGACTCCGCGTACCACTGCTCGGCCTCGGCGCCCTCCGCCACCAGCGCCCGGCACCGGGCCAGCAGCCCCAGCGCCCACGGCGTTCCGGCGAGCGGCGCACGCGCCTCGAGCCGCTCCAGCGCGAGGGCCGCTGTGCGCCGGTCGCCGGTTCGGACGGCGGCCTCGACGAGCATCGGCAGCACCAGGTTGCCTTGTGACGGTGCGTCCTCGTGGTAGACGGTCAGCGCATGGCGCAGCGCCTCGTCGTAGCACCCTCTGCCGAGCTCGAGGACGCAGAGCGCGTGGAGCGCCAGTTGGCGCAGCAAGCCCAGTCCGTAGGTATCGGAGACGGCCTCCATCATCGCCACGGCGGTGCGCGCCTCGCCCTCCCGGCCCATCCACGCGTACAGCAGGGCCTTGCGGAGGTCCCCGTGCGTCGCCAGCCCGATCGCGGTGGCGTAGTCGTCGGCCTCCGCGTAGAGCGCCTCGGCCGCGGCCAGCCGCCCGTTCCAGATCTCGGTGTACGCCAGGTCCGACAGGGACAGGCTGAGGCTGTAGAGCGCTCCGTGGCCGCGATCCACGGCCGCCAGCCGGCTGACGATCTCCGCGTACGCGTCGATGTCCCACACCTCGGTCGCGGCGATGCTCACCAGGACGCTGAACGGACTGGCCATGTTGCGGAGTTCGGCCGCCGAGCGGAGCCGGGCCAGGGCCGCCCGGATGGTCGTCACGCTGCTTCGGTAGCTGCCGGCCGACCGCAGGGCCAGGCCTTCGACCAGCTCGCTGGGGCTCCAGGACGGGGTGTCCGGCTCGGGCGCGGCGGCTCTCACGGCCTCGGACACGGCCGCCGAGGTGGTGCGGTAGACGGGATCCCCGGCGATGACGGCGGCGTGCACGGCCTCGTAGAGCAGCTCCCGGGTCGTCCGGGGGTCCGCGTCGGCGAGTTCGTCCACGGCGTCGAGCATCATGGCCGGGACCCGGTCGATGCGGGTGTTGAACAGCTCGACCGAGGCCCGGATCCGCAGCGCGCGGGCCCGGGCGGCGGGACGGTCGAGGGCGGGTGCGGCGAGGTCGAGCAGGGGTTGCACCGCGGCGTGGTCGCCGGAGGCCAAGTGGGCCTGGGCTGCCGCGAGGTAGCGCTCGGCGCGCTGGGCCGGGTCGGTGGTGAGTTCGGCGGCCTTGGACAGGAACAGCGCCTGGGCGGAGTAACCGCCCCTGGCCCGGGCCCAGTCCGAGGCGGCGTCCAGGTCCGCGGCCGCCGAGTCGTCGGTGCCGAGGACCGCCTCGGCCCGGTGCCAGGCGCGCCGGTCGGGAACGCGAGCCGGATCGCTGGCCGCAGCGAGCGCGGCATGGACCCGCCGCCGGTCGTCCCCGGAAGCCGCCGCGTAGACCGACGACCGGATCAGCGGATGCCGGAACCCGCCGCCGGCCCCGTGGTTCAGGATCCCCGCGTCGACAGCCGCGACGGTGGCGCCGGCCGGCAGGCCCAGCACGCCCGCCGCATGCCACACCACCGCCATGTCGTCGGTCGGCGCCGCGGCCATGAGTAGGAGCAGTGTCCGGGTGTCCGAGGGCAGTGCGGCAACCGATTGCCGGAAGTGCTCCTCCAGCAGCCTGCCCACCGGCAGCGGCTCGGGCATCGGCGCGACTCCGGCCAGCTGTTCGGCGCCCAGGTTCGCGCCCAGTTCGATGAGCGCCAGCGGATTGCCCCCGGTGCCGGCCACGATCCGGTCCGCGACCGCCGTGTCCAGGTGGCCGGGAACGGCGAGGGAGAGCAGTTCCCTGGCGTCGGAGGCGGGCAGCCCGTCGACCCGCAGGTGCGGCATGGCGTCGAACAGCCCGCGGCCGCCGAGGTCGTCCCTGGCCGCGAAGATCAGGCCCAGCGAGTCGGCGTGCAGGCGCCGGGCGACGAAGGCCAGCGTCTCGGCCGACTCCCGGTCGAGCCAGTGGACGTCGTCCACCAGGCAGAGCAGCGGCAGTTCCGATGCCACGTCGGACAGCACGGTCAAGGCCGCGAGACCCACCAGGTGCCGGTCCGGCGGCGCGGCGTCCGCCAGGCCGAACGCCGCGTTCAGCGCGTCCCGCTGCCTGGCGGGAAGCTGGTCGACGCGGTGCAGGTGCGGCCGCAGCAGCCGGTGCAGCGCGCCGTAGCCCAGGGGCTGTTCGGCCTCGACACCGACCAGCCTCGTCAGCTCCACACCGGCGGCCAGGACCGCCGCGCGGTCCAGCAGCCGCGTCTTGCCGATCCCGGCCTCGCCCACGAGCACCAGGACGCCGCCGAGTCCCTCCCGCACCGCGTCGAGCAGCTGTCCGATCGCTTCGCATTCGGCGGAGCGACCGACCAGCGGCCGGACCGCCCCGGAACGAGGCCCGCGCCACACCATGGAAACCCCCCTGTCCTCGAAACCCTGACCGAGGGAAACGCTAGGTGCGCGAGGGTTGGGCGATCGAGCGTCACATGACTGCGGATCAACTCAACGTCACCGTGCGCAGTTCGGTGCGCGAGACGACGCCGAGCTTGGGGAAGATCCGGTGCAGGTGCGAGCTGACCGTCCGGTGCGACAGGTAGAGCCGCTCGCCGATCTCACGGTTGGTCAGGCCGTCGGCGGCCAACCGGACGATCTGCAGCTCGTGCGGGGTCAGCTGGTCGCGGACGTCCGGAGCCCGGGCGCGGCTGGTCTCACCGGCCGCCCGCAGCTCCCGGCGGGCCTTCTCCCCCCAGGGAGTCGCACCGAGCGCGTCGAACATGTCGCGGGCGGTGCGTAGGTGCTCCCTGGACTCGACGCTGCGGCGGCGCCGCCGCAGCCACTCGCCGAAGGCCAGGTGCGTACGGGCCCGGACCAGCGGCAGGGCGCTGAGATCGGCGCCCAGCGCGGCTTCGAAGTGCGGCTCGGCGTCGCCGTCGGCCGCCACCAGGGCCCGGACCAGGCGCAGATCGGCGTGCAGGGCCGGCGCCGGCGTCAGTTCGGCGACCGCCTCGAGCTCCGCCACGACCGGCAGCACCGCCTTGGTGCGTCCGCAATGTGTCGCGGCGTCGACCAGGTCGCCGAGGGTGGTCAGCCGCAGTGCGACCTGGAACGCCGGGTCCGCCGGATCGTGCAGCCGCCGGAAGTGGCCGTACGCCTCCTCGAAGCGGCCCTGGCCCAGCGCGGACAGGCCGCGTGCCATCGCCGCGGTCGCCAGCACCGGACGCGCCCCGACCGGCAGGCCGATCTCCTCGGCCGCCTCGGCGAGCAACAGGGCGTCGTCCTGCTCGCCGCGCAGCGCCGCGAGCTTGGCGGCCGTGGCGGTCATCAGGGCGTACATCATGGTCTGGTTGGTCTCGCGCGCCAGCCGTCGGGACTCCTCGGTCGCCGCGATCGCGGCGCCGAGGTCCCCGGCGACCAGGGCGCTCCACGCGTCCGCGCCGACCGTGCGGGCCAGCAGCCCCAGGCGCCCCTGGGCGCGCAGCCCCGCGCCGCCGGCCGCCGAGAAGGCCCGGGCCAGACCGAAACCGCCGGCGAGCAGGGCCGCCGTGCTCAGCATCCGGTAGGCGCGCCCGTCGTCGCCCTCCCGCAGCACGACGTCCCGGGCCCGGTCCAGGACGTACGCGCCGCGTTCGATCGGCGCGGCGTAGGCGCAGATGGCCAGCCGCCACGGATCGAGTTCGTCCGCCACCATGCGTTCGACGGCTGCCAGGACCTTGCGCCGGGCCTCGGGGCCCGGGTCGGACCAGAAGCAGAGCTGGGCCGCGCTCCACAGGATCCGCAGCGCGAGTGCCGGGTCTTCGGCGGCCATCTCCTCCGCGAGGGCCGTGAGCGAGATGGCACCGGAGGAGTGGCTGTGGAGCCCTTCGTCGCAGCTGCCGCGGAGCCACACCACCCTGGCGTGCTGCTGCCTGGACAACCGCCCGGTCAGAGCCCGGTCCAGCAGCCTGGTCACGGTTTCCGGCCGGCCGAGTTCCGCAGCGAAATCGGCTGCCAGCAGCAGGCGTTCGGCACGCCGGCCGGCGTCCTCGCTGAGCGCGGCGGCCTGTTCCAGGGCGGTGACGGCCGCGGCAATTCCGCCGCGGCGGGCGGCCCGCCGCGCCGCGTCCTGCAGGGTGGCGGCGACGGACTCGTCGGGGTTCCCGGTCGCGGCGGCACGGTGTCGCACCTGCCGGTCCGGTTGGCCGTCGAGCACCGAGGCGAGCGCGGCGTGCGCGGCGCGCCGGACGTCGGCCGCCATCGCCTGTTGGATCGCCGACCGCATCAGCGGGTGCCCGAAGCGGAGCTCGGTCGCGACGACTTCGACCAGGCGAGCCCGGACGGCCGGCTCCAGTTCCGCCGCCCCGACGGCCGACTCCGTGAACACCCGGGTCGCGCTGTAGAGCTCCGGAAGTGAGGAGGCGTCATCCAGGGCGGCGACCTGGAGCAGGCTGCGGGTGGCCTCCGGCAGCGTCCTGAGACGATCGGTGAAGGCCCGCTCCAGTCGCTCGGTGAGCGGGATCTCAGCGACGTCCGGATTGCCGGATGCGCCCACCGTGCGCGACAGTTCGGTCAACGCCAGCGGATTTCCGGCCGCGGCGGACAGCAGCCGCCGGTGGGCGGTCGGCCGCAGGTGCGGGGCCCGGTCCGCGAGCAGCGCCGTCGCCTCGTCATCGGACAGCGGCTCAAGCAGCACGGTGGTCATCTCGTCGGGGTTCAGGCGTGATCGGTAGCCGTCGCGCGCGGCTCCCACCATGACCACCGCCTCGGTGACGACCCGGCGTGCCATGAACGCCAGGATGCTGACGGTGGCGTCGTCGAGCCACTGCACGTCGTCAGCGAGCACCAGCACCGGGGCGACCGCCGCGGCGTCCGCGATCAGGTTGAGGGCCGCCAGGCCGACCAGGAAGACGTCCGGGATGTCGGCCTCGGCGTGCCCCTGGGCGGCGTCCAACGCCTGTCGGTGCGGCGCCGTGAGCTCCGGCGTCCCTGCGGCCAGTGGGCGCAGGAGCATCTGCAGGCCGGCGTAGGGGATGTCGCTCTCGGCCTCGACGCCGCTGGTGCGTAACACCCGGTACCCCGAGGCTTCGGCAAGGGCGGCGGCTTCGGCGAGCAAGGCTGTCTTCCCGATTCCGGCCGGGCCACGCACCAGCACGGCACTGCCCCGGCTCCGCGACTCGGACAAAAGGCGGGCCAGGAGGTCCATCTGCCTTTGCCGGCCGACGAGCTCCACGTTCCTCCATCCAGTCCGGTCACTGGGGCGGGCGTGCCCGAAGGGTTATAGTACTGCGCCGCGCTGATGCCCCGGGACGCTGCCGCACCGCGGCGATCACTCGTCGCGGCCCGAAGGAGAATGCGAACACCGTCGGCTGTTGCGCCCGTGCCCGCCGAGGAAACCGGGTCTCAGCCGCGACAGGTCTCCAGCAGGGGCAGCCAGGCCTTATTGATGGTCGGGTAGGCGGGTACCGCGTGCCAGAGCCGGCTGAGCGGTACCTCGGGGGCGAGCCGGGTTGCAGAACCTCTGGGGCCGAGGGCCCACCACGGTCGTGCCGCCTGATCTCGCCTCGTGGAATGCGCTCGGCACTCACAGCGGCTGGACGTGGCGGGTGACTTCCTGGAGGTAGTCGTCGCCGTAGGCGGCTGCGACGTCGTCGAGGTCGATCATCGGTGGGATGTCGATGACCGGTTGCCGTTTGGCGCACGTGCCTGCTTGATCTCCGGCTTCCGGGCGATCTCTGGGACGGGTGCGCCTTTTCCTGTCTCATCGCTCGCTGTTGCCCGAATCCGGGCCGGGTGGGGTGTGCGGGAGCATGCCACCGGCCTATGCCCCTGTCTTTGCGCGGGCCGCGCGGGGGCTGGGCGTGAGCTGGGCGCGTCGCAACCCGGTGCACTTCGCGAGCCGCGGTCCACGCTCTCGTGCGTGTAGGGACGATCACACATCCTGAGGTCGGACGCCTCTCCTGGGGGCGCGTGCCGTGGATCCGTGGCGGGAGGGAGACATGGAGCCTCTGTTCCGCCACGTCGGTCAGCACCTCGACAGCCTTCTTCGCATGCACATGAGATGTGTCGCCCAGTTCGGACGGGCGACCTCGATCAAGGGAGATCACCGTGAAGGTAACCCGACGAGTCCGCGCCGCCGGCCTGTGCGCCCTGGCGGTCAGCGCGACGATGCTGGCCGTCGGCTCCACGCCGGCGGCGGCGAGCGTCGCCCCGTTGTTCAGGGCGAAGCTGATGGCCAACCACAGCGGCAAGTGCCTGGACGTCCCGGGCGCGAGCCAGGCCGCCGGGCAGCCCGTCCAGCAGTGGCACTGCTACGACGCGCCCGACAACCAGACGTGGAACTTCGTCGCCGCCTACAACAGCGACCTCGGGGGCGGATACCTCGCGGACAACTACTACACCGTCCGCGCCCAGCACAGCGGCATGTGCCTGGAGGTCCAGGGCGGGTCCACCGCCGACGGGGCGTCGGTCGTCCAGCAGCCCTGCGACACCAGCTACCAGACAACCCAGCAGCAATGGAAGCTCGTCCAGCGGCCCGACGGCTACTTCAGCCTGGTCGCCCGCCACAGCGGCAAGTGCCTGACGGTCCCGCAGGGGATCCTTGCCGACGGGATCTACGTGGGCCAGCAGGGCTGCTCCAACGACCTGCCCTACCAGGAATGGAAGCTCGTCTGAGCCCGCCTGCCATAGCCGGACGCCGCGCGTGGGCGCAACCGTCCCGGGCATAGAACCGGCGACGGGCCCTCGCGCGGCGTCCGATCCGGACTCGGGGCCCGCCGCTGGGAGCCGGTCGTCCGGAACCCGCCACGGGATGATCTTGAACACCCGGCGGGACCGGCGTCGGGTGTTGACGCGGCTCTCGTACTCTCCAGCGGGCCCGATGATCGCTGTCCCGCGAGCCGGCACACCCACGCGGTGCTCCCGCACGCCCCGCCCCGTACGGGTGACACCGCGTGCACCCTCCCGGGGGCCGGGCAACCTCCTGGCCGACCGCGAGGTCATTCAGGCGAGGACCTCGCCGCAGCGTATGCCGGTGCCGAGCATCAGGCCAGTACCGCGTCGTCGCCGACCGTGGCCGCGACCGTGGCGAACATCTCGGCCGTCTTGGTCGGCAGTTGGCAGCCGACGGTGTCGGCGAGTACGACGGTGCCGGCCCCGGCGGCGGTCAGGGCGTCCGCGTGGGCGGCCATCAGGCCGTGGAGCGCCCCTCCGTCCTGCCTTGCTCATCTGCGTGCCGCGGAAGTCTGGCCGAAGGTACCTGAGGTTCTGGTGAGGACGGTCGCGCTTCGGCAGGCCAGGGGCCGCGCCCGCCCGTGGCGGACGGCTATTGGGCGGCGGTGGGCGAGCTTGCTGCGGAGGAATCGTCGGCGGTGGGGGCGTGGACGGGGTCGCCGGGGCGGCGGCAGGTGGCCGGGTCCGGTGCGGGGGAGCCTTGGCAGACGTAGCTGCGGTCGGCCGGGTCCTGGCTGAGGTAGCGGCCCGAGCATCCGTCGCTCCCGTACCGGGCGCAGAAGTCGAGCGCCGCGTAGCCGTCCTCGAAGGTCTCGGGAGCGCGGACGATCCAGTGCCCCGGTGGGAGGGAGGCGAAGGCGTCGCTGTCCTCGAGGACGGCACGGGGGACCTGCTGCTCGATGGCCTCGAGCTGCCGGTCCCTTTCGTCGGTGCCGGCCGAGTGGGGGATCTCGGCCAGCTGGGCGATCCAGGTACCCGGCACCGGGGCCGGCGAGTCGGACGGGGCCGGGGGTTGTGCCGAGCCGGTAACGGACGAGCCGCCGTGAAGGCCTGGCAGCGTGAACGCGGCGGTGGCGGCGGCACCGAGGACGGCCGCACCCACGACGGCGGCGAGCAGGACGGGCAGCCGTCGGCGCCGTCGGGTGGTGGGGCGGCGCGAACCGGCCTCGGCCACGGGTGCGGGGTCCGCGACCAGGGGGTTGGGCGCGAGGAGGGTGGGGGCGCCGATGTGGCGCCGGTCGAGGCGGACCGTCGGGGTTGCCGGGTCGGCGGCCGCCTCGGCGGTTGCCCGGTCCGTGGCGGCGGTGGCGAGCAGTGGGGTGAGTTCGGCCGCGCGGGGGCGCTGCTCGGGGTCCTTGGCCAGCAGGGCGTCGATCACGGGCGCGAGCGGACCGGCGTGCGGTGGTGTGGGAAGCGGCTGGTCGCAGGCCGCCATCAGGGTCTCCCACACGGAGTCGCGCCGCAGCGGGTTGGCGCCCTCGACGCAGACGTAGAGCAGCATGCCGAGCGACCACAGGTCCGAGGCGGGTCCGACCGCGCCGCCGCGGATCCGCTCCGGCGCGACGTATTCGGGGGAGCCGACCAGGTCCCCGGTGGCGGTGAGCGTCTGCGCACCCTGGAGCGCGGCGATGCCGAAGTCGGTGAGGACGGCGGTGCCGTCCGGGCGGATGAGCACGTTGCCGGGCTTGACGTCGCGGTGCAGGATGCCCGAGGCGTGCGCCGCCCGCAGGGCTGCGAGGACGTCCAGGCCGATGCGGGCGGCCTGTGCGGGGTCGAGTGGCCCGTGGCCGAGCACCGCCGACAGGGACGGCCCGTCGACCAGCTCCATCACCAGCCACGGGTACGGCCGGTCGTCCAGGACCTCGTACACGGTGACGGCGTTGGGGTGGTTGACCCGGGCCAGCGCCCGTGCCTCGCGCAGCACCCGCTCCCGCGTCCGGTCGACGCGATCCGGCTCGGCGGAGCCGACGGAGCGCATCTCCTTCAGCGCCACCTGGCGCTCAAGGGTCAGATCACGGGCCCGCCACACGGTTCCCATACCGCCCGCGCCGAGCTGCTCCAGGAGTTCGAACCGGCCGGCCAGGAGACGGCCGACGGCGTGTCCCCGTTCCTCAGTCTTCCCGGCTGGTATCGCTCTCCGGTGTGCGGATGTGATCAGCCGCAGGTCGGGGCTGCGAGGAGCACCATGCCCGGTCCGCACAGGGCTGTCAGGAGGACGAGGGCCCAGGAGGTCACCATGGCCGCTCGTGAGTCGCTCCACCAGGCCGCCAGCCAGGACATCGACACTCCGAGCAGCCCGAGGCCGGCGAGGAGCAGCGTACCCAGTTCCGCGAGGACCTCGCCCGGTCCTCTGCCCCAGCAGATCAGGTCGCGATGGAAGAGGCGCCAGGACTCCACCGCGCACACGGCCAGGACGGCGGTCGCGACGACGGGGGCTGCTGAGCGTCGGCTCGGCTTCCGGGCCGGGGTGTTGATGGGGCGTGCGTTCACGTTGTTCTCCTCTGTCCGGTGCGAGGGACGCCCCCCATCAAGTGGCGTTGCACCCCGGCCGACTGTGTGGCCTCACGCGTCGAGGCGCCCTTGGCGGTCCGGTCGGCCGCCGGACCGGGGCCGGGCCGGTCAGGTGCTCCACGCAGGCGTGCGCCTAGCGATCGCCCGACGTGGTGGCCGGGCCGCCGGTGCTCCTGGTGGCCGTCGTCGGGGCCGGTTGCGGCGATGGCTTCGGTGAGGGCTCCGGTGAGGGCGAGGAGTGCGGTTCCCACCAGAACGGTCCGCCGGAGCGGATGGTACGTACGCATGTGGATCCTCATGGCTGTTCAGCGAACGGTGCGATGAGCAGCCGCGTGGGCCGTCCCGGTGGACGGCGGTACGGAGAAGGGGCTGCGGGTGGAGTGGGGGGCTCGACTCGTCAAGCTGTCCGACGGGTACCGGCTGCTCGTTGCCGAACAGCTTCGCCCCAGGATGCTGAGGAATGGATGAGGACGAAGCCGGCCTTCCGTCCTCCGCCCAAGCGCGGCTACCGCCAGGGGAGTTCGCCGTCGGACCCCGGGACCGTGTCGAACAGCACCTGGTAGAGCGGGCGGTTGACCGGCTCGCCGGTCGAGTCCGGCACCGTCACGGTCACCGCGGCCTCCGCAGCCGGGACCAGCGTGTAGCCGGCCTCCTCGACGGTGTCCAGAATCGCCCGCTCGGTGTCGGTGGCCGGCGGCTCGACCGGCTCGACGCGGAGTGGGCGGAACCTGCGGGGAGCGGCCGTGGTGACTCGGAGCAGGACGGCGTACGGTCCGAGCGCGGACAGTGGCAGCCACCACTCGTCGCGATGCTCTGACAGGTGGAGTGTGCGGTGGGTCACGGTGCCCCGGCCGGTGAAGCCTTCGACCTCGACTGTGGCGGAAAGCCTCGCGATCAGCTCTTCAGGGGGCGGTCCAGCAGCCCCATGGGCACTGAAGCTCACCGGGTCGCGGTGTGCGCGGGTGTTTCGGGCGGCTTCGAGGAAGCCTTCGACACGGTCCGGCCGATTCTCGTCCCGACTGGGGTCGAGTCGCTCGCGCATCCGGTGGCGGGCCGCGCGGATCCGGGGAATCGGCGGAGTCCACCGTGGACCGTGGGGCCTGGCGGGGTTCGGGTCGTCACCGTGGAGCAGCAGGTCCAGGGCTGCGGTGTAGTACTGCGTCGCCTGTTCGGGATGGCCGACTTCCGCCAAGTAGTCACCGAGTTCCTCGTAGGCGGCGGAGCCGCCCGCTGTGCGGGCAGGTCCACTGGATCGCCGCGGCGCCGGCCGAGATGGGGCCGCCGGGCAGCACGAACCACTGCTGACCCACTGTCCGGGCGCCGCTGGTCACGGTCGGCTGTGCGCCCCAGGCGCGGCCCGCGGTGCCCGTGCCGTCCACCCCGAGCAGCTGCCCGTTGGAGCCGCTCGCGCAGCCCCAGGCGCAGGAGGAGCGGAAGGTCCTGCCCACCACGGCGTTGGTGGTCCGGCTCGCTCCGTCCAGGAACCAGCGGTACCAGGAGGCGGTGTGGTAGCGCGCCGCGGGCCGGTACGTGTGGGAGACCGCGAAGGGATTCGACACCATCTGCTCGCAGACAGCCGGGTCGTGCGACTGGCAGAACGTCTTCGACCTCGGTGCCGGCGCTTCGACCGCCGCCGTTGAGGCGAACAACGGCGTCGACTACGTCGGCTGGTGCGGCGCCTGCGTGCCGTCCGACGAGCACGGGTCCGGCTTCAGGAGCGGCATCGCCACCAACTACGGCGGGACATGGCACGCCGTCAGCGCGCCGAACCTGCCGAACCGGTACGTCACCCGCCTGGTCAGCGACAAGGCCGACCCGGCTCACGTCTACGCCGTCTACGGCGGGTATTCCCGCAAGTGGATCCCCGCTGCCGGCGTCGGCCACGTCTTCGAATCCGGGGACGGCGGCATGACCTGGCGCGACATCAGCGGCAACCTGCCTGACGTGCCCGCTGACGCCCTGGTCATTGCCAAGGGCAAGTTGATCCTGGCCACCGATCACCTCGTCTACGCGACGGATGTCGACAACCCGCCCTGCTGGGTCCGGCTGGGCCGGGGCCTGCCCAGCTCCGTCGTCACCGACCTCGCCGTCGATCCCTCAGGCGACGCGGTGATCGCGGCCACCCACGGCCGGGGCCTGTGGCGGATCGACCTCTGAGGTACGGCGCTGCTCATCGCCGGCCCCCTCGCCTCGGGTAAGGGCTGTCGTGCGGCCGTGGTGTGGAGCTCGTACGGGCTCCGCACCACGGCCGAGGGCCTGTCGCAGCCGTCCTTGCCGGAGCTCCATAACGCGATGTGATGGGGTGCTGGGGTCTTCTGTGAGGTCCCTCGGTCGGCCACTCTTCTCCCACGCATGAAATGTCACATCATGCATGGAGGAGACGTGAGACAACGAAGAGTCGGGCTGGCCCTCGGCGCGGCCCTGGGGTTGCTGTCGGCTGCCGGTTGTACGGGCGGTGGCGGCGGCGCTACCGGGACGGACGCGGCAGCGGTGAAGGGCGGCACGCTGCACGTGCTGTCCACCCTCGATCTGGAGCACCTCGACCCTGCGCGCAACTACGTCACGTCCTCGCAGGACGTGAGCCGGTTGATCTACCGCACGCTGACCACCTTCGCCGCCGCGCCAGGCCAGGCGGGCGGGAAGGTCGTGCCGGACCTGGCCACCGACACCGGTCGGCCCAGCGACGACGCGAAGACCTGGACCTTCACCCTCAAGCCGGGGGTGAAGTTCGAGGACGGCCGCCCGATCATCAGTGAGGACGTCAAGTACGGAGTGGAGCGGACCTTCGCGGCCGAGCTGCCGGAGGGCCCGCCGTACGCCCGGATGTGGCTGGCCGGCGGCGAGTCGTACAAGGGGCCCTACAAGAACTCCGCCGGGCTGGCCTCGATCGAGACCCCGGACACCAGCACCGTCGTCTTCCATCTCAACCGCCCGGTGGCCGACTTCGGCTCGGCGGTGTCGCTGCCGATGTTCGCCCCGGTGCCGCGGGACAAGGACACCGGTGTCAACTACGACTCCCGGCCGTTCTCCTCCGGCCCGTACAAGATCGACGGCTTCGACCCCAAGAAGCAGCTCGCCCTGGTCCGCAACACCAACTGGGACCCGGCTACCGACACCATCCGCAAAGCCCTGCCCGACAAGGTCGTCATCGACCTGGGCCTTGACACGGCGGTGGTCGACCAGCGGCTGATCGCCGGCCAGGGAGAGGACGCGAATGCGGTCTCGCTGGAGCCGATCGGCCCCGCCTCGGTCGGGCGGGTGCTGAACGATCCGCAGTTGAAAAGCCGGCTGGTCACCGGCGACTCGATCAACACCCGTTACCTGAGCATCAACACCAAGCACAAGCCGCTCGACGACGTCCGGGTGCGCCAGGCCATCGCGTATGCGCTGGACAAGGACGCGCTGCGCACCACCCGCGGCGGTCCGATCGCCGGTGACCTGGCGACCAGCCTGCTGCCGCCATCCCTCGGCTACCAGGCCGAGGACCCCTATCCGAGCAAGGACGGCAAGGGCGATCCGGACAAGGCCAAGGCACTGCTCGCCGAGGCGGGCCACGCCTCCGGCCTCACCCTGACCCTCGACGCCCCCGCCTCGGCCGCAGGCAAGGCGCAGGCCGAGGCGGTGCAAGCCTCGCTCAGCCGGGCCGGCATCACCGTGAAGATCAACGAGATCAGCTCCTCCGCCTTCTACAGCACGGTCGGCAACACCGACCAGGAGCACGACCTGGTGATCGCCGGTTGGTCCCCGGACTGGCCGGGCGCCTCGACGTACCTGCCGATCGTGTTCGATGGCCGTCTGATCACCAGCCAGGGCAACAACAACTACTCGCAGTACGACTCCCCGGCCGTCGACGCGCAGATCGACAGGATCGCCGCGATGGGCGACCCGGCAGTGGCCCAGGCGGCGTACGGGCAGCTCGCCCAGCAGATCACGCAGGACGCTCCGGTGGTGCCGTTCCTCTGGGACAAGGCACCGATCCTCGTCGGCCCGAACGTCACCGGAGCGTACGGGCACATCGCCTACGTCGGCCGGCTCGACCTGGTCTCCCTGGGACTGCGCAAGTGACCGTGATCCGACGACTGTTGGCCCAGCGCTCGGCGGTCCTCGCGCTGGCCGTGGTGGCCGGGCTGGTCCTAGTCGCGGTCGCCGCGCCGCTGATCACCTGGATCGCCGGGAACTCGCCGACCGCCTTCCACGGGGACGCGGTGGACCCGGCGCTAGGCGGCCTGCCGCGCGGCGCGGCGGGTGGGATCAGCGCCCGGCACTGGCTTGGCGTGGAGCCGGTCAACGGCCGGGACGTGCTCGCCCGGGTGGTGTACGGCGCGCAGGTGTCGCTGCTGATCGCCGTGCTCGCCACCGTGCTGTCGGTGGTGCTGGGAACGGCGCTGGGCCTGGTCGCCGGGTTCTTCGGCGGCTGGGTCGACACCGTGATCGGGCGCACGATGGACCTGCTGCTGTCCTTCCCCAGCCTCATCTTCATGATCGCGCTCATCTCGGCGGCGCCCGGCAAGGACAGACGGCTGCTCCTGGTCGTGGTCCTCGGCTTCTTCGGCTGGCCGTACGTCGGCCGGATCGTGCGCGGACAGGCGATGGTGCTCGCCCGCGGCGAGTTCGTCGCGGCCGCCCGGGTGCTCGGCGCCTCCCGGCGGGCGCTGCTGCTGCGCGAGGTACTGCCCAACCTGACCGGACCGGTCCTGGTGGTGGCCACGATGTCGATCCCCGGCTACATCGCCAGCGAGGCCGGCCTGTCCTTCCTCGGCGTGGGTGTCCAGGCTCCCACCCCGTCCTGGGGCCAGATGATCGCCACCGCCGTGCCCTGGTACGCGGCGGACCCCGCCTACTTCCTGATCCCCGGCGCCTTCCTGTTCGTCACCGTGCTCGCCTTCAACGTGCTCGGCGATGCGGTCCGCGACGCGCTCGACCCCCGGAGCCAGCGACGATGATCCTCTACCTGCTGCGCAGACTGGCCGTTACGGCGGCCATCCTGCTGGTGATCTGCGCCGCCACCTTCGCCATCTTCTACCTGATGCCGGCCGACCCGGCGCAGGGCGCCTGCGGCAAGGCGTGCAGCCCGGAGCGGATCGCCGAGATCCGCACCACCCTCGGGCTGAACCACTCCCCGCTCACCCAGTTCCGCGACTACCTGACCGGCATCGTCTCGGGGCGGACCTACGGCACCGGAGCGCAGGCCGTCAACTGCCCGTTCCCGTGCCTGGGTTTCAGCTTCCAGACGAACCAGCCGGTGTGGCAGATGCTCACCAGCCGGCTGCCGGTCAGCTTCTCGATCGCCATCGGTGCCGCGGTGTTGTGGCTCGCCGTGGGTGTCGGTGCCGGCGCGGTCTCGGCCCTGCGGCGTGGCAGCCTGTGGGACCGGGCCGCGATGACGGCCGCTCTCGGCGGGGTATCGCTGCCGATCTACTTCACCGCCCTGGTGCTGCAGTACCTGCTGGTGGTGCAGCTCACGCTGCTGCCGTACCCGCAGGTCGTGCCGATCACCGCCGATCCGATCGGCTGGGCGCAGTCGATGGTGATGCCCTGGATCACCCTGGCCATGCTGTACGCCGGGATCTACGCCAGGGTCACCCGCAGCGAGATGCTGGAGAGCCTCGGCCAGAACTACGTGCGCACCGCACGGGCCAAGGGCCTGCCCGAGACCACCGTCGTGCGTCGGCACGCGCTGAGGCCCGCCCTGATGCCGATCGTGACCATCTTCGGCATGGACCTCGGCGCGCTGCTCGGTGGCGCGCTGATCACCGAGTCGGTGTTCGGCCTGCCGGGCGTCGGCAAGCTCGCGGCCGACGCGATCACCTCCGCCGACCAGCCGGTGATCCTCGGGGTGACGCTGTTCGCGGCCTCCTTCGTGGTGCTCGCCAACCTGCTGGTGGACCTCGTCTACGCCGTCCTCGACCCGAGAGTGAGGGCCGTCGGATGACCCTGCTGACGGTACGTGACCTGGCCGTGGAGTTCCGCTCCGGCGTCCGTGCCGTGGACGGGCTCGACCTCGACCTGGACGCCGGCCAAGTGCTCGGCGTGGTCGGCGAGTCCGGCAGCGGCAAGTCGGTCACCAGCCTCGCCGTCCTCGGCCTGCTGCGCGACGCCCGGGTCAGCGGCGAGATCCGCTTCGACGGGCGGGAACTGACCGCGCTCGACCAGCGCTCGCTGCGCCGACTGCGCGGCGACCGGATCGCGATGATCTTCCAGGACCCACTGTCCTGCCTCAACCCGTACTACTCGGTCGCTTTCCAGATCGCCGAGGCATACCGGGCGCACCACCGCGTCGGACGCAGACAGGCGCACCGGATCGCGGTGCGGATGCTGGACCGGGTCGGCATCCCGGAGCCGGAACGGCGCGCCCGCTGCTACCCGCACGAGTTCTCCGGCGGGATGCGGCAGCGGGTGATGATCGCGATGGCACTGTGCCTGGAACCCGACGTGCTGATCGCCGACGAGCCGACCACCGCGCTCGACGTCACCGTGCAGGCGCAGATCCTCCAACTGCTGCGCGAGCTACGTGAGGAGGCCGGCACGGCCATCATGCTGATCACCCACGACATGGGCGTGGTCGCCGGACTGGCCGACCAGGTCGTGGTGATGCACCAGGGGCGCGCGGTCGAGCGGGGCCCGGTACGGGACGTGTTCCACCGGCCGCAAGAGCAGTACACCCGCGGCCTGCTGGCCTGCGTTCCGCGTATCGACGGACCCCTGCCGGACCGGCTGCCGACCTTGGGAACTGCAGAATGAGCCTTCTCGAAGTATGGAACCTGGTCAAGCGCTTCCCGGTGCGCCATGGCCTGACCCGACGACTAGCCGGCCACGTCACGGCGGTCGACGGAGTCTCCCTGACAGTCGGGCCCGGCGAGACCCTCGGCCTGGTCGGCGAATCCGGCTGCGGAAAGTCCACCGTCGCCAAACTGATCACCCGCTTGGAGCGGCCCACCTCGGGCAGCATCCACTTTGCCGGGCGCGATCTCGCAGGGCTGGACGAGACGGACCTGCGCCCGATCCGCCGTGACCTTCAGATGGTCTTCCAGGACCCCTTCTCCTCACTCAACCCCCGGCACACCGTCCGTCAGATCCTCGCCGGCCCCTACCGCTACCAGGGTCTGGAACCCGACCCGCCGGCCGAGGAGTTGCTGGCACGGGTCGGCCTTCGGCCGGAGCACGCCGACCGCCATCCCCACGAGTTCTCCGGCGGGCAGGCCCAACGCATAGGCATCGCCCGGGCGTTGGCCCTGCGCCCGAAGCTGGTGGTGTGCGACGAGCCGGTCTCGGCACTCGATGTCTCCGTCCAGGCGCAGGTCCTCAACCTGCTCAAGGACCTGCAGGACGAGTACGGGCTGAGCTACCTGTTCATCGCCCACGATCTCGGCGCCGTCCGTCAGATCAGCACCCGGATCGCCGTGATGTACCTCGGCTCGGTCGTCGAAACCGCCGACCGCGACACCCTGTTCGCCCACCCCGTGCACCCGTACACCCACGCCCTGCTGTCCGCCGTGCCGCTACCCGACCCGGACCTGGAGGCTTCCCGGGAGCGGATCGTGCTCCACGGCGACCTGCCCAGCCCGCTCGACCCGCCCAGCGGCTGCCGGTTCCGCACCCGCTGCCCCAAGGCCGACGAACTCTGCGCCGCCGAACGCCCGCAGCTGCGGATGATCGCCCTCGGACAGCAGGTCGCCTGCCACTACCCCGAGAGGACGCCGTGAGCCAGTCCAGCTACCGCCTGCCAGGACTCGCGGTGACCGACCGCGTCTTCACCGTGCCGCTCGACCACGCCGACCCGGCCGGCGCGACGATCGAGGTGTTCGCCCGAGAGCTGTGCGATCCGGCGAAGGCCGGCGCCGACCGGCTGCCCTGGCTGCTGTATCTCCAGGGCGGCCCCGGCGGGAAGTCCCCGCGCCCACTGAACGCCACCGCAGGTTGGCTCGGCCACGCCCTGAAAACGCACCGGGTGCTGCTGCTCGACCAGCGCGGCACAGGCCGAAGCACACCCGTGACCGCACGGACCGCCACCCGCTTCGGCTCCGCCCATGAACTGGCCGACCACCTGGCCCGGTTCCGCGCCGACTCGATCGTCGCCGACGCCGAACTGATCAGACGCCAGCTGTGCGACGGCGAAACCTGGGAGACCCTCGGCCAGAGCTACGGGGGCTTCGTCACCCTCAGCTACCTGTCCTTCGCCCCCGAAGGCCTGCGTGCCTGCTACGTCACCGGCGGCCTGCCCGGCCTCGACGCCGCCGCCGAAGACGTCTACGCCGCCACCTACCCCCGCGTGCGGGACAAGGTGGCTGCCTACTACACCCGTTACCCCGAGGACCGCCGACTGGTCCGCCGGATCGCCGACCTGCTCGACCGCCGGGCCGTCCACCTTCCAGACGGCGACCGGCTGACGGTCCGGCGGCTGCGCGCCCTGGGGCTGGCCCTCGGCATGGGCGACGGCTTCGAACGCCTGCACTGGCTCTTCGACGAGGCCATCGACCCGGACGGCGAGCCCTCGGCCACCTTCCTGCAACAGGTGGCGAACCTGACCGGCTTCACGGACAACCCGCTCTTCGCCGTCCTCCAGGAGTCGATCTACGGCCGCCCGGGCGCCGCCACCGGCTGGGCCGCGGCCCGGGCCCTCGCCGACCACTCCGAGTTCGCCGAGGACGCCGACCCGCTGCTGTTCACCGGCGAGATGTTCTACCCCTGGATGTTCGAGGAGATCGCCGCACTCCGCCCGTTCGCCGAGGCCGTCCACCTGCTCGCCGACCGCACCGACTGGCCCGGCCTGTACGACCCGGCGCGGCTCGCCGCCAACCGGGTGCCAGTGGCCGCCGCCGTCTACCACGACGACATGTACGTCGACGCCGGCCTGTCGCTGCGCACCGCCCGCGCGGTCGGCTCCCTCCGCGTCTGGGTCACCAACGAGTGGGAGCACGACGGGATCACCGCATCCGGCGAGCGCGTCCTCGCCCGCCTGATGGACCTGTCCTCCGGCCGCAGCTGACCCACCACTTCGAAGGAGAACGATGAGACCGCGCTCGCTCACCGCCGCCCTGGCCGTGACCCTCCCGCTGATCGTGGCCGCACCGGCCGTCGCCAACGACGACAACGGCCGCTCCGCCGCCGCTTGCGCCCTGGCTGGAAAGACCGGCTGGACCGACGAGGGTCACAACACCGACTACACCCAGTTCCAGCAACCGCTGGGCACCAAGCACGTGCTGATGCTCTTCGTGGACTTCCCCGATGCCCCGGCCACCGGCACGCTGGACGACTACTACGACCAACTCGCCCCGGCCGCCGACTGGATGAAGCAGGACTCCTACGGCCGGGCCCGGCTGGACATCGACCCGCTGAAGCGCTGGATCCACATGCCGCAGGCGTCATCCTCCTACGGCTTCCAGCGCGGCATCACCTTCGAGACGCACGAGGCGTACGTGAAGCAGGCCGTCGAGGCCGCCGAACCGTACGCGGACTTCTCGAAGTACGACATGCTCTACATCGTCCCGACCAAGTCCGCCTCGGCGATCAGCTTCTCGCCCACCTACCTCTACGACCCGACCACCGCCGGGATCACCGCGAACGGCAAACGGATCAAGTGGGCGGTCACCTTCGGCCAGGACATGTACCACTGGGGCTACAAGGTCGCCGACCACGAGACCTCGCACACCTTCGGCCTGCCCGACATCTACGGCTTCACCGGCGCCGACTACCACCGCTACGTCGGCGGCTGGGACCTGATGGGCAACATCGCCGGCCCGGCCCCGCAGCACATCGGCTGGGAGCGCTGGAAGTTCGGCTGGATCGACGACCGTCAGGTCGCCTGCCTGCCCGCCGCCGGCACCCGCACCGTCCACCTGAAGGCCGTCGAGCGCCCCGGCGGGACCAAGATCGCCGTGATCCGCACCGGCGAGAGCACGGCGTACGTCGCCGAATCCCGCCGGGCCATGGCCGGGGACGCCGACGCCTGTTCCACCGGTGTGCTCATTTACAAGGTCGACACCTCCACCCAGACCGGCTACGGACCCGTCCAGGTGGTCAACGGCAACCCGGACGCCACCTCGCCGACCGGCTGTACCGCCCTCGACATGGCCGCCTATCAGTCCGGCCAGTCCTTCAGCGACCCCACCACGGGGGTCGGGATCGACGTGCTGCGCCGAGGCCCGCTCTCGGACACCGTCAGGATCACGAAGCGGTAGAACTGATGTGACCACCAATCAGCTCGCGTCGTGAAGCTGCAGGGCGACCCTCGGCGGCAGCTTCCCTCCGCCGAGGCGAACGCTCCTGGCCAGGCGTAATCCCTGGCCGGGAGCTACCGAAGCCACCGACCGATCCGGACGATAACCTGCACGCGATTCCCGTACGGCGGCAGTCATCGACGTACGTGGGACCGCTCAGGACACCCAGTCGACCGCCCGCGAGGGCGCAGCCGGCCGCGTTCACAACCCGGACCGATCTCTACGGAGGCTTCCATGGATCCCTCAGTCAGACCCCGGCGCTCGCTGCCGGCGGCGCTCATCCTCGTCCTGTCCGCGCTACTCGCCCTGGTGGTTGTCCCCGCCCAGGCCGCCCACGCGTACAACGGCAGCGCCTCCGCGTGTGCTCTGCAAGGCACGACCGGGTACACCGACGAGGGTCAGCAGACCGACTACACCCGGTTCCAGAACCCGATCGGCACCAAGCGCATCGGCCTGATCTACGTGGACTTCCCCGACGCCGTCGGCACCGCCCTGCCCCTCACGTCGTACTACGACACGCTGAAGGGGGCCACGGACTGGATGCAGAACGCCTCCTACGGCCAGACCACGCTGGACATCCAGGTCCCGTACGCCAACTGGGTCCACATGCCGAAGAACTCCACCGACTACAACTGGGAGCGCGGCTTCTCCTGGACCACACACCAGGTCTACGTGCAGGGCGCGCTCGCCGCTGCGGCCAACGCCGGAGTTGACCTCTCCCAGTACGACATGTTCTACGTCGTGCCGACCGCCACCGCGACCGCGATCGGGCACTCCCCGACCTTCATCCAGGACCCGGCCAGCCCGACCTGGGTCTGGAACGCGCACACCAGCAGCTGGGTGCTGATCCACTGGGCGGTGACCTTCGGCCAGGACATGTGGACCTGGGGCTACAAGGTCGCCGACCACGAGACCAGCCACACCTTCGGCCTGCCCGACCTGTACGCCTTCGGCGGCGACCTGAACCAGTACGTCGGCGGCTGGGACCTCATGGGCAGGATCTCCGGCCCGGCCCCGCTGTACTTCGGCTGGGAGGCCTGGAAGTTCGGCTGGATCACCGACAACCAGGTGTCCTGCCTGGACACGGCGAACACGTACACCACCACCCTGACCGGGCTGGAGTACGGTGGCAACGGCTACCGGCTGGCGGTGATCAAGACCAGCCCCACCACCGCCTACGTCGCCGAGTCCCGCAAGGCCGCCTACAACGACGCCAACGCCTGCGCCACTGGCGTCCTCATCTACAAGGTCGACACCTCCGTCACCACCGGCAACGGGCCGATCCAGCTGGTCACCAACCCCAACGCCGCCGCACCCACCGGGAACTGCACCACGATGGACATGCAGACCTGGCAACCCGGCCAGTGGTTCCAGGACGACACCGCCCGCATCCGGATCTACGTGAACGCCTCCGACGCGTCCACCGACACGGTCTGGACCTACAAGTGGTGACCGCGTAGCACCGGGACGTTTCTGATCAACGGGCGGTGCGGCGCCCCGGTGCGTTCGAGCCAGCCCTGGTAGACCGTGCTGCGGGCGCACGCCGCCTGGTACGCCTCGATGACGTTCTGCACGAGCGAGGGGCCCAACGGTTCCAGCGGCCCCTCCTCGTGCCAGGCGAGCAAATGCCGGTACCAGAGCGGATTCCCGGCGATCGGGCGTACGGCGATGCCGGGCATCTCCTCGAACGTGGCCTGGCAGAAGCTCACCGCGTGGCCGTTGCGGACGATGTCCAGGAGGAGCCGACCTTCCGCCTCGTGGACGACGCGCATGCGATGGCCCAGGACGAGCAGGGTCCTGGACCAGTACTCCCGGATTCGGTCGTTGTCCGGACGAGGAGCAGCCCAGTCCTCGTCCTCGAGGTCCTCCAGTCCGACCTCCTCCAGCGTCGCCAGCGGATGGGCTGCGGGCAGTGCCACGAAGAGCGGTTCGGTGGCGATGGGCTCGACGGCAACTCCTGGGGGGATCGCCAGCTCGTAGCCGGGGCTGTCGCCCACCACAGCCGCTTCGAGACGGCCGCCCGCGATGTCGTCGACGAGCGGGACGGGGCATCCCTGGCCCCGCGAACTGATCTCAGCCTCCGGATGATGCAACCTGATCGCCGTGATCAACCCGCCGAGCAGGGGAGCGTTGACGGAGCCGAGCCGGAAACGGTGCGGCGAACAGCCGTTCTGAGCGGCGAGAGCGGATACCTCCAGCAACTCGTCGACGGTCGGCAGCACCGCCCGTGCCCGGCTGAGGACCACCTCCCCGAACGCGGTCGGGACGACACCCGACTGCGCGCGGGTGAACAGCTCACCACCGAGCATCCGCTCGATCCGCGTCAACTGGGCACTGAGGCCGGGCTGGGTCAGCCGCAACGACGCGGCGGCCCGCGTCAGACTGCCGCTGTCCGCGATGCTGCAGATGATCCGGAGGTGCCGGAGTTCGAGCTCCATGGCGAGATGGTATGGAGATCAGGCCCACATCAATAGGGGTGCGTCGGTAACGACCGTCTGGGTCGAGGTGGAGACCGGCCAGACCTTCGCCGACGCCTGGACCCAAGCCGACCAGGAACACCGCCGCCAACTTCTCCTCGGCCTCAAGGCCCGCCTCTACATGACACCGAGAATCGAGGGCTGGTACCTGCCCGCCGAACTCGAAGCACGAGTGCAGCAGACGGAGTGTGCCGGAAGTTCGACGTAGGTCGTGTGATCCGAGACTCCGTGGACGTGATGCAGCCGAGAATCTGCAGGGCGGCTGATCGGGCACTGTGCTCAAGAGAGATCAACAGCCCGGGTCCCGGGGGTTCTGAGCCGGTCCGGTCCCGGGCCGCTGGCCGGCCGCAGCCGAAAGGCGAGCGCCGCCGTGGGCAGTTCCACGGAACTGCCCACAGCGGCGCTGCCCAGGTCAGTGGTCGGCGATGGTCATGGTGGTGCAGTGGACCGCACCGCGGGTCTTGATGATCGCCGTGGCGTCGATCGTCACGATCTGCCGGTCGGGGAAGGCGGCACGGTAAGCGTCGAGTGCCGTCTCCTCGTACGTGGTGTCGTCGGTGTAGATCGGCACGAGGACCGCTCCGTTCACCGCAAGGGAGTTGGTGTAGGAGCGGAACACGCCGTCGTTGTGCGCGGGCATCGGGACCCGGTGCACCTGGTAGCCGGCCGCGGTGAGCCGGGCGGCGTCGTCGTCGAGGACCGCGGCGTTGTCCGGGTCGTCGCTCGGGCTGTAGGCGCCGACGAGGACGTCGTTGTTGCTCGTGAAGGCCGCGAACATGTCGACGTGGCCGGTGACTTCGCCCTTGATGGGTTCGAGGAACGTCGTCACCTTGCAGCCGTACAGCGAGCGGAACATGGTCTGCACGTCCTCCGCCGTCACGTGGTTCGTGACGTTGTACGGGTTGCTGAGGATCGCGTTGGTGACGAGGCAGCCGCCGGCCCCGTCGGACAGGAAGTTGCCCCCTTCGGTTCCGAGGTCGGCTCGTGTCACCGGCACGTTCCACAAGGCGCCCAGACTGGTGGCGAAGGCGTCGTCTTGCGGACGGTCGGAGTGGTACCTGGTGGAGATGAAACGCGTGCCGCCGTCGGTGGTGCGGGCCGCGATCGGGCCGTAGTCGCGTATCCACCAGGAGTTGAGACTGCTGTCCACGAAGTCGATCTCCGACGTGTCCACGCCCGCATCGGCCAGTGCAGTGCGGGCGTCGTCGACCGCGCCCGGGTGGTCGCCAACCACCACAGTACGGGAGTTCGCGGAGGCGGCCCGTATCAGGTTGACGAAGTACGCCTTCCGATCCGCGGAGTCCTGGTCGTTGAGCGCCCAGGCGATCAGGGTCTTCCCTACCGGTTCGAACTCGCCCGGCACGACTGCCACATCAGTGGGCGGCGAGCTCGCGGCGGACAGCGCCCGCGCGGCGCGGGCGTCCGGTAAAGGCCGTTCGGCGAGGGGCGCACCACTCGGTCGGGCGGCCGGGCCGTCTACCGGGAACGCAGTCCCGGACGCGGTGGGGGGCGCCGCGGCCATCGCCTCAGGTGCCAGCGTACCGGTGATCAGCAGGACAGACAGGACTGTGGAGGCGGCCGCCAGGCCGCGCTGGGTGGGGGTCATTGGTAGTTGGAGGCGCGGTGCCCTGTCGGCCCGGTTCCTCCGTCCCCTTTCACTCCGTGCGTGCGGTTTTCCCGCACACGGCTTACCGGTTATCTTCTTGGCTGGGTTACGCGGTCGTCGGACAGCGGATCGTGCCACGTAGACGGTGCAGGCCGTGTCCGTTGAACCACTCTTCCGTCCATCGGTCGAGCTGTCCCGCTCGCAGGTTGCGGCCTCGTTTCGTCATCATGAGTCCGCGCAGCCGCCACACCGTGTAGCGGTCGATCTGGGTGAACCTCAGGCGACTTGTGGACGAAGGACGGAAGCGAGAACTTCGGTCCGCTGCGGCGTGAGATAGAAGTGGTCGCCAGGGAACGCTGTTATCGCTGTGTGGGCCGCAAGCTCAGCCCATTGCTCGGCCTGGGCCGGCCCGAGGTCAGGGTCGCGGTCGCCGAGGTATACATCCACGGGAGTCGCAGTGAGCTTCTTCCCTTGCGTATGGCGGTACTCCGCGGCAAGGTCAGAATCGGCCTTGAATACGGGTGCCAGGAACTCCAGGAGGCCTGGCGCGTCCAGTACTTCGCTGTCGGTACCGCCCAGTCTGCGCAGTTCGGCCATCGCCGAAGGCAGATCCTCGAGACGCGAGAACGTGCCGGAGACGTGATGTGGCGCGCCCATGCCCGAGACCACGAGGCGGCTTGCGGGCGCACCGCTCTCCTCCAAGCGGCAAGCCACCTCGTACGCCAGGAGCGCGCCCAGACTGTGTCCGAAGAGGATCACCCGGCGCTCCCTGACGGCAAGGAGATCGACGGCCATTGCGTCGGCCAACTCCGAGATGCCGGTGGCGGGCGGTTCACCGAAGCGGTCCTCCCGACCTGGGTACTGGGCTGCGTGGACCGCGACCTGGGCTGGGGCGAGCGAAGCCCAGGAGCTGAAGAAGCTTGCGGCACCGCCCGCATGAGGGAAGCAGAACAGCGCCGTGTCGGCCTCAGGGCGCGGGACGTACGTACGGAAGCTGCCGAAGACGAGTGCGCCGGCGCGTGCCATCAGGCGATCACCCGGCTGCGTTGTCCGGTGTGGGCGAAGATCCGGCGCACGTCCCGGATCAAGTTCACCCGCTTCAGCCAGCGATCGGTGCCGTCGAACCGGGCCTGGAACGGTTCCCGGCCGTGCACGACCTGGTAGTTGTCCAGAAACACGAGGTCTCCAGGCTCGAGGACCACTCGCTCGACGGCCTTTTCGAGATGTGTCTGGACGTCAGTGATCGCGGCCCGCGTCTGTGTGTCGGCGGTATCGGCCGGGGCGATGAAGTCGAGGTCGAACCGGAAGTACGGCAGGTCTTCGGGGCCGAAGAGTACGGAGCCGACCTGGGCCTTGCGGGTAGCTGCTTCAGCGTCGCCCCGGTCGGTGTGCGAGTCGTCGGGGAAGAACCTGAAGTGGTTGCCGACAAGGAGGTCGCGGTGCGGCAGGTCCAACTCAGACGTGCGCACGATCGTCGTTCCGACGGCATCCGGGTTCCGCAGGCACAGCAGGGCGACGTAGTCGGCTCGACAAGGGTGGAAGACGTCCTCGGTGTGCAGTGACAGATTCACCGCACTGCTGGCGCTGGTCAGTGAGTTCTCCTCACCCCGGGTCGGACACACGTCATGCAGAATCCGGCCGTTCTGCTGGTCGGCCCACGCGAACGGGTCGGCCAGCCCACAGGCCACCAGCATCAGCAGGGCCTCTTCCCAGTAGCCGGCCCCGGTGTCCGCTGCGATACGCCAACCGGCTGGGGTGGGCGACATGTCGGTACTGAGCGGCAGCCCGGAGATCGTTATCACGTCGGACTCGTCGGCGCGCGCGGATGCCAGGAACTGCCGCAGCCGCAGCGGCAGCAGTTCGGCAGCCATGGCCATCCGGTCGACCGCGTTCAGCGGGTCCCAGGACGACTGGGAGTCCGCAAGGGTGTTCACAAGACCGATGAGGTCTCGGCGTTCGTTCTTGGAAAGGATAAACCTGCGCATTTCTCCCCAAAATGCTTTCACTACTCTGTAGGCACAGAGTCGATCACGTGCCCGAGAAGGGACACGTGTGCTGATGTCTGTCAGTCGGATGGCTGCGACGGAAAAGCGCGCAGCGTCCGGATGTCCTTGGTCGAGATCAGGGGCAGGCACGAGAGGAGGCCGATTCCGGCGATCATCCACAGGATGGGACGTGTGCCGAGAACGGATCCGAGGTAGCCGCCGACCACGGCGCCGACCGGGAGAGTTCCCCAGATGGCGAACCGGATGGAGGCGTTCATTCGGGCCTGCATTCGGGTGGGTGTGATGGCCTGGCGGAGGCTCACCTGTCCGATGTTGTAGACGGTGATGCCGCACGCCATGATGCCGGTGGTGGCGATCAGGGTGGGTACGGCCCGGGCCGGGGCCGCCGTCGCGAGGATGATCACGGCGATTCCCGACATGGACTTGGCCACGATCAGGACCGGGCCGAGCCCAGCAAGCTTGATGAGGCGGCCGCTGAGCGTGGCGCCCAGCAGCGCGCCGCAGTTTCCGACGGTCAGGGCCAGCCCGAGCTCTCCCGGCGACAGATTCAGGTCTCGCAGCGCGTAAGCGGTCAGCACGGCCCCCAGCGCGCCACCCAGCCCTACGAGGTTGCTGATACCAGTCGCCAGGGCCAGGGACCGCAGGGTCCGGTGACGGAAGACGAACCGCAGTCCCTCGGCGATCTGGGTGCGCATCCTGGTCTTCGCCTGGGGCTCCGGTGCCTGCGCCCCGGGTATCCGGATGAAGTTGAGCAGCAGCGCAGACAGCAGGTAGCTCACGGAGTTGACCACGAGGATCAGGGGCGCGGTGGCCACCTGCATCAGGAGGCCACCAAGGCTAGGGCCTGCCAGTTCCGCCGTCGAGCGGGAGAACTCCAGCCGGCTGTTGCCGTCCGGGGTCTGCTCGCGGGCCACAACCGTCGGCAGGAACGCCTGGTTCGCGATGTCGAAGAACACCGTGAACAGCCCGATGACGAATCCGACCGCGCAGAGCAGGGGCACGTTCAACAGCCCGACGAGGTAGCCGATGGGCAGCAGAGCGATGGCCACGGCCCGGCCGATGTCCGCCGTGACCATCACACGCCTGCGGTCCCACCGGTCGAGCAGCGCGCCCGCCGGCAGGCCGACCAGGAGGAAAGGCAACGTCTCCATCGCCGAGATGAAGCCGAGTTGGCCGGTCGACGCGGAAAGGGTCGTCAGCGCGAGCACGGGGATGACGAAGAACGTGATCTGAGTCCCGAACTGGCTGACGGTGTGCGCCGACCACATGGCCTGAAAGTTGCGCTGCCGCCATACACTGATCGGCCGGGCGGCAGTGGCTGCCGGATCGAGTTCGGAGTCGACGTTCGCCATTCCGTGTGTTCCTCAGCTCTTGGTCGGTGGTCGCGGCGGACCTACTGCTGGGCCGCTGCGAGGTGTTCCCGCAGTGATCGGGGCCGCATGTCGGTCCACTCGGCGTCGATCCGGTCCAGGCATTCCTCGCGGGTTCCGGTGAACCCGGTGGTGGACCAGCCCAGAGGCGGCTCGGTGTCCGCACGCCAAATGGAGTACTGCTCTTCGGTGTTGTACACCACGGTGTAGTCCGCGCTCATGTCATTCAGCCTTTCTCGGTCATGGGTATGGGCGTGATGCCGTTCGTGTATTCACTGAGTGGCCGGGACAGGTCCGCTGCCATCCGCTGGAGCACCGTGCGCATGCGCTCAAGAAGCGCAATAGCCTGGCTGTCGGGGATATCTGATGTGGCGTAACTCAGCTTGAGCAGCAAGGAGGGGTCTGGCCAGACGGTCAGGCGCAGGGCGGAATCGCCTCGGGATCCGTTGCTCACCGGGTTCCAGCCGGCGACTCGGCCCTGGAGCCCTTCACCGAACGGGAAGTTCTGGACGATCACTTCGGTGTCGTACAGGTCTCCCGGATCCGTGCCGACCCAGCGATGCAGGTCGAGAAGTGAGACGTGCTCATAGGCGGCAACCTCCGCGTGCTCGGTCTGCAGCGCCTGGAGCCATTCGACGCAGGCCGCGTCGCCGGGCACGTCGGCCCACATCGGGAGCCTGCTGCCGAGGCTTCCCACGATCTCGTCGAGGGCGGGGCCGGAGCGCCCTGAGACGACGGTACCGAAGACGACGCTCCTGCTCTCCAACATCCAACTCAACGACATGGCGTAGGCCCCGAGGATCAACGTGTGCAGCGTCAGCCCGCGGTGTCGCCCCGCCTCGATGAGTGATGAGGTCTGTTCGAGCCCGAGCCACGCGCGTTGGTGCGCGTACCCGCCGGGATCCCGCGTGTCGGATGGCGCCGCGGCAAGTCCACGGCTCCCGACCCGTGCCCGGCTCTTCCAGAACGCTTCTGCTGGCGCCTGCGGTGAACGGGTGGATGCGCCGACGCCGATGGCTTCGGCCACAGGTCGCGCCGAGAGCTGCCACGGCCTGCCCTCTCTGATCGCGTCGTGCACGGTGAAGAGGTCGGCCAGGATGTGCGGGAACGACCATCCGTCGATGGCGAGGTACGAGAACGTCCACAGCAGGTAGGTCGAGCCCGGGCCGAGGTCGAAGACGACGATCCGCAGCGGACAGGGGTCCTCGGGGCGGACCGGTTCCTGCTTCAGCCGGGCCAGGTAGTCGCCGAGGTAGGCCTGGGCCGCGGCGGTGTCGAGATCCTGCAGGTCATGCCGTTCGACCGGGACTCGCACATTTCGGTGGACGACCTGGAGAGCGGTGTCTCCGTCCCAGTGCAGCGATGTGCGTAAGGCCGGATGGTGTTCGGCCACCGCCTGCCAGGCGAGCACCAGGGCGTCGGCGTCGGCGTCCGTTCCTGTCAAGTCGAATGCCTCGTGCACGCGGAACAGGCCGGGCTTCGGAGCGACTTGCAGGCGGTTCAGGCCCCACTCCTGCAGGGCGGTGGCCGGCTGCACGTCTTCGGCGTCGACGAACCGGGCCAGCAGCCGGACCGCCTCGGCCTCCGAGAGGTCCAACGCCGACACCAGGGCTCCAGAGCTGGACCGGGTCGAGCTGGCCGGCTGGTCACTCCGATCGGCCGCGGAGGGCTGGGCGTGCTGGACGAGGGCAGCGAGGGTCTGGTGGCGGAACAGGTCGACCACCGCGAGGTCCAGCCCCTGGGCCTTGGCCGCGGACACCACCCGGATGGCCAGGATGGAATCACCGCCGAGAGCGAAGAAGTTGTCATCGGGGCCGACGTCGGGCACCCCCAGCGCCTCTGCCCAGATCCTGCGCAGGGAGCCCTGCACCCCGTGGTCGGTGCCCTCGTCCGGATCCCGATGGCTGTCCGCGGTTTCCCGCAGCAGCGGGGGAAGCCTGGACGGGTCGAGCTTGCCACCCGGTGTGCGCGGCAGTTTCGGCACGATCACGATGTGTGCCGGCACGACGTAGCTTGGCACCGACTCCGCGAGATGAGCCCGTACCTCGGCGGAAGTGAGGGACGGCTGTGCGACTGTCGGTTCGACGTAAGCTGCGATCTCGGTGCTTCCCTCAGTCCGCCTCGCCCGGGCCACCGCATCTGCGACACCGGGGTGGCTGCGGATCAGCGCCTCGACCTCGCGCAGGCCCACACGGTGCCCGCGGACCTTCACTACGTCGTCCACCCGCCCGAGGAATCGCAGCTGACCGTCAGGGGCGATGCGGCCGCGGTCTCCGGTGCGGTACATCCGCTGTCCCGGAATCGGAGAGAAGGGGTCCGGCAGGAAGCGGTCGGCCGTCTCGCGTGGGCGGCTGTGGTACCCGCGGGACACACAGGGGCCGGCGAGGTAGAGCTCGCCCGCCAGGCCTGCCTGGACCGGCTTCAACTCGGCGTCGAGCACGTAGACCCGTGTGTCCAGCATCGGCTTTCCGATGGGCAACACGTCGCCGCCCGCATCGCCTCCGGACGCGTCCCGGGAGGACCAGGTCACCGAGGTGATCGTCGTCTCGGTCTGGCCGTAGGCGTTGAGGACCTCGACGCCCGTGAGCCGCTGCCAGGCCTCGAGATCGACGTGATGGCCGGCCTCGCTGCCGATGACCACGAGCCGAAGGGATGCCGGCAGTGGCCGGGGGCGGCCGCGCAAGTCCCGGGCCCACTCCGCCCAGTACGAACTGGGCAAGTCGAGGAGGGTCACCCCGTGCTCGGCCAGCACGACCTCGAGGTCAGCCGGAGTCACGGCGTTGTCGCTGATGAACACGACGGCACCGCCGACGCACCACAACGGAAGCGACTCCTCGAACGAGACGTCGAAGGACAGTGCGGCGAACTGGAGGAAGACGTCCGACGCGGTCAGGTCGAGCCCTTCGGCGAACAGACGGGCGTGGTGGGCGAGCGCGTCGTGCCCCACCGCGACCGGCTTCGGCATACCCGTGGAGCCGGAGGTGAACACGACGTAGGCGAGTGAACCCGGTATCGTCGCGCAGTCCCCGCTCGGCTCATTGGCTCCGTCGGCGGAGATCCAGTCGAGGTCGATCCCCCACCGCTCGCCCAACTCGTCGGCCTCCGCCGGGCTGTCGGCCACTCCGAGTCGGACGTCGAGTTGGTCGAGCATCGCCCGGACCCGCTTTCGCGGCAACGTCGTGTCGACGGGCACGATCGCCGTCCCCGCGTACCAGGCACCGAGGACCGCGACGGCCCAGTGCACGCCGCGGGAGACCGCCACCACGACGGGTTCCTCCGGACGTGCTCCGGCAGCCAGCCAGCGACCGGCCATCTCCCGGGCGGCCGCGTCGAGGTCGCGGTAGGTCATGGTCCGGTCCGCCGAGCGCACCGCGACGGCGTCGGGTGTGCGGGCCGCTTGGGCGGCGATGCGCTGCGGCACCGGCAGCGCTGCGGGCGCCGGCTCATCGGACGGCGTGCGCTTGCCCGCCAGGACGGACGGGACCGATGAGAACGATATCTGCGAGATCCGGGGATCCGCGTCGGCGACCATGTCCCGCAGGCCTGCGAGATAAGCCTCGGCCAGTGCGCGCACGGTGGCCTCGTCGAAGAGGTCCGTGCGGTACTCCCAGTCCGTGAGCACCCCATCGGCCGACGCGCGGATGCCGAGGCTCAGCTCGAACTTGCTGGCCGTGCAGGGCAGGACCACGCGCTCGGCGACCAACCCGCCGAACACTGGCGGCTCGATGCCGAGTTGTTCGAAGCTGCACACCGTCTGGACGAGCGGAGCGCTGTCGAGTGACCGAGGCAGCCGCAGGTGCTCGATGACGTCCTCGACGGAGAGACCGCCCGCCGCCATCGCCCCCAGAGCGGTGTCGCGGACCTGGGCGAGAACCTCCGACGCGCGGGGATCGCCCTCGATCCGCACACGCAGCGGCCAGGTCGTGACGAACATGCCCACGGCGTCGTGCTCCCGGGCCGTCGTACGACCGGAGGAAGGGGTGCCGATGACCAGGTCACGGCTGCCCGTCGTCCGGGAAAGCAGGGCCGCGTACGTCGCGAGGAGCACCATGTAGGGCGTGGCCCGCCACCGAGCGCACGCCGACAGCAGCGCCTGCCACAAGTCGTCCGGGACCGCCAGCTGCAGCGCGGCGCCCGCGGTACTGGGCTGGTCGGTGCGGGCTCGGTCGGAAGGCAGTTCGCTGGTGACCGGCGCGTCCCGCAGGGGAGCGGCCAGCCGCTCAAGGTGCGAGGTGTCCTGTGGCCCGGGCTCTCCCAGGTCGAACCACGAGACCGGTTCCGGCAGCGGGGCGCCGTCGCTCTGGACGTGGCTACGGTAGAGCGTGCCCAGGTCCCGGTAGATGGCCGCCAGGGCGAGCCCGTCGGCCGCGAGGTGGTGGACGACGAGGCACAGTACGTGGTCCTCGGAGGCCAGCCGCAGGAGGGCGCCGCGCAGCAGGGGGCCTTGCGTGGTGGCGAACGGCCGGCGGACCTCCTGGTCCACGCGGGCCAGGGCCGTCTGCTCGGCAGTGTCTGGAACGGCCGAGAAGTCGACCAGCGGCAGTGCCATCGATGTCGGCCCGCGGTCCTCCAGGTACAGCTCCCCGTCGTCGACGACCTTGGCCCGCAGCGTCGGGTGCCGGTCCAGGAGGCCGTTGAGGGCGGCATGCAGCGCTGTCGGGTCGAGCGGGCCGCGCAGTCGCAGTGAGGCGTTGATGTGGAAGGCCGCCGACCCGGCCGTGCCGCCGGCGGTGAACACGGCGCGGTCGTTCACTGAACGGTCCATGTGCTCGGCGAACCACAGGCCGCGTTGCGATGCCGTCAGCGCCCTGCGGGCGGCCGGCCGCAGACCGGTGTCCGGGTGATTGGTGCTCGGACGGTCGATATCCGTCATCGAGCCTCCTCGGCCAGGTACTTCGCGAGGTCGGCCACGGTCGGGTGCGAGAAGAAGGCCGGCAGTGGCACTTCGATGCCGATCTCGTCGTGGATCCGGTGCTGAAGCCGCAGGATGGTCAGCGAGTGGCCGCCGAGGAGGAACAGGTTGTCGCCCCGGTCGATGGCGTCGAGGCGCAGCACGTCCGACCAGATGGCGGCGAGCTTCCGCTCCATCTCGGTCCAGTCCTCGCCGGCCGCCCGTGAGGCCGGGACGGCCCGGGGAGCGGATACCGGCGGAACGGGAAGCCTCGATCGGTCGACCTTGCCGGACGTGGTCAGTGGAATGTCGTCGAGGACGACGTAGCCGGACGGCAGATACGACGCCGGAAGCTTGCTACCGGCGTGCGCGGCGAGGGCCTCGGTGTCCACGGCGCGGCCCGGAGCGGGGCGCACATAGGCGAGCAGCGATTCGGTGGGCGCGTGCGGATGCGGTTGGACGAAGGCCGCCGCCACATCGGGGTGAGCGCGCAGGACGTGCTCGATCTCGCCGAGCTCGATGCGCAGGCCTCGGATCTTGACCTGGTGGTCCCGCCGGCCGAGGTACTCCAGGCGGCCGTCGCGCCACCGGACGCGGTCGCCGGTGCGGTACATCCGGGCACCGGCGACCACCGTGAACGGGTCCGGGACGAACCGGTCGGCGGTGAGCCCGGCCCGGCCCAGGTAGCCGGACGTTACGACGGGTCCGCCGATGACGAGCTCGCCCTCGCAGCCGTAGGGCACCGGTCGGAGGTCGTCGTCGAGGATGTGCGCGATGGAGCCGGGCCCGGGTGTGCCGATCGGCCAGCCGGTCTCGTTGCCCGGGGTGGCCTCGCAGGCCACGGCGTAGACGGTGGTCTCGGTGGGGCCGTAGTTGATTCGGACCCAGTTCACTCCGTCGGCGCGGAGCCGTTCCACCAAGGCGTGGCTGCCGGACTCGCCGCCGAGGTCGACCAGTTGCACCCCGTCCGGGACACGGTGGTCGATCAGCAGCTCCGACATCAGGCTCGGGACGGCGTTGACCTGGCGGGGCACCCGGTCGGCCGGCAGCTTCGGGAGGTCGAAGAGACTGTCGACCAGGACGACCGTGCCGCCGGTGAGCAGTGTCGGGAAGATCTCGTTCACCGACATGTCGAAGGAGAACGAGGTCGCCGCGAGGGAGGACTGGAACAGGTCCCGTTCGACGCCGTCAAGAGTGAGCTGGACGAAGTGGGCGAAGTTGCGGTGCGTCGCCCTGCACCCCTTGGGCTTTCCGGTGCTGCCGGAGGTGTAGATGACCCAGGCGGTGGCCTCGGGGTGGGCGGGGCGGAAGGGAACTTCGTCCGCGCTCGGGTTCCCATCGGGCAGCTCGGACAGGTCGACGACGCGCCAGTCTCCGGGTGGGATGCTGCCCTTGGTCGAGGAGTCGACCAGGACCACGTCGGCGCCCGAATCGCGCAGCATGTGCGCGACGCGTTCCGCCGGGTGGTTGGGGTCGAGGGGAAGGTAGCCGCGGCCGGACAGGAGGATGCCCGTCATGGCGCTGATCGTGTCGGGTGTACGGCCGAGCAGCAGCGCGCAGGGGCGTTCCGAGACCGGGGCCGCCGCGTCGAGGGCCCGGATCACCGACCGGGCCCTGGCCGCCAGCTGCGCGTAGCTGAGCGAGCCGCGTGCGCTCCACACCGCGGTGCGCTCGGGGTCCTCGGCCAGGGCCGCCTCGAACATCGCCAACGCGGTCGGGGCCTCGGAGGGAAGAGCGGGAGACAGCGCGAGCAGGTTCCGCGCGCGGGTCTGGCCGAGGATGTCCACGGAGAAGACATCGGCATCGGGGTCCGTCACAACCGCATCCAGCATCCGCAGATACGAGTCCCCGACGGAGGACATGAAGTCCCTGTCGAACAGGTCGGAGTTGTAGGCCCACAGCATCGCGATCCGGCTGTCGACGCGGCCGTCGGCACCGGGCTCCGCCTCGGCACGCGGTATGACCACGATGTTGAGGTCGACCTTCGCGGAGCCGTTGTCCAACTCGTAGACGGTGGCCGAGGCCCCGGGCAACTCGAGGTCCGGCATCCGGGAGTCATTGGCGCTGAACATGATCTGGAAACCGGGATTGGCGGTTGGATCCCGGTCAGGGTTGAGGCTGCGGACCAACTCCAGGAACGGGAACTCCTGGTGCGCCGCCGCCCGCGCCACCGTCTCGCGTGTCGCGTCGAGCAGAGCTCGGAACGCGGCATCCCTCGGCACCTGGGTACGCAGCACGACCGGGTTGACGAACATGCCGATGACATCCTCGATCTCGGCCATCTGCCGGTTGGCGAAGGCGGATCCGAGCACGATGTCCGTCTCGCCGGTGAAGCGCGCCAAGGTGGCCTGGAACGCGGCCAGCATCACCGAGTACACGGTGGACCGGGTGTCGCGGGCGAGACGTCGCGCCAGTGACGCCGTGCGGGCCGGCACCTCCAGGCGCATCATGCCGCCCTTGAAGCTCTGCGGCGCCTTGCGGGGACGGCTCGTCGGCAGTGCCGTCGGCGCGGGCCGGTCGGCCAGGCGCTCCAGCCAGTAGTCACGCTTGCGACGCATTGCAGGCGAGTCCATCGCCGCCGCCTGCCAGCGGGCGTAATCGGCGTAGTCGAACTCCACCTCGGGCAGGCCGAGCAGCGCGCCGTTGACCGCGGCGGTGTAGGCCGCACGCAACTCCTTCATCAGGAGCCCGAACGACCAGCCGTCGTGAATGAGGTGGTGCTCGACCAGGATGATCTCGTGCTCTCCCTCGTCCTGGCGGACCACCGACCAGCGGGCCAGCGGCAGCGTACCCAGGTCGAACGGGGTTGTGATGCGCTCGCGGATGAGGGCCTCGGTACGGGCGCGGCGCTCACCCGCTGGCAGGTGCGAGATGTCGACGACCTCGACGTCTGCGTGGTCCACGCGGCTGTGTACCCGCTGGTAGGGGACACCGTCGCGCTCGTGGAAGGTGGTGCGGAAGACGGCCTGCCGTTTGGTGATCGTCTCGATCGCGCGCCGGAGGGCGTCAATGTCGAGCGTGCCGGTGACGCGCATGGTCGTCTGCGCGTGGTAAGCGACGTTGCCCGGCGCGAGCCGGTCGAGGAACCACACTTGCTGCTGCTGGGCGGTCAGAGGAGCCAGAGCATCAGATCCGCCGCGCACGATCGGCGGGAGTCCCACGCTGTCGCGCTCGCGGCTCTCTATCACGGAGGCCAGAAGAGCGACGGTGGGTGCGCTCATGATGTCCTGGACGGTCAGTTCGACCTGCCAAACCCGCCGGACCTGATTGGCGATCTGCACCAGCGCGAGCGAGTGGCCGCCAAGGTCGAACACGGAGTCGTCCACGCCGAGTTCGTCCACCCGCAGGACCCCGCGCCAGATCTCCGCGAGGCGAGCCTCGACCGCGGTGCCCGGGGCCCTCAGCGGCACGTCGTCGGACCGGCCCCACAGTACGGGCCGCGGAAGCGCGTCGACGTCGATCTTGCCGTTGCTGCGCAGGGGGAGCGCGTCCACGACGACGTAGCGGTCCGGGATGTGGGCCGTCGGCAGTGACTCGCCCAAGTGGGCACGCAGCAGGCCGGCTGTGGGAACGGAGTGTGGGTCCGTGGGCACGATGTAGGCGATCAGCTGGCGCGGGGCCCGGGCGTCGCCCGGAGTGGCCAGCACGTGCGCCGACGTGACATGCGGGTGGGCGACCAGGTGCCGGACGACCTCCTGCGGATGGACGCGCTGGCCCCGGATCTTGACGAGATCGTCCGAGCGGCCGAGGACATGCAGATCGCCCTTCGCGTCGACGTACCCGCGGTCGCCCGTTCGGTAGAGTCGGGCGCCGCTTCGGCCGGAGACCGCGTCGGGGACGAATCGGTCCGCGGTGAGCGCGGGATCCGCGTGGTATCCCTGCGCGACGCTGGCGCCACCGATGTGGATCTCACCGGTTTCGCCTGCCGGAGCGATCGCTCCGCTGTCGTCGAGGATCCAGGCCTCGACCCCGGAGACGGCCGATCCGATCGGCAGCACCTGGGGATCGTCGTCCCCGGTGCCTTCCGCGGGACCAGAGAAGCGCCGGGTCGTGGACGTGATCGTGGTTTCGGTCAGCCCGTAGGCGTTCACCACGTCGATCGTGCTCATCCGACGCCAGGAGGCCAGGGTGGAGCTACTCGTCATGTCGCTGCCCACGACCAGCAGGCGCAGGGAGGGGCTGATCCGGCAGTCGCCGGTTTCCAGCGCCCTGACCCACTGCTCCCAGTACGGCGTGGGGATGTTCGCGACGGTCACGGCTTCTTCCGACAGGAAGACGGAGAATTCCTCAGCGGACGGCGCGGCGGTCGGCAATACCACGATTTCCGCACCGACCCACAGTGCTGTGAAGATCTCCTCCAGCGCAACGTCGAAGGAATACGTTGCGAACTGCAGAACGCGGTCGGACTCCTTCAGGCCGAAGGCGGAGGACAATGCTGCGGCATGGTTGGCCAGGCTCGCGTGCGAGACCCGTACGGCCTTCGGTGTACCGGTGGTGCCCGAGGTGAAGAGCACGTAGGCCAACTGCTCCGGGTGGAGCGCTCGAGTCTTGCCGCGACCGGCTACGGGAGCCGGCTCGATCGTGGGGACCCCGACGGAGGCGGCGATGTCGGCCCCGGCGCCGGTAGTCACACAGAGGTCGGCAATGCCGAGCATGCGCTCCAGGCGATCGCGGGGATGCGCGGGGTCCAGCGGCAGGAATACCGCGCCGGCCTTCGCCACGGCGAGCAGGGCGGTCACGAAGCCGACTCCACGCGGGAGCATCACCGCCACGATGGGGGCGGCTGAGGTTGTAGCAGCGATACCTGCTGAAAGACGGTCGGACGACTCGTCCAGTTCGGCATAGGTCAGGGTGCGGTCACCGCAACGGACAGCAACCTTTCCAGGCACGCGGCGAACTGATCGAATGAACCCATCTAAGATCGACTGGAAATTTTCCATTTCGAGACGAGAATTCACTTCCATGTATGTCCCCTCGAGCGATAGCTGCTATGCGTCGCACAAATCTGTCAATGCCCGTATCGGGCACCCGTGTACATAGGCAAGTGGAACTCGCGCCCAGCCCACGGTGTCGCAGGAGATGCAGCCGCAGGGTTCGTGGCCACCCGGCAACCGAATCCACGACGAACCCCGCCATGCATGGCCAAAGAGTCGCGATTTCAGCAGTACAACCGCCGAAGCGGGTGGGCCACGGGTGGTGACAACGGCCCACGCGAGCTACCGGCCCCCAACCGGCGTCCAGCCACCGCCCGCCTCGGGAAACCTCACGCAGGGGCCAACCGGGACGGTACTCAGCGGACAAGAACGTGTCAACGCATCCGCTGAAGCGAACAGGAAGTCAGGCGGCACTCCGCCGCTCCTGTCAACTTTCGCGGACGCCTGCTCGCGCATCCCGGAACGCTCGGACGCGCGAGCAGGAGCATGCTTCAGGCCGGGTCCTCCGCGGTGAGCGCGCATCAGGCCCGACGGGTGCCGTTTGCTGGCCGGGCGTGCTGGGCCCGCGAACGGCACCCGCCCACTTCAGAGAACCGCTTCTGACGCAGCATTAGCTTGCGGCTCGGAGTGATCGATCGTTCCAGGACGGACTCGACCAACCGGCGGCGGCGTGGACCAGACAGTCGGCGACGTCAGGCCGGCCGTTGCCTGGTGCAGCTCGCGCCGTACGGACGGACGACGCGGTGGCCTGCCGGCCGCCGGAAAGCACATGCGCTCCGTCGGCCAGGTGGCCGGGTGGCTGGTTCGCGAGATCCGTCGAATACCCGAGCAGGCGGCGCAGCCGTCTCGACATGGCGGTCAGCGCCGCTCCGAGCCGAGCAAACGTACGCCAGAGTTGGCAAGTTCCATCAACTATGGCGGATGCGTTCCCGTCAAGCGAGGTATGGTTGGAAGCTCCGGCGCCGACCGTCCCGGGTGAACTCCTAGAGCGGAGAAGCAACACATGACCAGTGCGGATTCTCCTGCCGGCCGGCCACTCGCCCAGGGCTTCGATCGGCGCCTGCAGGGGCTGATCGAGACCATGTACCCGGATGAGCGGAAGCGGCCCGGCTACAGCAGGCTTGCCAAGGAGATCCGCGAGATGACCGGCGGCGCTATCTCCGGTACCTACCTCTGGGAGCTGGCTACCGGCAAGAAGCGCAACGTGACGCTGGAACAGCTCGACGTCCTCGCCGAGTTCTTCGGGGTGCCGCCGGAGTACTTCCTGAGCGCGGAGGTTGCCGAGCGGGTTGACGCCCAGCTCAAGGTGGCCATCGCCCTGCGCAACGCACGGGTGCGCAGCATCGCGCTGAGGGCCGACGGGCTCTCCGCGCAGACCCTGGACGCCCTCCTGGTGATGGTCAACGAGGCGCGCAAGCTCGAACGCCTCTCGCCGGTCGAGGATGCCGACGGCGATGCCGCGACCAACAGACAGCCCGGCCACCGGGGGTCACGTACGGCCGGCTGATCCAGCTGGAGCTACCTGTGAGGCCCGACTGCTCACCGACCATCCAAGGACTGTCATGCGCACGTCATATGTCGGCACACGGGCGGGCTGTCAACCTGCCGAGAGACCCACTGTGAATGGAGTTCTCGCATGTCGCCATGTCGGACGCAGGCCTTTCGGCGCTGCGCCGCCACAACCTGCCCTGGGGGAGTGCAGATAGTGGGGATGCTGTACCGAAACCTGCGGCGCCACTGCCAGTCGGTCGTGAACCAGCTCAGGCTTCCCAGGCCGTTCTCCGCGGAGGCGCTCTGTCGCCAGCTGGCTGAACAACGCAACCGGCCACTACATCTCATGCCGCTGCCACCCGAGGCGGGGGCGATCGGAGCGTGCGGGCTGTGGCTCTCGACCAGCACCAGCGACTTCATCTTCGTGGAACGCAACACCTCCCAGCCGCATCAAGAGCACATAGTGCTGCACGAGATCGGCCACATGCTTCTCGACCACAATTCCGTCCAGCTGACCGAACCCACCGGCCTGAAGGAGATCTTCAGCGATCTGGACCCCAACATGCTCCGGCGCTTCCTGGCCCGCACCAACTACACCACGCGCCACGAGCAGGAAGCCGAGATGCTCGCCAGCTTGATCCGCACCACGGCAGACGAGTCCTCCCCCGGGCAGCCTCTTGGCGTGATGGACAAGCTGGAAGCCGCGATGGGAGTCGGTATTCGGCATGCTCGCTGAACTGAAGTGCTACGGAGCCTGGTTGCAGAATGCGAGTGTCGCTGCCCTGTGGTTCACCGTCCTGTTGCGGGCGCCGTCCGCGGTGCGGTCGCGGTGGCAACGCAACCTTTGGCTCGCGATCGCCACGGCCGCCGCCGCGATGACCCTGAACCTCCCGCCGGTGCTCAACTTCCTGCACCAGCTTACCGGCTCGACCGAACCCGCCGACCTGTCAAGGAACCTGATCGGAGTCATCTCGGCAGCCGCAGTACTGGACTTCGTCACGTTCACCACCGGCTACCCGCGTCTGAGAATCCAACTCCACGGCACGGCGGTGCTCGCCGTCATCGTCCTGCTCGGACTGGACGCCACTGCCCTGTCCCACACCGGTCACACCATTCCCCCGATGGGAGACCCGTTACCCTCCACCGCGTATTGGCTGCTGCTGATCAGCGTGCAGCTGGCGGCCAATGTTGCCTGTGTCGTGGTGTGTTGGCGCTATGGCCAGCGTAGCGACAACCGGCCGCTGCGGATCTGCCTGCAACTGTTCAGCGGGGGAACCGCTTGCGCGGGACTGTTCTGGCTGGGCTACCTGGTCTATCTACCCACCCGGGCCGCCTGGATCGTCGCGCTACTTCCTCTGTTGATGGGTCTGCACGGCGTGCTGCGGTCCGCCGCGCTGGCCACGCCCGCCCTCCTCGGGCTGCGCCGCAAAGCGCGCGACGTCGCCACCGTGTGGCGGCTGTGGCCCCTGTGGCGCGCTTTGATCGCCGCCGTCCCGCACGTGGCGTTGAGCGATCCGCGGGCGCGGATCCGCGAGGTCGTCCGGCCCCGCGGCTCCTGGAACCTGCTCGCCTACCGCAAGGTCATCGAGATACGCGACGCCATCCTGGTACTGAGCGGCAGTACTCCCCCTGAGCTGCTGCAGGCAGCCGAGGAGCACGTCGCGAGCACCGGAGTGCCGCCGTCCCAGGTCGACGCTGCCGTCATGGCCTGCGCGCTGCGGGTGAGCAGGCTCGGCCAACTCGCCGACACGGCATCTCCCTCGCCGCCGCCCGCCGGCAGCTTCTTCTTCGGCGGCGCCGACCTCGCGGCCGAGACGGCGTTTCTGGTTCAGGTCGCCAAGGCGTACCACTCGCCCCTCGTGCAGGACTTCATCCGTCGGCAAAGCCGGCCCGACTCGCTCCCGGTATGACCCGCCGTCCCCGCGCGGGCGGCAGCGACTGACCTGAGCAGCTATCAGATCATCGTGTCGTAGGACGCAGTCCCCGGACCTGTCCGCCGACTTGTCCGGCTCGGTGGGCGGCCTCGTCCGACCATAGAAACGTATGCGTATGATCATTCAGACTCCAGGCGATCACTCGAGAGGGCTGAACGGCAATGACGGAACAGCGAGTTGTCATCGTCACCGGTGGGGGGACTGGCATCGGTGCCGCAACCGCGCGGCTGCTACGCGCGGCCGGGCATCATGTGGTCGTCTCCGGGCGCCGGCCCGATCCGCTGCGTCGTGTCGCAGAGGAGTCCGGAGCCCTTGCGCACCCCGCCGACATCGGCGACCCCGACGCCGTTCGCGGTCTCGTGGACGCGACCATGGCTGCGTACGGTCGGCTGGACGGGCTCGTGCTCAACGCGGGCACCGCGCGCAGCGGAGGTGTCGGCGACCTGTCGATCGAGGACTGGGAGGCCGTGATGCGGATCAATCTCACCGGCCCCTTCCTGCTTCAGCGCGCCGCGCTCCCTCACTTGTTGGAGGCACGTGGCTCGGTGGTTGCCGTCGCCTCGGTGTCCGCGCTGCGCAACGGAGTGGGCAACGCCGCATACGCGACGTCCAAGGCCGCCCTGCTCCAGCTCTGCCGTTCCCTGGCCGTCGACTACGGGCAGCACGGACTGCGCGCCAATACCGTATGCCCCAGCTGGGTGCGTACCGATATGGCCGACCGGCGGATGGCGCGCTTCGCCGAGGAGGCGAGCCTGGGGGAGGGCGGCACCGAGGCGGCGTACGAGGCGGCGACCCGGCTCATTCCCGCGCGCCGCCCCGGCGAGCCGCACGAGGTCGCGGAGGCCATCGCCTGGCTGCTCTCGCCCGCTGCGTCCTTCGTCAACGGGGCGGTGCTCACTGTCGACGGCGGTGTGACGGCCGTCGACCCCGGGACCGTCGCGTTCGACTTCCGCGTCGAACCACGCAGCTCGTCTGCGGACTAGTGGTCGCCAAGAGCAACTCCTTCGACTCGGTTGAACACGTGCAGCGGGCTGGACTTCGGGGCGACCTCGCCGCTGGGCAGACGGCTGCCCGTCGCCGGCCCCTGCTGCGTCTTCGAGTCGGCCTGCACCTGCCGCGAGCTCACCGGAGCAGCCGAGGCCGCGGGCGAGATCGTCATCAGCAGACCGGTGGCCGCGAGCAGTGCGACTCCACCAAGGGACGCACGCCTCACAACGCTCTTCAATTCAACCCCCATGTGATGTCACGCCGGACACCGGCCGGCGAGCGCCCCAATGGTCACGCCGGACATACCAGTTGGGCGAGTCAGGGAAGCGTTAATTCCGCATCGTCCGGCTCCGCGGGTGTGGCAGCGCGTCAGCCAACCGGCCGCTAGCGGTGGATGAAGGCGACGGCCATGGCGCCCTCGCCGACGCCGGAGGCGACGCGCTGCTGCCAGCCAGTGCGCGCAGTCCGCGCAGCACGCGGGATGCGAGTCGAGGTCGGGGCGGCAGCCAGGGCGCCCGGTGTCCTCGCCGTCGACATGGGCAGACATCGCGTTCCGGAAGTCGGCTGCTCGACCAGGGCCGGGTCGCCGACGAACTTGCGGGCGATGCCGGCCGTCTCGTCGCCGACGATGAACCGGCGGGCCGCGCGCAGGCTCAGCTCCCAGCCCGGCGGGCGGTGGTCGCGGTCCTCGGCGCGTAGCGCGGCCAGCTCCTCGGCGTATCGGACCTCGGCAGGCGGGCGCTGGAGCTCCTCCTCGGTGGTGGTCGTGGTCACGGCGGCCTTTCCCGGGTGGTCGTCGGTGAGGTGGCGAGGGGTCACAGCGTGGTCAGCTCGGTGAGGTCGGCGATCACCTCGGAGGCGATCACCGGGTCGAGCTCGGCGAAGGTCGGGAAGGTGCGGTTGTGGGTCCAGTAGTCGCCCGGGCGCCTGTCGAGCCACACCGTTTCCACCCGCTGCTCGGGGTAGGAGTCGAACATGCCGACGGCGATGCCGTCCTCCGGGGCGATCACCACGTAGAGGTCGGGCCCGACCCGGCGGGAGAGCCACTGCTCGACGCCGTTGTCCTGGGGCTCGCCGCGCCGCCAGCCGCGCCGTTCCATTCCGACCAGCCGGGTGGTGGGCAGCACCGGACCGTTCTCGAAGCGGGTGAGGCGGTGGCCGGCCCGTTCCTCGTCGGTCAGCGCGTACACCGGGCGGCCGAGCTGGCGGAACGGCTGCAGGATCTCGTAGTCGGCGAACAGCTCCGACCAGTCGGCGAGGCCGTCGCCGAGCAGGAGCGGGTGCGCCAGCCGGACGGAGGCCGTGGCCGGCAGCGCGAACGCCTCGTCCCGGACGTCCGCCAGGGTGCGGTCCTCGGCGACGCGGAACGCCGTCACCGTGCCGTCCGTCTCGGACAGCCACACCAGGCGGCGCACCAGGTGCCACAGCAGCGGATGTCCGACGAAGAGCTGGTCGAACTCCTGTGCCGTCCATGAGCGTTGGGTGATCATCGCCTCCTCCAGGCGGCGGATCTGATCCGCCGCCACCGTGCGGACGTCCTTCTTCAGCGCGGCGAAGCGCTTGCGCTCGGCGGGCGCCAGCTCGGCGTCGTCCCGCGCCCCCGGGGCCGGCAGGTCCTTGCGGCGGGCGCCGGCCGCGTCCAGCACGTACGGCTTGAGCTGCTCGTCGAAGCCGACCGTGAACGTCCGGGTGCCGTAGTCGATGGCGGTGGTCCCGTCGGCGTCCAGCCCGAAGTCCGGGACCAGGCGGTCGGACAGCTGCTCCCCGGTCAGGCCGAGACCGGCTGCCACCTCGGAGATCTTCTCCTGGGCCCGGGTCTTGAGCGCCTTGAACTTCACCCGCTGTGCGATGCCGTGCAGGTGCAGCAGGGCCACGTCGGTGCCGATGGCGGCCAGCACCTCCAGGCCGTCCACCGCACGGTGGTGGGCCCCCTCGCCCGGCCAGGCGCGGAGCACCGGCGTCAGCCGGCGGACCGTCTCGTCGTCACCGAACCGGCCGAGCACGTGCAGCGCCCAGCCGTCCTGGGCGGGCATGCCGGCCAGCCGCCACTGCTCGAACACCGCCCAGCAGAACTCTGTCAACGACTGCGGCTCGCACAGCAGGGCCACCTCGTCGAGGCCGGGGTAGAACGCCTCGGGCGCGGACAGCGCGAGCATGGTGAGCACGTGCCGCACCGCCTCGGTGGGAAGGGCGCCCTCGCCGCCGCGCAGCAGCAGCTGTGGCAGCATCACCGGCTCCGTCCAGTCGCAGGGCGGGGGAAGCTTCGCCGGGAGCGCGGTCACCAGCGGGTCGGCCGACAGCAGCGTGCCCACGGCCTCCTCCGCCTTCGGCCCGTACTCGCCGGCCACCGCGCGCACCGCCGCCGCGCCGTGCGCCTCGGCGATCACCCGCAGGGCCTGCTCGGCGCCGTGCCGGGCCGGCCCGGCCTTCCCGAGCGCGGCGGGCACCAGCAGCCGGGCGGCGTCCACGCCGTGCCGGGTGAACCAGGAACGCGCTGTGCTCCCGGCCGATTTGAGGCGCACCAGCCAGTCCGCCATCGTCTCGGCCACCCGGACGTCCAGGTACGGAAGCAGCAGGGGCGCGTGCGTGGCCGGGTTCCCCGCCGCTGCGGCCCGGATCGGTTCGACGGCGTCCGTCCCGAAGCGGGCGGCGACCCGGCGCAGGGAGTCCCCGGAGTGCCAGATGCGCTCGCCGACGCGCCACCGCGCGAGCAGGGGCCGGGCCAACTCCTCGTTGCCGTACGCGAACAGCGTCAGCTCGGCGTGCTGCCCGCCGTGGAGCCGCGTGTCCAGGGGCTGCCCGTTCCTGGCCCGGATCGTGGCCGCGACCCGCTGCCAGTCGTCGTCCGACCAGTGCGTGTACCAGGACTCGGAGGTCGCCGCCCACGCCTCGCGCTCACCCGGCAGCCACCGCATCTGTGGTTCCTGCGGCGCGCTGAGGCCGGTCAGCACGCGGGGCTTGCCGGCGGAGCGCGGCCGCGTCCACGGCGGGGTGGTGAACAGCTCCGGCAGCGAGTCGGGGCCGACCTCCGGCACCCGCTCGCCGAAGTCGGTGAGCGGCTCGACCAGGGCCGCCTGCTCCGGCGTCAGCTCCGGCAGCAGTTCGAGCGCGGTCGCGCGGTGGACCGCGATGTGGCCGGTGAGGAGCTGCAGGGCGAGCTGCTGCGCGGCCGGGTCGGTGGAGGCCGCCGCGGCCTCGGCGAGCAGGCGCAGGGCACGCCGGGGGAAGCGGCGGAGACCGGCCATGAGGGCGGCGCGGGTGGACTTGATGCCGTCCTGCTGGGCCAGCAGCCCCCGGAAGCCCTCGTCGGAGGGGAGCTCGGCGAGCGCGTCCAGGATCCGCTTCTTGCCGTCCTTGTGGTGGTAGCTGGTGGTCAGGTCGTGCAGCATCACCGGTGCCGCGTCGCCGCCGAGGCCCTCCGCCACGGTCGCGATGATCTCGGTGGACCAACCGTCATAGCTCAGGCTCGGCAGCGGGGGGAGCTTCTCCAGCGGTTCCGCCGAGGAGAGCGAGCACAGCAGCATCGACCACTCGACGGCGGCCAGACGGGAGCCCGACGCGACGCACTCCTCGACCCAGGCGGTCTCGGACGGCACCAGGTACGCCGCCACCACCAGGCGGGTCAGGCTGTTCCGGCAGCCCGCCAAGGCCTCGACCGCCGCGCGGTGGGTCTCCTCGTCGCAGTCCGCCAGCAGCGACCGGACCCGGTCCGCGGCGGGACGGTACCCGCCGTGCCTCTGGTTGGCCCCGCGCCGGACGCGGGGGTGGACGGACCTCTGGTGGATCCAGTCGGTCTCGACAGCCGTCGTGAACAGCTCGACGGTCGCCCTGGCCGCGAACGGCAGGCCGAACTCCGCCACCCAGGCGTCCACGGCCAGGTTGATCTTGTTCTTGACCGGGTACGTGTACACGGCGGCGAGCACCGCCGCACCGAGCGGGTCCCGGCTGCCGGACTGGTGGGCGCGGGCGGCCGCGACCAGCTCCGGGTCACTGCGCTCCGAGGCGAGCGTCTGCTCCAGCCAGTCCCCCATCTGCCGCAGCCCGTCGCGGTACGAGGCCACCGGGTCCTTCCCCGGCGCGGACGGCTTCCGGGGAATGCCGCCCCGGCGCGGGATCAGGGCCCGACGCCAGGCGTCCGGCATGACGAAGACGTCCTCGTCCTCGGGACTGGCGGCCTCGGCCGTGGGCGCGGAGACGCCGAGCTGCGCCACGGGCACCGGAATCGCTGCCGCATCGGGCTCCGTACCCGCCCCCGCACCGATCTCGCGGTAGCCCTTGCGCTCCTTCGCGGCGACCGCCTTGGCGAAGTGCGCCTGCGCCTCATCCACGGTCGGGAACGCCTTGACCTGCTCCCGCCCGTCCGTACCGGACCGCCCGTACCGCACGGTCACCGCGACACCGTCGACCGCGGCCTCCCAGAACTTGTCCGAGCCGCTCCCGACGAACTCCCAGCGCCGCACAGCCCCGCCCCTCTCCTCGAACTGATGATCAGGAGACGAACGTTAGCGAGTCCCACCGACAAGTCCCCGGCCGACCGCCCCCGCACTCACCTCCCCACCGAAGTCACCGTGCGCCGGCGCTGCGTGCCTCAGCGAGCGGCGTACACGCCCTGGACGTATCGCCGGCGTCGATCAGTGACTGAAGCCACGTCTCGGCGTCGTCCTCCCGCGCGTCGGGGGTGTGGCTCAGGTGGAGGGCGCGGAACGCGGCTCGTACGCCGGGGCCATCCGGGCGCCATCGCCGCAGACGTAGACCTGGGCCTCGGCTTCGAGCAGGAACCAGACCTCCTCGCCCTCCGCCGCGATGCGGTCCGGGACGATGTGTGCGCCCGTCACCGGCGGGTCGAAGTAGGAAGGCGGGGGCTCGCAGGGAGCTCCTGAGGCCGTTGATCACTCCCGTGATGAGAGCGCACTTGGCCTTCGGAGGGCACAGCTCTGCGAAGGCCTGTGCGTACGCCGGCCGCCCGATCGTGACTTTTACAAACCGGCGCGTTCCCGGAAATAAAAAGAAACTGACTTCCATTCAGAGAATGGCGATCACCGAGTAGCCCCATTCGTGGGGACATGGCAGCTGCGGTCATCGCTCCCGGCAGGTCGCGCGACGACCGCAGTAGCCGAAGCCAGTGGGCCGGTACGAGGAGATCGGCACTGCCGCCGAGGCTAGCCCCGGCCCTGGCGGGGGCTGGCCCGCGCAGGCCGCTGCATCGACCAGCGGGCCGACGGTGACCCCAGGAGCCCGAGCCGCACCGCGTTCTGACACACCCGAAGAAGTCGCCCCGGGAACTGGCGAGAACAGTTCCGGGCAGCTGGTGAGTTTCAGCGCCGACACCGAACCGGCTGGTGAGAAACGCCCGGAAGGCTGGTGAGTTTTCGCGTTCGTGGCCCGTCGGGTCCCGTCACGGCGGACAGTGCTGGCGTTGCCACACTGTTGGTCGGTGTCGGCACAGTTGTGATTCTCGGCGTCCTATTCCGCGAATTCTCGTCGTCCGGGAGGCGTGAAGTGTGTACACGCTCCGGCGCATGCGGACCATCCGGCGGGCTCTCGTGGCGCAGATATATTATCATCTTTAGCTCTCGTGCGCCATTTACGTCCGCCCGGATCTCCGGTTCACTGTGAGAGACGGCTTCTGCCGCGCCACCGGCGCCCATTCCAAGGCTTGCGACCGGTAAGGCGCCCTCAACCTACCCGATAGATCTCGGCATTGCTTGGGGTGGCGGCATGAACATCTGTTTTCTAACGAAGTACCCGCCGATTCAGGGCGGGGTTAGTATGCACTGCTACTGGGCCGCCCGCGGCCTGGCCGAGCGGGGACACCGCGTCTTCGTGGTCACGAACGCCGACGAGGTGGAGGAGACCTTCCGGATCCGGATACCCGAGACCGACCGGGTCGGAAGCGGCGCCTACGCACCGGAATTCCCCGAAAGCGGCGGGCGTGTGATCGTCACCAGCACGCAGCCTCCTGATCGGCGCGAGCTCTACTACGTCCCGCTCGGCAACCCGACCGTCAGCCGGCTGGCAGGCCTGGCGACCGAGCTGATCCGCGCGCACGACTGTGAAGTGATCTTCTCGTACTACCTGGAGCCGTACGGAGTCGCTGCCCACCTGGCAAGCCGGTTCACAGGGGTGCCGTACGTCTTCAAGCACGCGGGCAGCGACCTGCACCGGCTCATGCAGGTACCGGAACTGCGGACCACCTACACCGAAGTCCTGCGCGGCGCGAACCGCCTGATCTCCCGGGGGCCCTCGCGCACCCGGCTGCTGGAGGCGGGGGTGGACGAGAGTGCGATCACTTCGTGTGCCGCCTTCGGGTTGCCCGCCGACCTGTTCACCCCGGTCGGCCCGTCCCGTCCGCTGTCGCAGTGGATCGCCACCGGCTCGGAGCCGGCCCGGCCGGTCGACAGCGGCCTGCCCATCCTCGGGGTCTACGGCAAACTCGGCGAGTTCAAAGGGTCGTTCGACCTGCTGCACGCCATGCGGCGGCTGTTCTCGGACGGCTTCAGATTCAACCTTGCGGCTGCCGTACAGGGCTGGCAACAGGACGCCTTTACCCGGCTGGCGGGCCGGCTCGGACTCGCCGACCACGTCCACCTCATCCCGTTCATGCCGCACTGGTCCATCCCTGAGTTCATCCGCAGCTGCACCGCCGTCGCCTTCCTCGAACGGGACTTCCCGATCGCGGCGCACACGCCTACCATCCCGTCGGAGATCATCGCCTGCGGCGGATGCCTGGTCGTGTCCACCGAGGTCGCGCGGAAGCAGCTCTTCCGGGCCGCGATCCGGGACCGGCGCAACGTCGTGGTCACCGATCCGCTCCGCCACGACGAACTCGCGGCAGCCCTGCGTTACGCGCTCGAGGACGGCGCGCGGGCCCAGGACATCGGCCGCCGGGGACACGTGGAACTGGGCTACGAGCCGACCTACGAGTCCTACGTCGGGGAACTCGAGCAACTGCTCATCAGCGTCGCCGCGGAGCCGACCGGCTCGTCCTCCCCGAGCCGACGCCCCGACACCGCCGGTGCCGACCCGACCGGGGTGGCGCAAGCCGTTCCGGGCCTCTACCCGCGCACCCAGGCCTTGCTGACGGCCGACGACGAGCGGCGGCTGCACCGGGCGGCACAGGCCGACGGCAGCCATCGCGACGCGGCGGACCGGCGCGCCCTCGCGCTGAGGGTGGGCCGACTGCTCCTCGGCATCCTGCCGCCGCACGCCGTGGTGGCCCGCGAGGTGTGCCGGTACGAGTACAAGATCCATGAGTGGACGCGCGACGCGACCAGGGACAAGCCGACCGCCCCGCCCGGAGCGGAACTCGACTGGCGCGCTCGGCCCGACCGGGCTCGGCCGCGACTCGTGGGCCAGGCAGAGATCGTCGAGTTCAGCTGCGATGTGGAACCGGTGCTCGAGGCGCTTGCCGCCGGGCGCCAGGCGCCGGCTGGCGAGGGGCCGCTGAAGGTCCTGTTCCACGAGGCGACGGCACCGCTGCGGGTGAGCGAGCCCACCGCGTGGGTCGTCGAGCTGCTCCGCACCGGAGACCTGACCGTCGATCAGATCGCGGACCTGGCGCGCGAACGGTACGACGCGACCGGTCCGCACTCCGACCGGACGTCGGCGGCACAGTGCCTCGACGTCCTCGAAGGCCTCTGCTGGGAGGGGGTGGTCACCTTCGACTGACCCAGTGCCGCACACCGGCCACGCCCGCGGCGCGCGCCGGAGCGAGCGGCAGAGCCCGTCCGTGCACCGGACGATCGAGAACGACGAAACCGTGAAAGGGGAATGACATGAGCGACCAGAACAAGAGCCAGAAGATCGAGGTGCGAGGCAGCGTCGACGCCGCGAAGTACCACGCGGCCAAGGCGCTCGGCGGCGAGAACACGATGTTCGAGCTGCGCGCGATGAAGCCGAACCGCGGATCCAACTCGGCGGCGGCCAACTGCATCGTGTGCCTGATCTGCATCGTGTGCTCGGCCGGTTCGCCCGCAGCGGCGTGAGCCGTCCCGATCGCGACGACCTGGTCGGCGCGTGAGGGAAACCGGCGACAAAGGGCGGCGAAGGTGATCCGCTGCTTTGCGGCAGCGGGTTCCCGGGTCAGGAGCGCGCCCCGATCGGGCGCTTCGAGGCCGCGCGGGCGCCTTCGCCGGCCCGACAGGGCGGCCCCGGGCTGCCGCCACGTCACTTGACGACCCCGAACCGGCAGGAGTGATGCGACCGTGCACGAACCGTCCGTTCTCGGAGTCGGGCTCGGCTACCGACAGGAGCTGCGGGAGGCGATCCTCGACGCGGCCGACTCGATCGACTTCCTTGAGCTGATCACCGACCAGTACATCGACATGCCACCGCACAAGGCGGTGGAGGCCCGGGAACTGGCCGACAGATTCCCGATCCTGCTGCACGGCGTCGACCTGTCACTGGGCACGGACCAGCCCCCCGACACCGAGTACGTCAAGAAGATCCAACGGCTGGCCGAGCGGATCGACCCCGAGTGGGTCAGCGACCACCTGTGCTTCACCCAGGTCCCCGGTCTCAACCTCGGACAGCTGACCCCGCTCGCGTTCACCCCGGAGACCACCGAGATCGCCGCCCGGAACATACGCCTGGTCGCCCAGGAGCTCGACCGGCCCTTCGCAGTGGAGAACATCTCGTACTACTTCCGTGTGCCGTGGTCCACCATGAGCGAGGCAGAGTTCATCACCGAAGTGGTCACCCGGGCCGACTGCCACCTGCTGCTCGACCTGACCAACGTGCTCAACAACGCGACCAACCTGGGGTTCGACGCCGCTGACTTCCTTGACCGGATCCCCTTGGAACGCGTGCTGCAGATCCACCTCGCCGGCGGCTACTGGCAGGACGGCGTGCTCCTGGACACCCACAGTCACCCCGTCCCGGCGCAGGTCCTCGAACTGCTGCTCGACTTCGTCCCGCGCATGCCCGCCCTCAAGGCCGTGATGATCGAACGCGACCAGAACTTCCCACCGCCCGCCGAGCTGCTTGCCGAACTCAACGGCATACGACAGGCCCTGGCGCCCGCCTGGCCGCCGGCCTCGCCACGCGGAGGCGGCAGGTGAGCGAGCACGTGAGCGAACTTCAGCGTCAGCAGGCACTGGCGCGTTTCCTGACCGATCCCCGGGCCCGACAGGCCGTGCTGGCCGAGCAACCGGACCCGCTCCCGTGGGCAGACCGCGAACTGAGGGATCGGCTGAGCGAACTGGACCAGCCGCGCACCTCGATGTATTCCCACCTGCTCCTGGTCAACCGCATGACGAAGGTCACCGATGCGCTCCCACTGGTCAGCTGGGCCCTCGGACAGCGCCTGTGGGAGCTGGCGCCGGAGTACAACACGTGCTGCCCGCCCCGCCGGCCGAAGAAGCAGGACGAGGCCTTGGCATTCGCCGGCTTCCTCCGCACGAAGCTGGGGTCCGACCTCAACGGGCCGGCATGGCTGGCCGACGTGCTGCGCTACGAGGTGGCGGTCCTCCGGATCCGCTTCTTCCCCGACGGCCCGCCCGCAGGCGCCCTGCCGGCAGCGCCGACGTTCTCGCGGGAGGAACTCCATCGGGTACGGCCCCGCCTCACCCCCGCCACCTGTCTGCTGGCCCTGGACCACGACCTGGAGGAGATCGGCGACTGCTTCGAGCGCGACGAGACGCCACCCCGAGCGCAGCAGCGCCCGATGCTTCTGCTGCTGCAGGCCACACCCGAGGGCAGCGTTCACCAGGACGAGGTGAACCCGGCTGTTGCAGCCTTCCTCAGGGCCTGCTCGCCGGAGCGCACCCTGACCGAGGTGATCGAGCAGGTGGCCCGGGAGTTCCAGCCGGTCCCGCCGACGGAAACGCTCCAGGAACAGTGTTTGGCGCTCTGCGCTCAGCTGGTTCAGCGCGGAGTGCTCACGATCCAAGCGGCCTGAACCCCACGCGGGCCGAGCGTCCCGCGGTCGGTTCCCGCCGATCCGGCCGCAGACGAGGCATCCGGCTCCGGGCTCGGTAGGCCACCGAGGTCGCCGTCCCCATCGACCCCACGCTGCGCCGCCAGCCTGATCAACGACCTGATCACCCCGCCCACGAGGGCCGCGCCCCGGAGCACATGCGCAAGAGCCGGGCAGACGAGCGGACACCCGCGCCCTCCAGCCGGCCACCTGGCACGACCATCGAAGCGATCACTCGGGAACCGGATCCGTGGCTCCGGGCTCAGGCCGGTGTGCGTGGTTGTACCCCTCACTCGCCGTCGAACGCAATGGTGTTGGGTGTGACCGGTGTGGGTGATCTTCGGGAGGCCGGCGTTGCGGCGTGCGGTGGTTGGGCGTTGCTTGGGCGATGTCCCAACTGCCTTCGTCAGGAGAGAACGTGAGTCAGCCCGCTGTGAGTCGGTCCGGGGAGTCGAGCGCCTTCCTTGGGCAGCCCCGAGTGGGGCGGCGTGCCCTCCTCGGGTCAGCCGCCACGGCCGCGGTCGGCGCGGTCGGCCTCGGCACCCGGGTTGCGGCGGCCACGGTGCCCGCGTACGCGCCGAGCGTCGGCCCGGTGGCCGACGAGGCGGTCAGCCGCGCGCTGGCCCGTGAGATGCTCATGGTCGGTGCGGACGAGCAGACCGACCTGACGCTCGAATACCTGCGGATCTTGATCGACGGCCAACTGCCGCCCCGCACCGACCGGAAGCGGGTGCTGGTGGTGGGTGCGGGCGTCGCCGGGCTGACCATTGCGACGCTGCTCAAGCAGGCCGGTCACGAGGTGACCGTCATCGAGGCCAACGCCAACCGGGTCGGCGGGCGGATCAAGACCTTCCGCGGTATCTTCGCCGACCCCCGGCTCCACGCGGAGGCCGGCGCCATGCGCCTGCCCGACTTCCACCCGCTCGTCCTGGCGCTCGCCGACAAGCTCGGCCTGAAGCGGCGGCTGTTCTACAACGCCGACGTCGCGCCGGGCGCCGGCCCGACCGGTGCCGTTCCGCCGGTGACGTACCGCTCGTTCACCGGGGAGACCTGGAGCAACGGCCCGGACCGTCCGTTCACCCCGCCCGCGGCCTGCTTCCGCAGTCTGATCCACGTCAACGGCAGCCGGACCACCCGCGCCGCGTACGCCAAGTCGCCGGCCGTGGTCAACCGTTCCTTCGGTGCCCGGTTCGACTCCACCACCGCCAGTGCCCTCGACCGGGCGTTCGAGCGGGTCTCGGTCCGGGACGGTGACATCCGCCACCGGCTGGACGCCTGGACCCACATCTTCTCCACCTATGGCTACCACTCCACCCGCCGCTTCCTGCGTGAGGAAGCCGGCTGGGACCCGGCGTCGGTCCAGGCCGTCGGCACTCTGGAGAACCTCACCTCCCGGCTGCACTACTCGTTGATCCCCACCCTGATCGACCACGCGGTGATCAGTCCAACCAACCGCTACTGGGAACTGGAGGGCGGCACCGCCATGCTCACCGACGCGCTGGCCGCCCCGCTTCGGGACGACCTGTGCCTCGGTCGCCGGATGACCCGCCTGGTGCAGGATGCCGGCAAGGTCACCATCGAGACGGTCACGGAGAGCGGCGACGAGGAGTCCTGCGACGGCGCTCCCGTCGCTCCCGCCGAGACCTTCGAGGGCGACTACGCGATCGTCACCGTCCCGTTCAGCGCGCTGCGGTTCTGTCGGATCGAGCCCCTGATGACCTACCCCAAGCGCCGGGCCGTCGCGGAGCTGCACTACGACTCGGCCACCAAGGTCCTGCTCGAGTTCCACCGCCGGTTCTGGGAGGAAGGCCTGGACGGCTTCACCGGCGGTGGTTGCGTCAGCGACAGCCCCAGCCGCTTCACCTACCTCCCCTCGCATGCGCCGGAGGGCTCCTCGGGGGGCGTGGTGCTCGCCTCGTACACCTGGTCGGACGACGCGGCGCGCTGGGACTCGCTCACCCCGGGCGAGCGATACGCCTTCGCCCTCGACGACCTGGAGCGGCTCTTGGGGCCGCGCGTGCGGAGGGAGTTCACCGGAGTCGGCGCCACCCAGTCCTGGGCACGTGCCCGGTACGCCCTCGGTGAGGCCGCCATCGTCACCCCCGGTCAGCTGCACGAGCTCCACCCGGCCACCCAGACCCCGGAGGGCCGCGTCCACTTCGCCGGCGAGCACACCAGCCTCAAGCCGGCCTGGATCGAGGGCGCCCTCGAGTCGGCGGTCCGCACCTTCCTGGAGGTCCACCACCGCTGAGCGGGAACCGGCGCAGGTGCCGCCAGCTGCCGAACTCGTCGCCCACGGCCCCGCGACGAAGCCGCGCGCGTCGCGGGCCAGTGAGGGCGCGACCGTCAACGCCGCAGGGTGGACTCGGGCACGCCGTTGCCGTCGGCCAGGTCGAGCAGGCGCTGGTCGTGCCGCAGCATCGCGAGCCCGAGCACCGCGATCCGGCCCGGCGGCAGCGACCGGAACGGGGAACCGATCGCCTTCAGGTGGGAATGCAGCAGGTCCGCGAGGTAGGCGATGGTGCGTCTGCGCGGACGTGGCGCACTGGGCGGAGGAGAACCACAAGGTCCTGGTCTTCACCGACGACGGGATCACCCTGGACTACCGGAAGGGGAGGGAGTCGTCGTTCGGCAACGAGCCGGCGAAGGTCTTCCTGATGCTGGCTTCGATCTTCGCGGAGATGGAGCTCAAGCGGATCAAGGCCCGAGTCAGCGCCGCGCACAAGCATCTGCGCAAGACGGACCGGTGGGCGGGTGGGCAGCCGCCGTACGGGTACCGGATCGTCGACCGCCCCGGTGGCGGGCGCACCCTGGAGCCGGACCCGGTGACATCCGAGGCTGTGCGCTACATGGGCAAGCTCCTCCTGGAGGGGCAGAGCCAGTGGATGATCGCCGCGGCCCTGGAGGCCGCCGGTTTCGACACCCCGGCTACCCACGCGTACAAGAACCAGGGCGACACATACTCGAGCAAGCGGAGGACGCCGCCGTCGAACCACTGGAATCCCACCAGTGTGGGCAAGATCCTTCGCTCGCCGGCGACGATGGGCTTGAAGCTGACCGGTCGCTCCGTCAAGGCGCGCAAGATCGCCCGTGACGCGAAGGGCCTGCCGATCCGGATGGCGAAGTCCCTGTTGACGGAGGAGGAGTGGGCAGCGGTCCAGGCGGTGATGGACGAGCGGTCGGTGACGAAGGAGCGCTCGAACGGGGCCTCGCCCTGGCTGGGCGTGGCGCACTGTGACCGTTGCGGGGATCGGTTCTACCGGCAGGTGAATCTCGCGAAGAACGGCCGGATCTACGAGTACTACCGGTGCGCGAAGACGGCGGGCAAACCCGCCTGCAAGGGCCAGTCCGTCAAGGGCGAGTGGGTCACCGCCGCAATCACAGCCCTGGTGGAGCGTTTGGCAGGGTTGGCGATGACGGTGCGCCGGTTCAATCCCGGCGAGGACCACACCGAGCAGCTCAACCACGTCACCCAGGCCATGCGCGACCTGCGCGAGGAGAAACGCCGAGGCCTGTTCGACTACCCCGGCGGCGACGACGAGTACGCCGAAGCCCTCGAAGTCCTCGTCGATGAACGCCGCCGCCTCGCTGCCCTCCCGCAACGCCCTTCGGCCTGGGTCGAGGTCGAGACCGGTCAGACCTTTGCCGATGTCTGGACCCAGGCCGACCATGAGCACCGCCGCCAACTCCTCCTCGGCCTCAAAGCCCGCCTCTACATGACCCCCACCGTCGAAGGCTGGTACCTACCCGCCGAACTCGAAGCAGGAGTACGACAGCTCGAGTGTGCTGGCAGCTCGGCGGAGGTCGGGTGATCCGGGATCGTTGTGGGCCGAGACCTCCGCGTGGGTTCGTCGCGAGCGCGATGCCGTCCGGGCCCGACGCCGATCCGGCGCGCCGTTCGAGGTGCAGGAAGCGGCGAGGTCGCGGACGGCTTGGTGGTCGGCGTCGGCCGCCCACTGGGGCCTCTCCGGCGCTGAGTGGCACTGCCACACGGCGCGTCCGTACTCGTCGCCGAAACGACCCCTTCATTCGCATGTGCGTCACCGTCGATCAAGGGTAAGCGGAAGTTTAGGGGCTCGTTAGCTGTCCCTTCTCAAGATGGTTTCGACGCGGCGTCACTCCTACGATCAGTCAGGCGCACCAAGTCGCTACCAATCGCATTCGAGTAGGGAGACCAACCGTGGGACGTCGCCGTCGTACCAGGCGCATTACCGGCGTTGCCTTGGCCGCCGCGACCATGATCGGTGGCGGTGTGTACATGACCACCGGCTCCAACCCGGCGTCGGCCGCGATCACGTCATCGCCGGCAAGCGGCATCGGTTCCAACCGGGCATCGGCTGCGATCAAGCCATCGTCGGTAAAAAGCGCCGCCAGTTCAGGGTCTCCGGTCGAATTCACCTTGCCGGCATCGAACCAGATCGTCAAAGTGCAGACCAGTTTCACCGTGCCATCGGAACAGCCCCACGTCGGCACCACGTTCCTGTGGCCCGGACTCCAGCCGCTCGGCGGAGCGAATTTCAATCCCATCGGGGAAGGAGTGCTGCAGCCGGTCCTGACCTGGGGCTCTTCCTGCGCGCCCGCGGCGGGTGAGCCTGTCAGCTACTCCTCCTGGTGGATATCCGGGCAGTATGTCAACACGGAAGGGAGTCAGCCCGGATATCAGGGCTGTTTCTCCGGAAAAGCGATGAAGGTAAATCCCGGCGATGAGCTGAACATCTCCATGCGACTGGATTCGGCCAGTGGAAAATGGATTCAGACCATCACCGACGGGCCAAACCACGTCTCCTTCAGTGAAGATCTTCACGGCCAGGCGCAGAACTGGCTGCTATTCGTCATCGAGAATTACGATGGCGCATCGTTCAACGCCCCGCTCTCTTTCCGGAACACGAGAGTCGATTTCCAGAATGCGGATTCCGGCACGTGCAACAGCTGGGGAGCGGAAGCCGGCGTGTCCGGTGGTGCGACGTCGACCAACAATGGTCTTCGATGTGTCATCAACACGGTAACCGTCTAGGGCCTCGATCCTGCGTGACGGCTCGTCAGTTTGGCTGGCAGGCCGTTTCTGCTTGGCCGGGTTTGTGCGAAAATCCCCCGCTCGTAGCCCGCTGTCCCTGGTTGCTGAGGATTTCGTGCTGTTGTTGGGTAGTGACAGATAGTGATCCCTGTAGTACGCCGTTGATATGCGGTATGCGCAGCTTGGGGGCCTGACCGCTGAGCGGCGGGCGTTTCGTGAACAGGTGCGGCTGGAGGCCGCCGGCCGGTTCGAGGTCGGCGACAAGACGGAGATGATCGCCCGTGATCTGCGGGTCGGTGAGCGGTCGGTGGAGCGTTGGCGCAGGTCCTGGCGCGAGGGTGGGATGGAGGCCTTGCGCTCGGCGGGGTCGGCGAGTGAGCCCAAGCTTTCGGCAACCCAGTTCGCCGAACTGGAAGAGGAGTTGGGCAGGGGGCCGGTCGCGTACGGCTTCGAGGACCAATGCTGGACGCTGGCCCGGGTCCAGACGGTGATCGGCCGCCGGTTTCGGATGCGGCTTTCGATCACGACCGTGTGGCGGCTGCTGAAGCGCCACGGCTGGTCCTGGCAGGCCCCGGCCCGCCGGGCGCTGGAGCGCGACGAGCACGCGGTGGAATTGTGGAAGCAGGAGGTCTGGCCGCGGGCAAAACCACCGCGGCGGCGCTCGGGGCCTGGATCCTCTTCGAGTTGCGCCGTGAGGCGCTGTGATTCGTGTGGAGGTGAGAGACCTTCACCGCCGAACTGTCGTAGCAGGGGGGTGGAGCTGAGGGCAGCCTGATCCGGGTGGTGCCGGGGAGGGCGGGAGCGGCCCTGACAAGCCGGGCGCGGTCGGCCACCTGGTCCCCGAGTTCCCCCTCGCCGGCGCCCGTCGCGGCTACGCCGTCGGCACCGAGGTGCTCCAGGCCGTGCTGCCGCCGCACGCCGGCCCCACCGCCACCGTGCCCGTCCCGATGGACGACTCCGGCACCCAACTGCGCGACGGCATCGAATCCAAGAGCGTCCTCACCCGGCAGCTCACCGCCGCCCTGAAGATCATCAAGGATCACGACCCCGCCCGCATCACCACCCTCGGCGGCACTTGCACCGTCAGCGTCGCCCCGTTCACCAGCCTCGCCGACCGCTACGGCGACGACATCGCCGTCATCTGGATCGACTCCCACCCCGACGTCGACACCGGCGACACCGACTACAACGGCTACCACGCCATGGCCGTCTCCGTGATCACCGGCCACGGCGACCCCGAGATGACCAAACTCCTCCCGGCCACCGTCCCCGCCCACTGCGTCGCTCTCGTCGGCCTCCACGACTGGACCGAGGGCGCCTACCAGCACGTCGACGAAGGGGGCCTCACCTCCTTCAGCCCCGACTAGCTGCGCACCTCCACCCAGCCACTGCTCGACTGGATCGCCTCCACCTCGACGTCGACACCATCGACGGCAGCGAGGGAAGCCTCGGCCTCGACCGGCTCCCCGGCGGCCTCTCCGGCGCCGAGGTCAACCGGATCGCCCAGGACGTCCAGCGCACCACCGATGTCGTCGCCGCCACCATCGCCGAGTTCCTCCCCCGCGCCCTCCTCCACGTCCAGCAGGTCCTGCGCGGCTACCCGCTGATCTCCGGCTGAACACCGGGCGGCACTCCTGTCCACCAGCAGCCCCGTCCTGACAGGCCGGGTGCTTCCTGTGAAGCACCCGGCCGCACGGCGATCCACCTACGCGATCACGTTTCATGAGTCGTTGCGAACGACTGGAGCAACCCGGCGGCTGGGGGACGGCAGGGGCGGAGGCAGCGGCGATAGGGATGGCCGATCGCACTGCGCGCGCCCTCTGAGCCCGCGCTCAGCCTGTGGGCAGCGTCTGCTCGCACCAGATCGTTTTGCCCTGGGGTGCTGGCGACGCCGGTCCTCGACCTCGATGGGAACCCGCAACCCGTCTCCGACGCCCTGCTCAGCGAAAGCGCCGTCCGGGTGGGGGCGGACGGCCTCGGCTGACCCCTGTGAACACCTTCGCGAGGCGGGCACCGAAGATCGGCGCCCGCTCCGCACATCGATGGCGCGACGCGTACAGCGCGACAACGCTTTGCGAGCCAGCACTTGGGTGGGGACGGTGGCGGCGCGCCCGTTCGCGCGAGGTGTGCACGATCGGCCTGACGGCGCCCGTGGTGCGTGAAGAACCTTGCCGTCCCGCTGCCGGAGAGCGTCTTGGACCGAGCGTGACGGATGACGGGACAGGAATGGCCGACGCGCGACGGACCACTTCGGTGTGTGAGACGCCCTGGAGTGTCGCCGTCCTTCGGCATGCACACTGGACGACTTGAGTGACCGTAAGCGCAACACGGCATGGAAAGCCCGCGTACGTGGGTTCTGCTCGTGAACCCATAAGCATCCGCTAACCTTCCGCGAAGGTGAGGATGCCCCTGATATCTCGTAACCTGGTTCCCCTTCTCCGAATTTCGTCAATGCCGCTACGGTGTGCGCCATGACGTCCGTCCTCGTCGTCGAAGACGACCCCGCGATCCGCGCTTCCCTCATAGAGGTGCTGACCAACCACCATCTTCTGGTGCGCAGTTCTCCGAACGGCTTCGGCGCGCTGCGCGAGATCACCCGGCAGCCGCCGGACGCGATCGTCCTGGACCTGGGACTGCCGGACCTGGACGGTGCCGACGCCCTGCGGATGATCCGCGGCCTGTCCCAGGTCCCCGTGCTGGTGGCGACGGCCCGGGACGACGAGCGGGAGATCATCAAGCTTCTCAACGCGGGAGCTGACGACTACTTGGTGAAACCGTTCTCCGGTGGGCAACTCGTCGCCCGCCTGATCGCCGTGCTACGACGTTGCTCCGGGCCACCCACTTTTCCCGGGGCGGGCCCGGCCGTGCAGGCGGGCCCGGTTCCCGGTGCGGCCCAGGGCGCGATCGTCCTGGGCGAGCTGAGCATCGACCCGATGGCGCGGACCGCCCGTCTCGCGAGGAGTGAACTCAGCCTGACCAGGCGCGAGTTCGACCTCCTGGAGTTCCTCGCCCGGAACGCGGGCCGGGTCGTCTCCCGGCAGGTCATCCTCGCCGAGGTCTGGCGCCAGCCGTACGTGGACGAGAAGACCGTCGACGTCCACCTGTCCTGCCTGCGCCGCAAGATGGGCGAGCGGGCCTCCCGGCCCCGCTACCTGCACACCGTTCGGGGAGTCGGCGTGAAGCTGGTGGCACCCCAGTGAGAACCACCCTCGCCACCGTCGCCCTGGTGGTGACCTCCATGGTCGCCCTCTCCTTTCTCGTCCCCCTGGCCCTGCTCCTGCGCACGCAGGTGCAGACGCAGGCCGCGCTGGGCGCCGAACAGCGGGCGGCCGCCCTGGTACCCGCCACCGTGACGCTGGCCTCCCGGCCCACGGACCTGGAGCAGGTGGTGGCACGCCTGAACATGGCGGGTCGGCACAGCGTCCACCTGCCGGACGGCCGGACCGTCGGCACGGCCCACGCCCCCGCCGACCTGCTGGACCGGGCCGTGCGCGAGCGGATGTCCTTCGCCGGCGCGATACCCGGCGGCTGGGCCTACCTGCAGCCCGTGCCCCTGGACGCGAACCGGGTGGCCGTCGTGGAGGAGTTCGTACCGCAGGCCGAACTGAACCAGGGGGTGGCGCGGGCCTGGACGGTGATGGCCCTGCTCGCCGTCGGCCTGGTGATCGGTTCGGTCCTGGTGGCCGACCGCCTCGGCGCCCGCGTGGTGCGCGCCTCCCGCACCCTCTCCGACGCCTCGGCGGCGCTGGGCGCCGGCGACCTCGACGTCCGGGTCGAACCGACCGGGCCACCGGAGCTTCGGGCAGCCGGCCTGGCGTTCAACCGCATGGCCGATCGCGTGACGCAGCTCCTCGAATCCGAAAGGGAGTTCGTCGCGGATCTCTCGCACCGGCTCAGGACCCCGCTGACGGCGCTGCGCCTCGCGACCGATCAGGTCGGCGCGGTCGCGGGCTCCGCGCGGGTGGGCGCGGCGATCGACCACCTCGAGTCCGAACTGGACTCGATCATCGTCACGGCCCGAACACCCCTGTCCACCAGGCCGCTCGGGGCCAACGACGGCACCGGCGCCCGCGATGACCGCGCCGTGCACCCCGGTCGACGCGCCCCCGAGGCGTGCCAGGTATCGGAGCTGGCCGCGCACCGAGTCGGCTTCTGGTCGGTGCTCGCCGAGCAGCAGGGCCGGATGTGCGCCTTCGAGGCCACCGACGAACCCACTCCCGTGCGGCTGCCCGACGACCATCTGGCCGCCATGGTCGACGCCCTGGTCGGCAACGTCTTCCGGCACACCCCCGAAGGGACCGCCTTCGCGGTGAGCGTGCAGCGGACGGCCCAGAGTGTCGTGCTGGTCGTCGAGGACGGCGGCCCAGGCATCCAGGACCCGAGCAGCGCACTGTCCCGGGGGGTCAGCACCGGCGGTTCGACCGGCCTCGGGCTGGACATCGCCCGCACCGCGGCCGAGTCGACGCGAGGGCACCTGTCGATCGGCCACAGCACGCTGGGAGGGGCGCGCGTGGAAGTGGCCCTCGGCCTCGCCCCGGACTCACGGCGCACCCTCGGTCGAGCTTGGCGCCACCGCCGCCGGCGCACCGCGAAGGCCCTCCGCCTCAGCCGGGAGGACTGACTCCCGCCCGCGCCGGTCGACCGAGTCCGCCCGGGCGGCGCACCCCGCCCGTCGTGCCGCCATGTCGATGAATTCAAAGCGCCGGACCGCCCGACCGGCTATTTCCATCTCACTTCTTGATACGTGTTGTTGACGGATTGTCTTGCAATATCTGAGCGCTCGTCATATTTTCGCGTTCGCCTTGACGCGGGAAGTTCATCACGGCCAAGATCCTCTACCGGCGGGTAGAAAATTCACCGCAGAAGGACCCGGCGCCCGGTCGGCAAGCCATCGGAGCGCGATTCGAGCACTTGCCACCGCCTTGGCGGCATCAATGCCCGTGGCGTTCCAATGACGGCCTGCGACGCTCGCGCCCCCTGGCCGTTCCGCGCGGTGACCGTTCGCCAACAAACCCCCCGCAGGGGCGTACAGAGGAGAAGAGATGTCTGATTCGGTGACCGGTGCAGCCACGGACGCCGAACTGGCACGCCTGATCCGCGATGGGCACGAGCGGGACCAATCGGCGCTCGCAGAGATGACGCACCGCCACAAGGCCGCTCTGAAGGCCTACGCTCGACTCTTCTGCAAGGACGACAAGGCGGCACAGGAGCTCGCGAGTGAGTCCTTCGAGCGGGCCCTGGAAGCCGTCCGCACCGGCGCCGGACCGACGGCGAGCTGGCGGCCGTACCTGCTGGCCGAGGTGAGGAGAGCTGCGGCCGGTTGGGCCGACACCGGACGGGAAGCGGTGCTGAGCACCGGCTTCGCCTCCTGGCTCGACGGTCTGCCCCAGCCGGATCCGGCGGCCGCGTCGGCGCGAGCGGCGGTCGCCGCGGTGGAAGCGGACGCGTTCCTCCTGCGCGCGTTCGTCAACCTGCCGGAGCATCAGCAGGCGGCATTGTGGTGCTACCTCGACGAGCCCACCGGTCAGTCGCCGACGGCTCGACCGGAGCCGGACGGACCAACCCGGCAGAGCCTCTACGACGCCTACCTGAAGGCGTACGCCGCGCGAGTCCCAGATCGGTCGTGCCGTCACCTGATCGCCGTCCTGGGAGAATTCGTCCGGCATGGCATCGCCGACGACGCCGAGAACCTCGACGGCCACCTCTCGCGGTGCGGCAGTTGTGGTCGCGCCCGAGCGGAGCTGACTGCCATCGACATCTGGCAGCGGCCGGTCCTGCTCCGGGGATTGCTGCTGTGGACGGGAGAACCGTCGTCCACCGCCCTGCCGGTGGTCGCGGCCGGCACCCGGCCGGCGTCGACGACCGCACCGCTATCCACCCCCCGTACCCGAGCGCGTCCGCCGCACAGCGACGGCCGTCGCCCCGGCAGGCGACGCGCACTGACGTCCTTCGCCGTGGCCGGGGCCGGCGCGGTGGCGGCACTGGTCATCGCCGGAATGGTGATCGAGACCGTGCACTCGGCGGGAACGCACCCTTCGCCGGCCGGCGCCCTCCCGCTGCCGGGCTCCGCGGAGTCGACATCCCCCACGGGTCCCGCGAGCGTGCGTCCGGTGACCATCGCGGACTCGCCGTCGGCCACCCCGTCGCCCACGGCCTCGACCGCCTCGGCATCGGCCACCCCGTCTCAAGGCAAGCCGACCACGTCGCCGCCGGCCGTCCCCTCGCCCACCCCGTCGACCCCGACATCGACGGTGACCGTGGCACCGCCACCGAGCCAGCCGATCGGCCTCCCGCTCGTCAACAGGAGCTCGGGGCTCTGTGTCGGCACCACCGACAGGAGTGCCGGCAGCCCGCTGCAGCTCCAGCAGTGCACCGGCCAGGCCGCCCAGCGCTGGGAGCGTCTGGCGGCCGATCAGGACACCTACCAGCTCCGCAACGCGGACACGGGAATGTGCCTGGACGGGACCACCGCCGGCGGGAACGCGGTCGTGGTCGTCCTTCGGGGCTGCCGATCCGGTACGCAACGCGCGCAGCAGCTGTGGCGGTTCGAACCGGACGCCAAAACCGGTGCCGTCCGCCTGTGGTTCGTGCCGCCGGTCCCGTCGAGTGACTACGCCTCCCACCTGTTCGGCCCGTACAACTGGCCGGACGGCGACCCACCCCGCGTCGGATCAGCCCTGGTCCAACTGCCCGACTACTACCACTCCAGCAGCTTCCTGTTCACCCTGGGATGACCGGCGCAGGGGCTGCGCCGTGGGCGAACTCCACCGAGCACCAGAGGAAATGGTGATCACGCCTTCCTTCTGCGACGGCTGCCCGAGCGACGACGGCGAACGACTGCGAGCGGCGTCGGGGGATGTCCCGTCCGCGGCCCGCAGGTGGGTGGGTGTCAGCCGCAGCTGAGCTGGGGGTCGGCCCAGTCGGCGTGGTCGTGGTCGATGCTCTGCCCCGACTTGGTGACCACCAGGCGGAGGGTGTTGCCGCCGGTGAGATCGGCGCTCAGGTGCTTGACGGCGGACTTCCCGGTCAGCGTGCCACTGTCAGCGACCTTGGTGGTGTCCCGGTAGATCTGGAAGTCCACCGAACCCTTGCCGCCGGTCTCGTCGTCCACGCCCACGTCAACGGTGAGCTTCTGGCACTTCCCGCCGAGGTCGTAGGCGACGGAGCTGGCCGCGTGCACACCGAGGCCCTTGGCGTAGGTGGTACTGCGGATCGTCAGGGCGTGTCCGTCGTGCGCCGCGCGCTCGCCGTTGCTCATGTCCTTCTCGACCGGGCCCCAGCCGTTGGTGGCGATGGTCCAGGGTTGATCGCTGAGCGGGCCGGAGTGGACGGCCGGAGTGGGGGGCCGGCCGGTGCCGTCGGCGGTCGGGAGGGTCCACTGCTGCGCGGCGGTGCCGGCACAGTCCTCGGTGGTGGGGGCGCCGTCGGCCCCCACAGCGAGGCAACGTCCGGACCGGCTGTTCTTGAGGGTCTTCGCCGTGGGGTCGTATACCCAGAGCTTCGCCGGGTCGTCGACCCGGCCCTCGCCGCCGGTGCCCCGGCAGTCCCGGACGACGGCGGTGGTACCGTCCACGGCCAGGCACGTGTCGTTCCTCAGGCGCAGCGTATGGTCCACGGCGTACACCCAGGCCCGGTCGGACTCCTCGGCGCATTCGGACAACGCCGCTGTCGAGCCGTCGGGGGAGCTCAGGCACTGCTGGGCGTGCTGGACCATGCCTCGGGTGGTGTTGCCGATGGCGCCGTGCTGCACGCTGCCCTGTGGTGTGGTCTTCACCTTCGCCATCGACTTGCAGGTGTCGTTGACCTGGCTGCCGGAGACGGTGGCGGAGATCGTGCCGCCGTTGGCCTTCGGCACGCCGAAGACGACCGAGGTGGCCGGCTGGTTGTAGCAGTTGGACTCGGGCAGGCCCCACTCGAAGTACTCGGTCCAGTCCATCATCCCGCCCGGGGAGATTCCGCCGGCGCCGTTCGTCTTGATGCTGCCCAGGTCGATGCTGGTGTGGGTGGTGGTGTCGGTGACGGTGGCGCCGAACCAGCCCGGATCCGAGGTGGGGGCGACGGTGAACGCGTAGGTGTGGCCGGCCTGCCAGTCCAGCAGGGCGCTGCAGTGCTTGCCGCTGCCTTCGCCGCCGAAGTTCTCGCACGTGCTGACGGGGCTCTTCCTGGCGTCGGTGGCGTCCCACACCGAGAAGAGGACATGGCGCTTGTCACCGCCGTCGCTCTGCATGCCGAAATAGGCGGTCTGGTTGTTGTCGAAGGCGAACTGGTGGCTCCAGAAGACGTCGGCGGTGTAGCCGGGGTCGGACTGCGGGGTCGTCGTCCAGGTGACGTCGTGCAGGGAGCCGGTGCCGGAGGGGAAGTCGTAGAACGTGTTGGTGCCCGGCGTGGGACCGGCCATGGCCGAGGAGTTGAGCATGGCGGCAGCTCCTCCGGCCAGGCCGAGTGAGACGACGAGGCCGACGATGCGGAGCCGCTTCTTCGAACGGTGTTTGGCCACTGGTGTGCACTCCTTGTTGTGCGGGTGGTCTTCGGCAGAACCGTCGCTCGGGCGTGCCGAGGGGGTGCGGTTCGCGCGGGCCCCGAGGCACCTGCCCGCGGTGGAAAGGTCGCCCGGCAGCGGAGGTCGCCGAGGGCACGCGATGGCCGACGCCGCCCGGGCCGAGGGGCGGCGGGATCGGACCTGGTGCGGGCGTGCCACCTACTCTCGCGGGCGGAGAGCACCGACCTTGGGGGCCCGGCCGGCCGACACGAGTGATCGTAGGAGCGGCCGGGCGCCGAATCCGTCCCTCAGAGGGTCGGGTAACGAACTCCTAAGGCTCCGCTCACCTTTCGGCCGGTGCCCCCAGGCCGTGCCCGGTCTGGACGGGTGCGGTCGTGCTGACCGGTGCCGCCTTGAGGGTGTGGGTGAGCCGGCCGTCCGCGTCGTCCGCGGGCTCACACCCGGTCCAGTGGGTGAGCCGGCCGGTGTGCGGCCGTGCCGCTCGTACGCGTCGTCGACGAACCGCCCCGTCATCCGGTCGTGTGCCACCGCCGATCACGGGTTAAGCGGAACGTTAGGGCTTGGTTAGCCGCGCATTCGAGGGACGGTTCCGGCCACATCGCCGCTCCTACGATCAGCCAGGCATGGCGAGCTGTCGCCAGTCCGGACGAGTAGGGAGAGCAACCATGGGACGTCACCGTCGTACCAAGCGCATCACCGGCGCTGCCCTGGCCGCCGCCACCATCATCGGCGGCGGTGTGTACCTGAACGACGGTTCCGATCCCGCGTCGGCTGCGGTCATGGCGTCGGCGGCGAGCTGCAAATTGCCGGCGACGGACGCCGATCTGTCGGAGGGCTTCGGCAGCCAAGACGGTTTCGTGCCGTCGACCGGTGACGTGAAGGCAAAAATGATCTTCGTGGACTTTCCCGACGCCCCGGCGGACGACACCACCACCTCGTTGTACGACCAGCTCGCGCCCGGTGCGACCAGCTGGTTCTCCACGGCCTCGTACGGTCGGCTGAACCTGTCCGTCTCGGCGGACACGAGCCGCTTCTACCGCATGCCGGACTCCTCCGACAGCTACGGCTACCAACGGGGGCTGAGCTACGAGAGCCACCAGAAGTACATCCAGGACGCCCTGAACGCCGTTGGCCGCTCCGTGGACTTCAGCGGTACCCAGATCCTGTACGTCGTACCGACCAGGCGCGCCTCGGCGATCTCCTTCTCCCCGACCTTCATGGGCAGCGTGACGGCCGCCGACGGCACCGTCATCGACAAGACCGTCACCCTCGGCCAGGACCTGTGGTACTGGGGATCGAAGGTGATCAACCACGAGACGGGGCACGCCATGGGGCTGCCCGACCTCTACTCGTTCGCTTCCGGTGACGAGCACCGCTACGTCGGCGGCTGGGACATGATGGGGCTCATCTCCGGCCCCGACCCGGACCGCTTCGGCTGGCACAAGTGGAAGCAGCACTGGATCGATGACAACCAGGTCCGCTGCGTCACCGGCCAGGGCAGCACCACCGTTACCCTCACCCCCCTGGAGACGAAGGGCGGCAAGAAGATCGCTGTCGTCAAGACCAGCCCCACCCGCGCCGTCGTCGCCGAGGTCCGCACCAAGCAGGGCGTCGACAGCAACGCCTGCGCCACAGGGGTCCTGATCTACACCGTCGACACCGCCATCGCCACCGGCAACGGGCCCATCCGCGTCCAGGACGCCCGCCCCGGCTCCGGTGGCTGCGGGGGGCACGAACTCAACGACGCCACCTTCGGCTTCGGCGCCAACGCCGTCACCCACTACAGCGACGCCGAGTCCGGCGCGACGATCGACGTCACCGGTCACAGCGGCAGCAAGTACACGCTGACCATCCGCAAGTAAGCCGAAGCGGCATGGGGTTGTGCCGAACCCTGCCGTCCGAGCGCTGTCGGCCTCGACCCCGTTCGGCGGCCGGACAGGGGCGGTCTGGCGTTTTTCTGGCAGCCGCCCGCGCCGCGCCCGCCCCACCGCGAGCGGCCAGCACGAGTCCGGCGGAGGAGAGGAAAGTAGCCCGCCGCAGGCCAGGGCACTCACCGCCCGAAGGGCGCTGCCCGCCGCCCTGGAGCCGAACCCGAACGCCACCCGGATGTCGGCGACCATGACCACGTCCGGCGCCAGGACATCCATCAGTTCGTGCCGGTGCCCAGTACGCAGCGCGGGCCAGGAAGCATCGCGTCACAGCCTGCTGCTCCGAGCGACTCACCTCGACGCGCGGGCGGCGGGCTGCCACGTGCACGCGGGAACGCCTGGCGATCTGCCGCACCGCTACCACGCCACCTGGCGATCGTTCGACAGGGAACCCATCGTGGGATGGAGAAGAGATGTCAGATTCGGTGACTCATGCAGCCACGGACGCCGAACTGGCACGCCTGATCGGGGAGGAACACGCACGACGGTCCGCCCCTCGCACCCGAGCACGTACGCCGCATGCAGATGGCCGTCGCCCCGGTGGGCGACGCGCACTGACGTCCTTCGCCGCCGTCGGGGCGGGCGCGGTGGTAGCGCTGGTCATCGCCGGAGTGGTGCTCATGACCGTCGACTCGGCGGGAACACACCCTCCGCCGGCCGGCACCCTCCCGCTCCCCGGTTCTACGGAGTCAGCACCCTCCACGAGCCCCGCGAGCGCGGGGCCGGTGACCATTTTGCACTCGCCGCCGGCCACCCCCTCGCCCCCGCCACCGACGGTGGCCGTGGCACCACCACCAAGCCAGCCGATTGGCCTCCCGCTCGTCAACAGGAGCTCGGGGCTCTGCGTCGGCATCACCGACAAGAGCGCCGACAGCCCGCTGCAGCTCCAACAGTGCACCGGCCAGGCGTCCCAGCGGTGGGAACGTCTGGCGGCCGATCAGGACACCTACCAGCTCCGCAACGTCGGCACGGGAATGTGCCTCGACGGAACGACCGCCGGCGGGAACCTTGTCGCGGTCGCCCTCCGAAGCTGCCGGGCCGGTAAGCAACGCGCGCAGCAGGTCTGGCGGTTCGATCCGGACGCCAAAACCGGTGCCGTCCGGCTGTGGTTCGTGCCGTCGGTGCCGTCGAGCGAGGACGCCTCCCATCTGCTCGGCCCGGAGCAGTGGCCGAAGGACGACCCACCCCGCGTCGGATCAACCCTGGTCCAGCTGCCCGATTACTACCACTCCAGCAGCTTCCTGTTCACCCTGGGGTGACCGGCGAACGGGGCTGTGCCGTGGGCGGACTCCAGGAAGCGTGATCACGGCTCGTCGACGAACCGCCACGTCAGTCGGCCGGGCGTTCCCGTCGATCACGGGTTAAGCGGAACGTTAGGGCTTGGTTAGCCGCGTCTTCGAGGACTGATTTCGGCCACATCACCGCCCCTACGATCGGCCAGGCACAGCGAGTTGTCGCCAGTTCGGATGAGGAGGGAGAACAACCATGGGACGTCACCGTCGTCCTGAAGGCATCACCAGCGCCGCTCTGGGCGCCGCGACCGTGATCGGTGGCGGTGTGGATCTGACCGACGGTTCCGACTCGGCGTCGGCTGCGACCTGGGCGCCCGTCCCCGACTCCGGTGGCAGCGGAGGGCACGAACTCGATGACGCCACCTTCGGCTCCAACGCCGGGTCCGGTACCACGATCGACGTCACCGGCCACAGCGGCAGCAAGTACAGCCTGACCATCCGCAAGTAGCCAAAACGGCGCCGGGTGGTGCCGAACTCCCGTTGCCCGGGCCGCTGTTCGCCACGACAGTGCCGGCGGTCGGGCCGGGTCGGGAAGAGGCGGCCTGGCGGCCTTCTGACAGCCGCCCATGTCGCACCCGCCCCACGCCGCCGCGAGCGGCCGGCACCAGCCCGACGCGGGCAAGGAAGCGAGCCCGCCGCAGGCGCGGGCAACCCAGAGGGACACCCCGGGCCCTCGCACCAGGAAAGGAACGTGAATGGGACACCGAAGCAGCGAGCGTCGCCGTCGCCGGCAGAAGCGCTCGACCCGCAGGACGGCACTGGTCAGCCTGGCGGTCGCGGCCGGCATGCTCGCGGGCGCGCTGGGCCTCCAGACGGCGTTGGACTCACCCTCGCGCAACACGGCCGTGGCGTCGGCCGACGATCTCGGGGCGGGCCAGACGGTCGGCCTGGTCAGCGACGACGAGGGGGAGACCGGCTCCGCCGAGAGCGGCACCCAGGCGCCGACCCCGAAGCACGACACCAAGGCGACGCCGCTCAAGGAAATACCCAAGGACCAGCCCGAGCGCGGCCTCGTCTACTCCGGCCTGACCCTGGCCACCGACGACCGCTGTGCCGGACAGCTGCAGGTCAGCGGTGGTTCGCTCTGCAGCCACGGCCCCGATGCCCCGCCGAAGGGCGTCGACATCCACAAGGACGTCGCCCCGGTGGCCGCGGCCGCCGCCCAACCCGCCCCGCTGACCCCGCCCGCCAACGCCCAGCCGCCGGCTGCCGCCGACCTGCTGAAGGGCGGCGCGCCGGCCCTGGACGCCGGAAGCAAGGCCCTGCTCGGCGACGCGGCCGCCGACACCCCGCAGCAGAACGCGGCCGCCGGCGCGGCCGCGGGCGGCTCGACCGTCGTCTGCGACGGTGACGGCACCAGCGGCAACCGCGTCCAGGCGGTGTACGTCCACGCCCCGGGCAACGACCGCTATGCCCAATACTCGGCCTCGTTCAAGAAGTGGGCCGCCGACGTCGACACCATCTACAACGCCAGCGCCCAGGAGACCGGCGGCGAGCGGCACGTCCGCTTCGTCACCGACTCCGACTGCACGGCCTCGGTGTTGAACGTCCAGATCTCCGACGCCGACATCAAGGACTTCAACGCGCAGAACAACGCGCTCGCCAAGCAGGGGTTCAACCGCAAGGACCGCAAGTACATGATGTTCACCGACGCCCAGGTGTACTGCGGCATCGGTACCTTCGACGGTGACGATCGTCCCGGCAAGGACAACCAGAGTAACTTCGGCCCCTCGTACGGCCGTACCGACTCGGGTTGCTGGGGCGGCTTCGCCGCCGCGCACGAACTCGGCCACAACCTGGGCGCCGTCAACGACAGCGCACCCGACTCCAGCAAGGGCGGCCACTGCGTCTACGACTACGACCTGATGTGCTACTCGGACGCCCCGTACTACCCGAAGATGCAGCTCGTCTGCCCGGACAAGGCGCACGCCGACCGGCTCGACTGCACCCACGACAACTACTTCAGCACCGATCCCAAGCCCGGCAGCTACCTCGCCTCGCACTGGAACGTCGCCAACAACCGCTTCCTGATCGCGGGCGGCGGCACCGGCCCGAACCCGAACCCGACCCCCACCCCGACCAAGACCGCGAGCCCCTCGCCCACCCCGACCACCACACCCACCAAGACCCCCACGCCGTCCCCGACCCCGACGGCCACCGGCACCTCCTCGCCGACCGCCACGCCGTCCCCGTCCCCGACGGCCACCGGCACCGCTTCGCCGACCGCTTCGCCGTCCCCGACGGCCACCGGCACCGCTTCGCCGACCGCCACGCCGTCCCCGACCGCCACCTCCACCACCGGCTCCACCGGTCCTGACGTGACGGTCAGCCAGGTCACCCAGAGCTCGGCCATGCTGAGCTGGCCGGCCGCCAACGGCGCCAGCGGCTACGACGTCCTGCTGAACGGCCAGTCCGTCGGCACCGTCCACACCACCGTGGTCGGCCTGGTCCGGCTCGCCCCGGGCACCCAGTACAAGGTGGCCATCGCCTCCCGTGACGCCGTCGGCAAGGTCTCCAAGCCGGGCCGCACCGTCACCTTCAAGACCACCGCCGACTCCGGCAAGCCCCAGCCCGGCACCCACTACACCATGCTGAACGGGCTCACCGGCCAGGCCGCCGACCTGTGGGGCAGCTCGCTCAACGACGGCACCCCCGCAATCGCCTACCAGCGCACCGGCTACGCCAACCAGAAGTGGACCTTCGAGGACGCCGGCTCCGGCACCCTGCGGATCAAGTCCGTGCGCTCCGACAAGTGCCTCCAGCTGGGCGGCACCGCGGTGGCCGGCCAGTACGTCGCCCAGCAGCCCTGCTCCGACGCGGCCGCGCAGAAGTGGCAGGTGAACTCCTCCAACGGCGGCGTCACCCTCACCGCCCAGGGCACCTCGCTGGTCCTCGGCATCAGCAACCGCTGGTACTACGGCGGCTGGCTGCTGGAGCTCCAGCAGCCCAACGGCCAGGCCTTCCAGAACTGGTCGCTGCAGAAGGTCTCCTGACCCCAGGAAAGCCGGCCGGCCCGCTCGGTCCGTTGACCCCGGACAGGTCCGCTGACCGCAGGTAGGACCGATCGGCCGGGTGCGGCCGCCGTGAACCCCCGGCGGCCGCACCCGGCCCTCCCACTCACCGCACGAGGAAGCACCGCCATGCGTATCCGTTCCATCGCCGCCGCCCTGGCCGTCGCCGGGACGGTCGTTCTCGCACCCGCCGCCGTCCCCGCCTCCGCCCACGGCGACACCGTCCACCTGGAGATCACCGGGGCGGACAACGGGCACGTCACCACCATCGCCAGCTTCGAGAACGACCACGACCCGGTCACCGAGGGGTTCGCCGGCTCGCTCGCCGCCACCTCCTCCGACGGGCGCACGGTGGGCCCCTGGCGCCTGGTCGCCCTCCCCGGCCACCCCGGCAGCTACACCACCCGGGAGATCCTGCCGGCCGGTCACTGGAAGATCACCGTCGACTGCGCGTTCCCCGACCTCGGCCACGTCGAACGCGAACTCGACGTGGCAGCCGCCGCCATCACCGACCCGATCGGGTCCATGCCCACCACAGCCCCCACCGCCGGGCCGACCGCCGCCCCGTCCCCGGTCGTCACCCTCGGCCCCACCACCAGCCCGACGGCCCCCGCCCCCACCGGCGCCATCACCCCCGATCCGACCACCCCCGGTCCCGCGACCGCCACCGCGACGTCCAGCGCCCGGGCGAAGGGCTCCGCGTACGACGACGGCTCGACCGCCGCCACCTGGGCTGGCGTCGGCACCGCGGTCGTCGCTGTCGTGCTCGTCGTCCTGGGCTTTCGCCTCCGCCGCCGCAGTGCCGCCCGCGGCTGATCCGCCCCCTGGGGGCGTGCTCCGTATCGCTGCGGGGCGGCCCGGTGTCCGGGCCGCCCCCAAAGCGGTGGTGCTATTGGTCGGTGGTGCAGTCGTGGTCGGCCTCGACGTGGTCGCCGTTGGTGATCTGCGTCTCCAGGGACCAGCCACAGCCTGCCGAAAGTCCACCTCAAACACGCCTTCTCGGCCACCGCGATCAACGTGATCAGACTCGACGCCCACTCGACGGTTCAGCCCTTCCACCACATCCGGAGCAGCAATGCGGCATCGGTCTGTCCGACGAACGGGCTCAGCTGAAGGTCGCCTTGAGCGCCCCCACGGACCGAGCCGTGGACCGTCTGTGGGCGGACCGGTGATCGTGCTACTCGACGGTTGAGGGAGCGACCTCGACCGTGCGGGTTTGCCGGCGCTCGGTGCGTGTCTGGTAGCCGACCAGTACTACGAGTACGACGAGCAGTGCGGTGGAGGTGATGGCGGTTCCCACCCCGAGTCCGCCCAGCGCGACGGGCTTCTCCACCGAGTTCTCCGCAACCGCCCCGAGTGGGCGGGTCAGCACCGAGCCGTACCGAGTTCGGATGTGCCGAGGCCGCGGTGGCCAGCCTCTTGCGGTGAGGAATTGTGCGCATCATGGGACGTCATGGTGGCCGGTACCAGGTTGGGGCAGGCGACCCCGGCCGCGAGGTAGCGTTGGGTAGAGATGACATGTACGCTGCGTGTCGCTGGTTGAGCAGGATGCGGGCCCGGCCGCTGCTCCGTGGGGGGAGTCGCGCCCAGGCCCGGTGGCCGGCGGGGGTCCGGTTGAACTCGTGGGGGAGTTGCAGCCGGGCCCGTCGCCGAATATCGGTGGTATGCCCGCCCAGCCGCTTGGCCAGACGTGACAATCGTCCAGTGGGCCAGCGATTCCGGGCGCGTCCGTCCAGCAGGGGCTGGTCGGGAGCCGGGGCGGGTTTCGCCGCCAGCGGCCTGCTCACCGGCGTCGATCCGGCAAGGCAGCTGAGCGTCGACCCCGCCGGAGCCACCACTCTGCGCCTGGTGGTCGCCGACGGCAACGGAGGCGACCACGTCGACTGGGCGGCACCGGTGCTCGCCTGCTGACCCAGTGCTCCGGCAGGCGCGGTGGCGAGGGACGGGACCCCTTCTGCGTGACCGCGCCTGCCACGCACCCGGCCGTGGGATGTTGCGCCGTTCCGCTGGACGTGCGGGCACGGCGGGGCCGCTTCAGGGTGGCGGCCCCGCCGTGGGTCAGGGGCTGAGGGAGGACATCAGCCGGTGACCTGGACGACTGCGGTCCGGCCGGCGGTGACGGTGACGGTGGCGTAGGTGTAGGTGGTGCCGTCGACGGTCATGGTCTGGGCGGGCTGGGTGGTCCCGTTTACGGTGATGCCGGTGTGGTTGCCGGGGAACCGGGCCGTCCAGGTGAGGCTTCCGGTGGCGGAGGTGTTGGTGAGCGTGGACGTGGCGGCGCCGTCGTGGCGCAGGGTCACCGTGTCGCCTCCGACCGGGATGGAGGCGAGCTGGAGCCAGCCGATGTCACCCGGGAGCTGGGACGTGGTGGTCAGCGACTGGTCGGCGGCGTCGGGCTGGACGCCCATCAGACCCTGGACGGTCTGGCTGAGGAGCGTGTAGGAGATCTCGGGGTAGTCGGCGTTGAGGAAGCTGCCGCGCGAGGCGTTGACGTTGCCGTAGACGTACTGCATCCACTTCCAGCCCGTGGCGCTCATGTTGTGGGCGAAGAAGACGTCGGGCAGGTAGGTGTCGGCTTCGAGGTTGTCCGGGGCGCCGGGGCCGGAGGCCTGGGCGTCGATGAAGGTGAGGTAGCTGGTCTGCCGGGTGCCGGGGTCCATGATGCCCTTCAGCGGCATGAACCAGGAGTTCTCCTTGCCCAGTCCGTGTGGGCGGTGCCGTTGACGTCGTAGGCGCGCACCACGTTGGCGGGGTTGGCGGGGTCGACGCTCCAGGTGGAGTTGTAGTAACTCTTCAGCTGCGCCGCGTTGTTGGCGTACGTGGTGGCGCCGGTGGTGTCGCCCTTGGCCTTGGCGAGGGCGGCGGCGGCCAGGTAGGCCTGGTACTGGGAGCCGATGGCGTCGCCGGATTCGGCGAGGGTGGCGCCGTTCTCGTTGTAGCTGGCCACGCCCTGGAAGATGTCGCCGCTGGTGGCCTGGGCGATGGGTGTTCCGCCGTTGTCGATCGGGCCGGTGTGCCCGCTGACGTACGGACCGACGGTGTTGGCGACGAACGTGGACAGGGCCGGGTCGTTGAGGTAGTCGGTGTCGCCGGTCCAGGTGTAGGCGTCGTTGACCTTCTGGGTGAGTTCGAAGGCGGCGGGGAGCTCGCGGACGAAGGAGGTCGGGCTGTTGTAGTCGATCGCGCCGGGCGTCTTGGCGTCGAAGTTGACGGACCAGTACGGGTCGTAGCCCTGGGCGGGGGTGGCGGAGGCCGCGAAGGAGCGCAGCATGGTCTTGTTGGCGGCGTCGAGGCCGAGCAGGTGCGCGCCGACCAACTGGTGGGCGAAGTCGCGGGAGTAGTAGTAGGGGCGGAAGGGGTAGCCGGCCCAGACGGTGTTGGAGTAGACGCCCTGCTTGTTGGGATCACCGTTGATCGGGCCGCTGGCGCCCGGCTGGGTGGCGAAGGAGTTCGCCTTGGTCTTGGCCCAGTTGAACAGCGCGGTGACGGTGGCGTTGGACGAGCTGAGCTGCGGGTCGTTGGGCGCGGAGGGGGTGACGGTGACGTCGTCGACGTTGACCCAGCCGCTGGGGGAGCCTGCGCGACCAGGTCCACCAGCAGCACACCGCCCGCGCACGCACCGCGGCCCAGGCCCGGCTCCTGGCGCCCGACGGTCTCGGCATCGAGGTCGAGCAGCGCGAGCTGGCCACCTACGACCGCGTCTTCACTCTCATCGAGGGCGGAGCCGGAAAGGAAGATCCCTGATGACCCCGACCACCGCCCCTGCCGACCGGAGCACCACCGCCGCCACAAACAAGCGACCTGCTGAGGACCATTGCGCTCGCACCGGCCGGCAGACCGCCGCCGACCTGGCCTTCCTCGCCCGCGCGATGAAGGCCCCGGCCCTGCTGGACGCCGCCGAGCGCCTGGCCGAACGCGCCGAGGCCGAGTCCTGGACCCACCTCGAATACCTTGTCGCCTGTTTGCAGCGCGAGGTCTCCGCCCGCGACAGCCACGGAGGAGAGGGCCGCATCCGTGCCGCCCGATTCCCCGCGATCAAGCCCCTCGAGGAGCTCGACCTCGCCCACCTGCGTGGTCTGACGCGCCAGCAGCTCGCCCATCTGGGCACACTGGACTTCATAGCCGCCCGGGAGAACGCGATTTTCCTGGGGCCGCCGGGCACGGGCAAGACGCACCTGGCCACCGGGCTCGCCATCCGGGCCTGCCAGGCAGGACACAGGGTCGCCTTCGCGACCGCCGCCCAGTGGGTCGACCGGCTGGCCGCCGCCCACCAGGCCAGCCGGCTCCAGGAGGAACTCGTCAAGCTGGGCCGCTACCCGCTGATCGTGGTCGATGAAGTGGGCTACATCCCGTTCGAGGCCGAGGCCGCGAACCTGTTCTTCCAGCTGATCTCGAACAGATACGAGCGCGCGAGCGTGATCGTCACCTCGAACAAACCCTTCGGGCGCTGGGGAGAGGTCTTCGGCGACGAGACCGTCGCCGCCGCCATGATCGACCGCCTCGTCCACCACGCCGAGGTCCACTCCCTCAAAGGCGAGTCCTACCGCATGCGAGGACGCGAACTCGGACGCGTCCCCACCGACGACAACAACTGACAACCATCCGCGAGACCATGGATGGCCCACAACTGAACCGCCGAAACCGGCCCGTTTTCAGCCGTTGCCGACAATCCGTCCAGCTGGCAGTCCTCGTAGGGGACTTCGCCGTGCTCCCCGCCGACGCGGGGGTGATCCGCCTGGGTCCCACGACCGCTCTCGCTCTCGGCGGGTGCTCCCCGCCGCCGCAGGGTGATCCGCCCGGCACGGCGAGGACGGCGACGCCGGCCCGGTCTGGGTGCGGCCGGGCGGTGCGCTTCACGCGGTCGGAAAGTCAGGAGCTCTGGGCGGGGAGCGGTTGCTCTCCCCGCCCAGGGCTCCTACGGCGCACGGGCGGCCTCGCCAGCCCGGTGGGCGGTCAGAAGTCGTGGTTGTACACCACGGTGACGGGGGCGTGGTCGGACCAGCGCTCGGTATGGGTGGCGGCTCGCTCGACGTAGGCCTCGACCGCCCTGGCGGCGATGCCGGGCGTTGTACAATGCAGGTCGATCCGCCAGCCGGAGTCGTTGTCGAAGGCGCGGCCGCGGTAGGACCACCAGGAGTAGGGGCCGGTGCGGTCGGGGTGGAGGGCGCGGACGACATCGACGTAGCCGGCCTCGTCGTAGACGCGGGAGAGCCAGGCGCGTTCCTCGGGGAGGAAGCCGGCGGACTTCTGGTTGGCCTTCCAGTTCTTGAGGTCCTCGGGGCGGTGGGCGATGTTCCAGTCGCCGCAGACCACGACCTCGCGGCCGTCGGCGGCGGCGCGGGCGCGCAGGGCGGTGAGGTGGCCGAGGAATTCCGCCATGAAGCGTTCCTTCTCGTCCTGGCGCTCGGTGCCGACTTCGCCGGAGGGGAGGTAGAGGCTGGCGATGGTCAGGCCGGGCAGGTCGATTTCGACGTACCTGCCCGAATTGTCGAATTCCTCCGACCCGAATCCGATGACGGTGCGCTGCGGCTCCTGGCGGGAGAGGATGGCGACGCCGGCCCGGCCCTTGGTGGCGGAGGGGGCCCAGACCGCGTGCCAGCCGTCCAGGTCGCGCAGTTCGACGGGCAGCTGCCCGGGCTCGGAGCGCACCTCCTGGAGGCAGATCACGTCCGCCTCGGTTCCGGCCAGCCATTCGACGAAGCCCTTCTTGGCCGCCGCCCGGATTCCGTTCACATTCACACTCGTCACCACGATCACCCGGGCAGCCTACCGACTGGCCTCGCCCGCGCCGAAGCGTGACGCGCTGCCGCAGGCGGTGTCGGGCCGCCGGAAAACAGCTGTCGTGAACGCAGCATGAACCTCCGCGACGGCCGCATCAAGCCGCACCATTGGTCTTGACCATCTCCGGACGCAACACCTAGGGTCGCTTACTGCAAGGACCTTTAATAAAGAAGGACGGATAAAGGCCCGCTCTCCCACCTGCCGCAACAGCGGGCAGCGGGCCGGGGATCCGCCCTCCTCGTCAGGGCGGACAGAAGCAGGGTGGAGGACACGGTGGGAACGACAGGACAGCTTTCGTCGGTGCCGGAACCGAAGTACTGGCACCTGCGCACGGTGCTGCTGCGGGCCATCGACTCGGAGTTCTCCACCGGCCAGGTCCTGCCGAACGAGCGCGAGCTCGCCGCCCGCTTCGGGGTGGCCCGGGCCACGCTGCGACAGGCGCTCGACCAGCTGGAGCTGGAGGGCCGCCTGGTCCGCCGCCGGGGGATCGGCACCCTGATCGCCGCCCCGCGGGTCGGCGTCCCGGTGAACCGGCAGGAGGAGGGCTGGCCCGGCGCCGGCCGTAGCCAGGCCTGGCGCACGGTCGACTGCGCCACCGCCCCCGCCTCCGCGCAGCTGGCCAAGAACCTGGGCATCGCCGAGGGCGCCACCGTGCACACCGTCCGTCGGGTCCGACTGGTCGAGGGCCGTGCGATGGCCTGCGAGTCGCTGCACGTCCCGGCCTCCGCGCTGCCGCACCTGCCGGGCTTCCGGGCCGAGAGCGACCGCGCCCGTTCGGTGCTGCGCCAGCTGGAGCGACTGGAGGTGGACGGCGAGTCCCGCGCCGTCGAGCTCGGTGTCGCCGAGGCCGAGGAGGCTCTGCTGCTGGAGCGCCCCCCGGGCACCCCGGTGCTGGTCATGACCACCCAGTACGCCTCGGCGGGCCGGCTGGTGGCGCTCGCCGTCGCCACCTACCGGGCGGACACCTGCAAGCTGACCTTCGGCGAGGCCGGCCTGGTCGAGGTCACCCCGGTCGGCGCGGCGGCCGAGGTCCGCACCGCCTCCTGAACCATCTCCCGACACCCTCGGGCAACGGCCCGGGCGCCCAAGTGGCGTCCGGGCCGTTGCCGTTGCCGTTGAAGGGGTAGGGGGTCCGGGCCCGGAGCCGGTCAGAGACGGGGCGGGTCGACGGCGAAGAGCTGGTCCTCGACGTGGTCCAGGGCGACCCGCAGGGCGCCCATCGCGACGACCTCCGAACCCAGCGCCGCCAGCGCCACCTCGGGGGCGCGCAGAGTGAACTGGGCCAGCCGTTCGCGCAGCGGCTCCAGCACGCCGTCCAGTCCGGCGGCCCAGCCGCCGATCACCACCAGCTGCGGGTCGATGGCCAGCACCAGCGCCGCGACGCCCTGCACCAGACGGGTCAGGAAGCGGTCCATGGCGACCTTGGCCACCTCGTCGCCCTCCCGGGCCAGCCGCAGCACCCGGGCGACCGCCGCCTCGTCCAGCGGGTTGAGCGGCTTGCCGGTGGTGGAGAGCAGCCTCTCCGGGGTGACCTCCTGGCCGAGCAGGTGCAGCGCGCCGATCTCGCCGGCCGCGCCGCCGTAGCCGCGGTGCAGCTTGCCGTTGATCAGCGAGCCGGCGCCGGGGCTCAGGCCCGCCATCACGAAGACCACGTCGTCGGCGCCGAGTGCCGCGCCCTGCCAGTGCTCGGCGATGGCGGCGAGGTTGGCGTCGTTCTCGATCAGGACCGGGCAGCGGAACGAGCGCCGCAGCCGGGCGCCGAGGTCCAGGCCGGTCCAGCCGGGCATCGCGGTGCCGAGCTGGACGGTGCCCTCGCGGTCCACGATGCCGGGGGTGCCGGTGCCGACAGCCCACAGGTTGTCCCGGGAGATCCCGGCCTTGCGCAGCACCTCGGCGACGGCGGTGCGGACGGCGGAGAGCCGGTCCTCGGCGTCCAGGGTCTCGTCCACCGGTTTGAAGTGACTGCCCACCACCTCGCCGGTGAGGTCGGCGAGGATGACCCGGATGCCGTGCACGCCGATCTCGATGCCGAGGATGTGCCCGGCCTCGGCGCGGAAGCGGAACCAGCGGGCCGGGCGGCCGCGGCGGCCGGTGCCCGACTGGCCGTCCTCGCGGGGCTGTTCGACCTCGGCCACCAGTCCGGTCTCGACCAGACCCTCGATCACGCCCTCGACGGTCGGCCGGGAGAGTCCGGTCTCGCCGACGAGCTGAGTGAGGGTCACGGAGTGGCCGGCCCGCAGCGCCCGAAGGGTGACCGCGGCGTTGATCCGCCGCAGCAGCGAGGAGTCTCCTCCGGTGAGCCGATCCGCCAATGCGATGCCCTTCGCCGTTCGCGCGACTGCCCTGGCGCGCGGTGTCGAGTGCGCGGAGCCCACCGAATGGCCCGCGGGGAGGTGCCCCCGGAACGCGGTACGGGCGGCGCGAGGGCCGCCCGGGCGAGGGCCCGGAGGACATGCCGGAGCCTACCCGGGGACCGCCCTGCGGGGCGAGGATTCCCGCAGCTCATCCGGGCTTCGGTATCGAAATGGTACGGATCGGGTGGTGCCGTGTGATCCGGGCTTCACGAGTCGCTCACGGGCCGCCCGCATCCGGGTGCCGGGACGTCACCGCCCGCTCCCGGACGGCCCGCGACCCGGGCGCGGCCCCCTGCCCACCAGCTGACCGCACGGGCCGGCCGGGCGCACCGCCCGGAACGAGCGCACCGCCCGGAGCCCCCGTACCGACCAGCGCGAGCGCACCGACAGCAGCGAGCCGACGCTCAGCCAGGAGCACGCCGACAGCGCGCTGAAGACCGAGCCGGCCGAGCCGATCGACAGCACGCTGCCGACCGACCCGACGGAGAGCACCGAGCCGACCGAGCCGATCGACAGCAGCGAGCCGATGGAACCGATGGAGGCGATCGAGCCCAGTGAGGCCCGGGAGCGGATCGAGCGCACGGAAGCGACCATGGGCCCGATGGTAGCCGTGGCTCGGCAGCCGTGGCTCGGCGTCAGTCCACTCGGGCGGCGAACAGCCGCTGCCCCAGCAGCCCCATCGGGTGCCCGTCCTCCGGCAGCGTGAGTACGGTCGGGCAGCCGGCCGCGGTGAGCGCGGTCCGCCAGCGTTCGGCCGGGTGGGCGGTCAGGCCGCGCGCGTCGCCGGTGATCAGCACGTCGAGTTGTTCGACGGTGGGCGCGAGCAGCAGCAGCCGTCCGCCGGGGGAGAGCAGGTCGACCAGGGCCGGGACCTCCTCCTCGGGCCGTCCGGTCGCGGTGGCGACCACGACGTCGTAGCGGCCGCCGTCGGGGGCGAGGTGGTGCTCGGCGTTCTGCCGGGGGCGGGCGGCCAGGGCGCGGGTGATCGCGGTCTCGGCGCCGTCGCGGTCGAGTTCGAGCACCCGCAGCGGCTCCGTCCCGTCGTGGGCCTCGGCGGTGCCGCGCACCAGGGCGCCGACGGCGGCGCCGAGGTAGCCGCGGGAGGCGGCCCAGCGGACCGGGGCGGCGGCCGGACGGGGCGCCTCCTCGCCGGTGATCAGCCGGGGCAGCCGCAGCGCGCCGCGCCGTGCCCGGTCGAGGGCGGCGGCCGGCCCGAGCCCGTCGGCCCAGGCCTCGACGGCGGGGCGCCAGGCGTCGCGGACCTCGGCGGCGCTGACTTCGGGCGCGCCGTGGAAGGTCGGGCCCTGGGCGCCGCCGTCCTGGCGGGCGATCAGGCCGTGCCGGGCGAGGGCGTCCAGCCAGCGGCCGACCCGGGGGCGCTGGGCGGGGGTGACCAGGGCGGTAGCGAGGAGTTCGGGCTCGGAGCAGCCGTGCGCGGAGTCGGTGAGGACGCCGGCCTGCTGGAGGGCGTGCAGCAGCGAGGTGAGGACGGCCCGGTCGAGGTGGGCGCCGAACTCGGTGACCTGCTCGGCGGTGACGCCGATGCTGTGCTTCCAGGCGGCGGCGGTGGCGGCCTGCGCGTCGGCGCGCAGCCGGCGGTCAGCGGCCTCGGCCTGGCTGTGCGGGGCGCGGACGTGGGCGAGGACGGCGCCGAGCGCGTCGACGGCGGCGTACACGTCGTCCTGGCGGGGCTCGGGTCCGACGTGCAGGACCAGCCGCAGCGCGCTGAGGTCGTGCTCGGTGAGGCCGGGCTGCCGGCTGAGCCGCCAGAGCAGGGCGGAGGGCAGGCTGAGGTGGGTGGTGCCGTTGGTGGCGAGGGCGGCGAGCTGCTCGTCGGCCCGCTGTTCGGGGTCGGCGCAGTGCACGGTGCCGCCGGCCAGCAGGGTGGCCAGGGCGAGTTCGACGGCGAGGTCGGTGGCGGGGTGCAGCACGGTGTGCCGGATCGGCGGCGGGCCGAGGACGCCCGCCCAGTGCCGGAGCCGCTGTTCGGCGGTGCGGGCGGCGGAGGGCGGCAGCGCGGCGTGCTCGGCGACGCGTTCGGCGAGGGCCCGGGGCAGGCCGCCCGGCGGGGAGACGCCGAGCAGCAGGCCGATGCCGCTGATCGCGCGCCCGTCGGCGACGACGGCGGGCCGGTCGCCGAGCTCGCGCAGCGCGCTGACCAGCGCAGGAGTCGAGGCCAAGGTGATCACTCCGGGGTGCAGGGGAGAAGCCGCACTACTGAACCATGCGTCCGGGCCGGAAGCGGCCGCCTACGGGTCAAAATTCCGTAATGATTTTCATATCGGCCAGCCAAGCGGGTGGAGCGATCCTGGTACGAAGGTGCCGGAACTTCGCATTCCGGGACCCTTGCGCGATCCCTTGACAGGCGGTTCGGGTGCTGGATTACTTGGCCTGGGCTTGCCCTGACCGAACGATCGGTTGGGCCTCCTGGATCGGCCGACCTGCGAAGGAGCGACGATGACCGCCAGCGCACCCGACCCGCGTCGACGTCTGGGGGAGCCGATTCCACCCGCACTCCTGGACACCGGGGAGCGGATGAGCGTCGACGAACTGCGCGCCCACCAGCTCGACCGGCTCCGGGCCACCCTGCGGCACGCGTACGACAACGTCGAGCTCTACCGCCGCAGGTTCGACGCGGCCGGCGTGCGCCCCGAGGACTGCCGCACCCTGGACGACCTCGCCCGCTTCCCCTTCACCACCAAGGCCGACCTGCGCGAGGGCTACCCCTTCGGCATGTTCGCCGTCCCGATGGAGCGGGTCCGCCGGATCCACGCCTCCAGCGGCACCACCGGGCGCCCGACCGTGGTCGGCTACACCGAGAACGACCTGTCCATGTGGGCCGACGTGGTCGCCCGCTCGATCCGCGCGGCCGGCGGCCGGCCCGGCGACAAGGTGCACATCGCCTACGGCTACGGGCTGTTCACCGGGGGGCTGGGTGCGCACTACGGCGCCGAGCGGGCCGGCTGCACCGTCATCCCGGCCTCCGGCGGCATGACCGCCCGCCAGGTCCAGCTGATCCAGGACTTCCGGCCCGAGATCATCATGGTCACCCCGTCCTACCTGCTGACCCTGCTGGACGAGTTCGAGAACCAGGGCGTCGACCCGCGCGCCAGCTCGCTGAAGGTCGGCATCTTCGGCGCCGAGCCCTGGACCGAGGAGATGCGGCGCGAGATCGAGGACCGGCTCGACCTGCACGCCGTCGACATCTACGGCCTCTCCGAGGTGGTCGGCCCCGGCATCGCCCAGGAGTGCGTGGAGAGCAAGGACGGACTGCACATCTGGGAGGACCACTTCTACCCGGAGGTCGTCGACCCCTTCACCGACCAGGTGCTGCCGGAGGGCGAGGGCGGCGAACTGGTCTTCACCTCGCTCACCAAGGAGGCCCTGCCGGTCATCCGCTACCGCACCCGTGACCTCAGCCGGCTGCTGCCCGGCACCGCACGGCCGTCCTTCCGCCGGATGGAGAAGGTCACCGGGCGCAGCGACGACATGATCATCCTGCGCGGGGTGAACGTCTTCCCGACCCAGATCGAGGAGATCCTGCTGCGCACCCCGGGCGTCGCCCCGCACTTCCAGCTGCGGCTGACCCGACAGGGGCGGCTGGACCACATGACGGTGCGGGTGGAGGCCCGCCCGGAGGCGCCGGCCGAGCAGCGGGCGGCGGCGCGGGCGGCCATCGTCCGTGCGGTGAAGGACGGCGTGGGCGTGACGGTCGCGGCCGAGGTGGTGGAGCCGTACACGCTGGAGCGCTCGGTCGGGAAGATCAAGCGGGTGGTCGACGAGCGCGGTTGAGCCGGTGGGGCGCCGACGAGCGCCGCGGTAGCCGACAGGAGGTCGGAGGCGCACGGCTGTCCGGGGGGTGATGCCGTGCGCCTCCGACGTCTACAGAAATGTAGACGGCCATCCGGTGGGACGTCCAGCCGCGCCCCCGTTCGGCGCATCCGGATCGTGATGCGGCCCGGAGCTTCCCGGACTGTGATGCGGCCGGAGCTTCCCGGACTCCGAGGAGAGGGGCCAACCGGAAGGCCGCCGGTCGGGCATCGGTCCGCCGCCGTGGCCCTATGCTGCGGGCATGCCGACTGAGCTGCGAACTCTTCAGGTGGACGCTGACCTCGCCTTCATCCGGCGGGAGACCGCGCTGTCGCCCGTCCCCTTCGTGCCCGAGATCCGCCTCCACATGGCGCAGGAGGCGATCGCCCTGTGGGAGACCACCGAGCGCGAGCGCGGCGAGGTCGGACTGCCGCCGCCGTTCTGGGCGTTCGCCTGGGCCGGCGGGGTGGCGGTCGCGCGCTACGTCCTGGACCACCCCGAACTGGTCGACGGTCGCGCGGTGCTGGACATCGCGGCCGGGTCCGGACTGGTCGGGGTTGCGGCTGCGCTGCGCGGCGCCACGTCCGTCCGGGCGGCCGAGATCGACGCCTACGCGGTGGCCGCGATCGGCCTGAACGCCGAGGCCAACGGCGTGCGGGTGGACGGCGCGCTGGTGGACCTGGTGGACGGGGACGGCGCGCCGGCCGAGGTGGTGCTGGCCGGGGACGTGTTCTACGAACGGGCCATGGCCGCGCGCTTCCTGCCGTTCCTGGAGCGGGCGGCGGCGCGCGGGGCCACCGTGATCGTCGGGGACCCGGGGCGGGCCTACCTGCCGCGGGAGCGGTTCACGGCGGTGGCGGCCTACCAGGTGCCGGTGGTGGCGGACCTGGAGGACACGGCGGTGAAGACCACCACGGTGTGGCGCCTGGGCTGACCGCCCATGAGCCGGAATTCCCGGCAGCGCGACGAATCAGACTGCTAGACAGGCCGTCATGACCGAACAGACCGCTCTGCCCGCGCGGATAGCGCTGCGCACCGCCACCCCCGACGAGATCCCCGCGCTGCTCGCCCTCTGGGCGAGGGCCGCCAAGGGCGCCAGCATCACCGACGACGAGGCGGGCGTGGCGGCGCTGCTCGCCCGGGACCCGGACTGTCTGATCGTCGCCACCCCGGCCGACGACCCGAAGACCCCGCTCGGCACCGTGATCGCCGGCTGGGACGGCTGGCGCTGCCACCTCTACCGCCTCGCCGTCGACCCCGAGCACCGCCGCCGGGGCATCGGCGCCGCGCTGCTGGCCGCCGCCGAGGAACGCTTCGCCGCGCTCGGCGGCCGCCGGGCCGACGCCATGGTGCTGGACGACAACGCCCTCGGCCACCGCACCTGGCAGGCCGCGGGCTACCGGCCCGAACCGCAGTGGAGCCGCTGGGTCAAGCCGTTGCCCGCCTGAGCGTTCCCATTCGGACGGCCGCCGCGCGCTGGCGGCCGTCCTCGGGGCGTGGTCCGCTGAGGACGACGCGTGTGCGTACGACTACGTTCCGTCACGTGATCGAACCCGCCCACCCGACAGGGGACCACCATGACCATGACCGAGAACGACCTCAAGCTCGCGGCGCCCGATGCGGCCGCCGACGTCCTCGCCGGCCTGACCGACTTCGAGCAGGCCCTCGCCTTCTACCACCAGCACCTGGCGCCGGACACCGCGATCAACCTGTCCGTCGCGGAGAACGTCCTGCTGTACCAGCAGTCGATGGACGCGGACGTCTTCAAGAAGATACGGCTGATCCCCGAGCGGAACATCCAGTACATGGCCCCGGCAGGCATCCCGCAGCTGCGCCGGCAGGTCGCGGACCTGCTCGGCCGGGCGTTCGGCCGCACCGTCGCGGAGAACGACGTCTTCGGCTGCGCCGGGGTCTCCTCCGCGCTGGAGTGCATCGCCTTCGGGCTGATGCGCAAGGGCACGGGCACGCCGGCGCTCAAGCCGAAGGACGAGGTGCTGATCCCGGCGCCGTACTGGCAGGGCTTCAACTGGTCCTTCGAGGAGCGGCCCAAGCTGAAGTGCGTCCCGGTGAACCTGCCCACCGAGGGCAAGGACCGGTACCGGCTCACCCTGGACCGGCTCATCGAGACCTACGAGGCGCGGCAGAAGGCCGGCCACCGTCCGCGGCTGCTCGTCCTCACCAACCCGCACAACCCGCTGGGCGTCAACTACGACAAGAAGCTGCTCGAAGAGATCTACGCCTGGGTGATGGCCTATACCGACATGCACATCATCTCGGACGAGATCTACTGCCACTCCCAACTCGACACCGCCAAGACGCCGTTCACCAGCGCGGTGACCCTGCGGGCGTACTCGGGCTTCGCCGACCGGATCCACGTGGTGTGGGGCTTCGCCAAGGACTTCGGGCTGTCCGGCTTCCGCACCGGCTTCGTCGTCTCCAAGAACCCGGCGGTGCAGCGGATCATGCTGGGCAGCAACGATCCGGCCGAGCGCACCCGCCAGTTTCCGTGGTTCACCCCGTTCGACTCGCTGAAGACCTACGTCATCGGGGAGTTGCTCAGCGCCCACCACAACGGCGAGCGGTACACGACGTACGCGATGAAGAAGTACCCCGGGCTGCTCAGCGACAGCTTCCGCGCCGTCAAGGACGCACTGGACAAGGCGGGGATCAAGTACGTCCACCGGGACGGGGACAACTCCGCGATGTTCTTCTGGCTCGACCTGACCGAGTACCTCGGCAGGCGCGCGGACCATGACCACATCGAACTGCCGGTCATCGGGCCGGACGGGCTCGACCCGGACGAGGAGTGGCTGTTCCGCTACCTCGCCGCCAGGCCCACCGAGGTGAGCCTGCTGCCCGGCGGCGTGATGTACAACCCGGTCCCGGGCTTCTACCGGCTCTGCTTCACCGCCCGCCCGGCCGAGGAGGTCGTGGGCGCCGTTCAGCGGATGGTCAAGGCGCTGGGCAAGCTGAAGTAGCCCCGTGGGTGCGGCACCCGGGACTGTGCGTCCCGGGTGCCGCACTGCTGCCGGCGTCAGCCGCGCAGCCCGGCCAGCCAGGCCTCGACCTCGTCCGAGCGGCGGGGGAGGGCGGCGGAGAGGTTCTCGTTGCCGTCCTCGGTGACCAGGATGTCGTCCTCGATCCGCACCCCGATGCCCCGGTACTCCTCCGGCACCGTCAGGTCGTTGGGCTGGAAGTAGATGCCCGGCTCGACGGTGAGCACCATGCCCGGCTGCAGCTGCCCGTCGACGTGCTCCTCGGTGCGCGAGTGGGCGCAGTCGTGGACGTCGATGCCCAGCATGTGGCCGGTGCCGGCCAGGGTGAAGCGGCGGTGCAGGCCCAGCTCGTACACCTTGTCGGCGGTCAGGTCGCCGAACAGGCCCCAGGAGGTGAGGTGTTCGGCGAGCTCGCGTTGCGCGGCGTGGTGGAAGTCGCGGAAGTCCGCGCCGGGCCGGACCGCGGCGATGCCGGCCTCCTGGGCGGAGAACACCGCGTCGTAGACCTTGCGCTGGAGGTCCGTGAAGCGGCCGGAGACCGGCAGGGTGCGGGTCACGTCGGCGGTGTAGAGGTTGTTGGTCTCCACGCCCGCGTCGAGCAGCAGCAGGTCGCCGGGGCGGGCCTGGCCGGTGTTGCGCACCCAGTGCAGGGTGGTGGCGTGCGGACCGGCCGCGGCGATGGTGCTGTAGCCGACGTCGTTGCCCTCGATCCGGGCCCGGAGGAAGAAGGTGCCCTCGATCAGCCGCTCCGGCGTCTCGGTGTCGGTGCCGAGGACGCGCACCACGTCCTCGAAGCCGCGCGCGGTCGCGTCGCAGGCGAAGCGCAGCTCGGCGATCTCGAACTCGTCCTTGACCAGGCGCAGTCCGGAGAGGAAGATCTCGAACTCGGCGTCCTGCTCGGCATCCGTCCGGTCGCGGAGCGCCGCCTCCACCCCCGCGTCGTGCCCGCGCAGCACCCGCACCGGGCCGGCGGCCGCCGCCAGGTCGGCGCGCACGGTGCGCACGTCCCGGCATGGCAGGCCGAGCAGCTGCTCACTCTCGATCAGGCTGTCGCGACGGCCGTCCCACAGCTCGCCGTGGCCGTCCAGCCAGAACTCGCCGTTGTCGGTCCGGGAGCGGCCGCGGAGGTAGACCACGGCCCGGTGGCCGCTCGCCCCGGTGGGCTCCAGCACCAGCACGCCGTCCTGGGACTGGTCGCCGGTCAGGTAGACGTAGTCGGAGGACGGGCGGAACGGGTAGTCGGTGTCATTGGCCCGCACCTTGGGGTTGCCGGACGGAACGACCAGCAGCTCTCCGGGGAAGGCGGCGGACAGCGCGGCCCGGCGGCGCTCGGTGTGCGCGGCCTGCGGGATCGGCTCCAGACCGTGGCGCTCGGTGTCGGCCCAGCCCTGCTTCATGTTCTCGGCGAGTTCCTCGGTCACCCCGCGGGTGAGACCGTTCTTCCGGTACTTGATGGGCTCGGTGGGCTCGGTCACTGCGGACTCTCCAGATGAGGGCGGGGGGTGTGGTGCGCTTGGCTGCGCTGACCTGCCTGGTACGTAACAAGCGTTTTGTACCGTATATCGAACAGGGTCCGAAGAGAAGAGGCCGAGCGCGAAGAGGCCGAGCGTGAACGACCGCCCTCGACGGCGGGTCCGGCGGCCGGGGCGGTGCGCTCGGTGCCGTGACGCGACGATGCCGCCCGGGGCCCCCACTCCCCTCGTGGTGGGGGCCCCGGGCGTCGACTCCGGGAAGGATGCCAACCTCGGCGGCCGGGCGGCCATGCATTAGCCTCTGGGCCTAAAGGTCAAAGAAGCACCAGGTCAGGGCCTTGCGGAGAACCGGGGAGGGTTCGTGCTCGCACTCAGGTTCGGGGTCACGGACCTCGCCAACACCCGCTTCGCCGTCTCACCGCTCGACCACCTGCTGACCGGCACCGCCCAGAACGGCGTCCACGAGTGCCTCGGGCTGCGGCGCGACCGCTGGTGGCGCGAGATCAGGCGCCACGTCCCGCACCGCGCCGCCCCCTTCCTCGACCTGGTCAACGCCAGCACCGCCGGGGTCCCCAACTTCATGGGCGCGGACCTCGACGCCGTCCGCCGTCAGCTCACCGACGAACTCGACGCGGTCCTCGCCGTCCCGCAGCAGACCTTCGAGCAGGACCTCGCGATGTACGGCAGCGAGGCCGAACTCCCCACCGCGCTGGCCCGGTTGCGCGACGACGGCACCCGCGGCCTGCGCCGGATCGCCGACGGCGCCTGGGCCCTGTTCCGCAGCTGCCTCGCCCCCCACTGGCCCGAGATCCGCCGCCAGCTGGAGGCCGACATCGCCGACCGCGCCCGCACTGCGGCCCGCGCCGGCGCCGGCGCGATGCTCGACTCGCTGCACCCGAACGCGCGCTGGCGCGACGAAGGGGTGCTGGAGTGCGCCCTCGGCGACCTCTCCGGCGACTTCGCCCTGGGTGGCCGCGGACTGGAGCTGCGCCCCAACTATTTCGTGCAGAACGGGATCGGCCTGCTGCTGGCCGAAGGCCGCCAGAGCCTGTTGGTCTACCCGCTCGCCTCCCGGGGCGCCGCCGCGGCGAAGCCCTCGCCCGCGGCTGCCGACGGCCTCGCCGCCGTCCTAGGCCCCGCCCGGGCCCGCGCCCTGCGCGCCATCGAGGGCGGCCCCTGCTCCACCACCGAACTCGCCCGGCTGCTCGGCATCACCCCGCCCTCCGCCTCCGCGCACGCCGCCGCCCTGCGCGCCGCCGGGCTGATCACCACCCGGCGGGAGGGCAAACAGGTCCGGCACGCGCTCAGCGAGGTCGGGCACGACCTGCTGCTCGACAACCCGGAGGTCGCGCGGGCGGGCTAGAGCCCGTCGTCCGGGCGGCCCGCCAGGAGTGGCAGAGGTCGATGGTGTGCGGAAGAGTCAACGGCGGGACGAGGGCCCGAGCCCTCGCGCGTTCCCCGCAAGTTCTCTACAAGGAGAGTCGCCATGAGCACTCCGCAGCCCGGCAAGAACGGCGGCGCCGACGTCACGCTGGATGAACAAGGCCGCATCGTCATCAACTCACCTGAGCTGGCGGAACGATTCGTCGGCTCAGGGGGCAACATTCCCTTCGACCCCCCGCCGCAGGGCCACGTCGTCACCAACATCTGCCCCAACCTGGTCCGCGGTTGCGGCAGCGAGCTGGCACAGTAGCCGGACGGCCGCGGCCCAGGAGAGTGACGGACATGACGCAGACCCTCACCGCGCCCGGTACGGGGCGCAGCACATCCCCGGCGTTCCAGGCGCAGCTCGCGGCGTCCCTGACGAACCAGATCCTGCACCTGATCGTCCTCCCCACCGAGCAGTGCAACTTCCGCTGCACCTACTGCTACGAGGACTTCGCCGTCGGGCGGATGGGCGAGCCCACGGTCGCGGCCCTCAAGCGGCTGATCGACCGGCGCGCGGCGGGTCTGCGGCGCCTGCACCTCTCCTGGTTCGGCGGCGAGCCGATGCTGGCACGCGGCATCGTCGAGGAAGTCTCGGCCCACGCAACGGAGTTGGCCGCCGACCGGGACGGCTTCGAGTTTCACGCCGACATGACCACCAACGGCTACCTGCTCGACGCCGAGGCCGCCCGCGACCTCGCGGCCCTCGGTGTCGGGCAGTACCAGATCTCCCTGGACGGCCCGGCTGCCGCGCACGACACCACCAGGCTCCGCGCGGACGGCCGTGGTTCGTTCGACCGGATCTGGCGCAACCTGCTGGCGATCAGGGACGGCGGCCTGCCGGTCGGCGTGCTGCTGCGGGTACACCTCACCCCCGCCAACCTGCCTCTGATGCCGGAGTTCATCGCGCACCTGCGCGACACCTTCCTGCGGGACGAGCGGTTCACGCTCCACCTCAAGCCGGTGGAGCGGATGGGCGGGCCGAACGACGGCGCGATGGAGATCCTCTCGTCCGAGGCGCGCCGCCACACCCTGGACGAGCTCGAGGCCATCGCGTACGAAGGCGTTCCGGCGCCGCGCGCCGACGGGTTGGAGGTCTGTTACGCCGCGCGCCCCAACTCCCTGGTGATCCGGGCCGACGGCACCGTCGCCAAGTGCACGGTGGCGCTCTCCGACCCCTCCAACACCGTCGGCCGACTGCTGCCGGACGGCACCCTGCGGATCGACGACGGCTCGCTGGCGCCGTGGGTTCGGGGCTGGGCGGCCGGAGACGAGGACGCGGTGCACTGCCCGTACCGGGGCATGCCGCGCCGCCGGACGCCGGCCCTGCTGCAGATCGGGGCCACCCGCCCGGCATAGGGGGCCGGGTGTCGCCGTGGACGAGGAACCGATGGACCCGCTGCTGGTGGCGAACGCGCGGGACGTCTCCCGGTCCATGGCACGATGACCGCCGCGCAGGCAGTCGGGCCCGCCGACTTCCTGCGCGGGAGCCACGACTCGGGGTCGCGGGAAACGGGGGAACGGACGAGATGGACGAGCCGGGCACGGGGTTCGGCTGCGCGGCCTGCTGCGGCGAGGACGCGCAAAAGGTGTGGGGGCGTCAGCGCGAGGGCTTCGCGCACGAGACGGCGGTCGTCCAGGACTCGCACTTCACCGTCTCGGTTCGGCGCTGCCTGGCCTGCGGGCAGCGCTTCGCCTGGATCCGGACCGAGTTCACCGACTGGGCGGGCGGCGACGACGCCTCCTACGTCGCCATCCTGCCGCTCACCGACGTCGAGGCCGCCGCCCTGACGGACGGCGCCCTGGCCCCCCTCGACCTCGGCCCGCTCGGCGAGGGCCGCCGCCACCTGCACAGCGACCGGCCGAGCGGCGGTCCGGCCCGCCTGCACTGGGGGACCGGCCCGTTCCCGGTTCAGGAGGGGCACTAGGGGTGGTCCCGTAGCTGCTGGCCGTCACTGGATGGCGGCGCGCAGGTCCCGGGTGTACCGGTCGAACCGCGTGCCGTCCTTGCTGTGCGTCTGCCGGCCAGGGGTGAACCCTGCCCGCCGCGCCACTGCGGCAGATGCGGGGTTCTCCGGCTCCACCTGGATCACCGCCTCCGCCCCGCCCTCGCCGGCCGCGTACCGGGAGGCCAGGAGGACCGCGCGGGTTGCCAGGCCGCGCCCCCTCCAGAACGGGTAGAGGCCGTACGCGATGTTCACCTGGCCGGGAACCAGACCTTCCCCTGCGAACCGCAAGTCGATCGTCCCCGCGAGCACCTCGTCGGCGTCGACCCGGATGCCGAACACGCGCAGTGGCCCGGATGCCTCCCACTGTTCCCGGCAGTGCTGGAAGTACGCTGCAACGCCCTCCCGGGTGCCGGGACCGCCGTTGAGCCAGCGAACGAGCAGCTCGTCCTCGCCCGCAAGGTGGGCCTCGACATCATCCAGGCGCAGTGGGGACAGAGTGACGATCCCATCGGACAGTCTCACTTCATGCATCCGGCGATTCTTGATGCCGGAGCTGCATCGCACCATCGGATTTCCCCGGGCCGTCACGCGAAGCCACCCGCCAAGAGGAGACGACCAGCACGCCCACGCGCGGCTGGACCGCGCGAAGCGTGGTGGGAATCTCCAGGGTTCACGCCGGGGGAGCCTGGGAGTCAATGAGGCGTCAGGAGGGCCTCCTGACGCCTCAGCCGGATGCCGCCACGGTGCATCAGCCCGGAGCACCATCGCGGCATCCAGCGCACGGGAGGTCGTCCCACAGGGGAATGGACGACCTCCACGGCGCGCTCCTCAGGCCGCCCGGATCACGGCGTCGAGGTCATTCCCGCTCGGGAGCGAGTCCTAGCGGTTGGTGTGGGTCGACCAGAGCGCCGGGCCGTTGCCGTAGTTCTGGTAGACGACCACGTTGCCGTCGGTCTGCACCGCCAGGATGTCGCCGGAGTAGTAGTGGCCCTGGGACTCCCCGTCCATGCTCCACACCGGGCGGTTGGCGGTGTCGTACGCGACCAGGTTGCCGTCGGTCTGCATGCAGAGCTGCTGGGCGGCGTTCCAGGTGCCCGGGAACTGGTAGGTCGGGGTGCCCGCGTACGACACGACGATGTTGCGGTCGTTCTGGAAGGTGAGCTGGGTGTTGCCGGCCGCGATGTAGTGGTTCGGGCTGATGCACTGGCCCGGGTAGAGGATGGTGCTGCCGCCGGGAACGTCGGCGTTGGCGGTGCCGGTGCCGGCCACGCCGATGGCGAGGGCCAGGGCGGCGACCGTGCCGAGAGCAGCCTTCTTGATGGTCTTCACGGGGTGGTTCCTTCCGTGGTCGGTGAGGTGATGCGTGGACCTTCCGGTCCGCGCTGGGCTCAACAGTCACCGACGGCGGTAGACGGTCTACGAACGCTCCGCCGGGCGCCACCGGGATTCGCCGGCCGGCGCCGGGGCGGATGCGTTGACCGGTTGTCTACCGGCTCCTGCGAGCGTGCGGGCGCTTCAGTCACTCGTGAGCAAGGAGAGTCAGCAGTGTTTGGAACGGTTGTGGTCCGCGCGGCGGTTGCCGGTGCGGCGGTCTTGGCGGCGGTGTCGGGTGCGTTCGCTGTGGGGGCGGGGGATCCCGTACGGCACGGCTCGCCGACCGCGCCGCCGGCGCGGGCCTGCGGCGGGTCGGACGACGTGCAGAGTCTGTCGGGGCACATCATCTGGAACGGCACCGGCCTCATCATCCGAGGGCGGTGAGGGATCAGTCGACGGTGACGGATCCGTCGCCGGTGGCCAGCGCGGTCAGCAGTGACTTCGCGTCGGCGGACTCCGGGGCGCTCAGCCGGCTGAGCAGCAGGTGCGCCTCCGCTTCGTGAGTTCGCGCGAGGGCATGGTCGCCACGGGCGGTCAGGGTGTTGGCCAACACCAGGTGGGCGAGAGCGCGTTCGCGCTGTCGCCCACCTTTCGTTGCCAGATCCAGAGCTCGCTCCGCCTCCTGTACGGCCTCGTCGACCCGCCCGATCAGGCGCAGGATGTCGGCCAGGCGGCTCCGGGCGGCCGACTCGCGGTCCAGGTCCCCGGCGGGGCCCGCGCAGCCGATGCAGGAACGCATCTGCTCGGCGGCGTCGCCGAGCCGGCCCAGCACCTGGTAGGCGAGGCCGAGGACGTAGTGCACGTACGCCGTCATCGCGGCGTCGGCGGTTCCGCCCGGTTCGGCGAGGATCTGCTGACAGGTGTGTACGGCACCGGCCGCGTGACCGGTGCGGATCCGGGACAGGGCCGCATCCGCGAAGGTCGGACGGCTGGTCGGCTGGGGATGCCGCTCGCCGAAGACGTCGGCGACCGGGTCGCCGGGGACGGCGAGGGCGAAGGCCGTACGGGCGTGGGTGAGGAGCAGGGTCAGTAGGTGCTGGTGGGCCGTCGTTCGTTCGTTGTCGCCGAGTTGCAGGGACGTCCGGCGGGCGAAGGCGCGCACCAGGTCGTGGTAGCGGTAGCGTCCGGCGCCGATCGACTCCAGCAGCGCCTGGTCCACCAGCGCCTCCGCGAGGCGCTCCGCCTGGTCCCCCGTCAGGCCCAGGACGGCGGCGGCTGACGCCAGGCCGATGTCCGGCTCGACCCAGGAGAGCATCCGGAAGGCTGTGGCGAGGGGCGGTGGGAGCAGACGGTAGCTGAGGTCGAAGACCTGGGCGACGGCGAGGTCGCTGGTGCGGAGCGCGGCGATGCCCTCGTGGTCGTCGGCCAGGCGCCGTACGAGGTCGGCGATCGGCTGGTCCGGGGTGGCGGCGAGGCGGGCGGCGGCGATTCGTACGGCCAGGGGGAGGAGGCCGCAGGCCTCGACGAGCAACTCGGCCTGGGGGCGCTGCGGGTCAAGGCGTGTCGTGCCGATGACCGAGTCGAGCAGGCTGATCGCCTCCTGCTCGGTGAAGACGTCCAGCGCGAGGTGGAGGACCGACGGCACGCTGTTGAGCACGGTGCGGCTGGTGACGATGACGGCGCAGTCGGACGAGCCGGGCAGGAGCGGCTGGATCTGGGCATCATCGCGGGCGTTGTCCAGGAGGATGAGCAGCCGCTTCCCCGTGCTGGCCGTCCGGAACAGGGTGGACCTGCCGGCGAGGTCCTTGGGAATGGCGGAGGCCTGGATGCCCAGTGCGGTGAGGAAGTCCGCGAGGATGTCGGACGCGCTCGCGGGGACCAGGTCGGCGCCGCGAAGGTCGGCGTAGAGGCGGCCGTCGGGGAAGTCGGGGCGCAGGGTGTGGGCGGCTCGTACGGCGAGGGTTGTCTTCCCGACCCCGGCCATGCCGGCAACGGTCACCAGGCGCAGGCCGGAGGCGGCTCGGTTGGTCAGCGCTCGGGTGATCCGGGTGACGTGGTCCTGTCGGCCGGTGAAGTGGCTTGGTGAGGAGGGGAGTTGGTCGGGAGCGCCGCTGCTGCCGTCGAGCTCCTGGGACAGGGCGGTGAGCTCGGGTCCCGGTTCGATTCCCAGGTGTTCCACCAGGCGGGAGTGAAGCGCGTCGTAGGTCGCACGCGCCTCGGGCGTGCGGCCGTTCCGGTGCAGTGCGCGGACGAGTAGCGCTTGTAGGCGTTCGCGGAACGGGTGTTCATCGGTCAGAGCTTTTAGCTCGGGCAGGTGGTCGGCGGGATCGTCGAGGGTGAGGCGCTCCTCCAGGAGCGTGAGGCGTAATTCTGAAAGGCGTTGCCGCTCGCGGTGCATGAGCGGTCCTGGCAGGCCGACGAGTGGTTCCCCGCGCCAGAGTGAGAGGGCTTCCCGTAGGTGGTCGCGGGCGCGCTCCGGGTGTTCGGCGGAGCACCGCGCGGAGAGTTTGTGGAATTGCCTGACCCGCCAGAGGTCGATGTGGTCCGGTTCGATTGTCAGCCGGTAGCCGCCGGCTTGGGAGAGCAGCACGGTGGGCTTCTCGCGTACCGGCTCAAGCAGCTTCCGCAGCTGCGACATGTAGGAGCGTAAGGCGACGACGGGCGAACCGGGCGGTTCGTCGCCCCATAAGTCGGCGATCAGTTCATCGGTGGTGACAACCGCGTTGGGCCGGAGGAGGAGGAGGGCCACCAGCACCGACTGTTGTCTGGGGGCGCCCAGTTCGATAGCGGTACCGGCGCGTCGCACACGGAGCAGGCCGAGTAACGCGAAGCTCAGCGGACCCGGATCACCGGCTGATCGCAAGGTGTTCGCTCAGTGATCCTGCGGCGGAACTTTCCGTCCTGCCGCTGCCCGCAGTGCGGCGACTCCGTTCCCGAAGCGCGGCTGAGCGCCGCGACTATCGCCCCGGCGGCGCCGCCCGCGCGGCGGGTGGCGCCGCCGTCCCAGCCTTACCGACCCTCGACCATCGGCGAGCGGGTCTTCGACGTCCGCTCCGGATGCTGGGCCGCCTTCATGGGCTGGCAGCACGGGCGCGCCTTCCTCCGGCCGCTCGGCGGCGGCATCGAGTGGGACACCGAAGCGCGTTGGATCACGAACGCAGAAGAGTGAGATGCCCCGTGAGCAGCATGATCGACAGGATCACAACCGAGGACCGTCGCATCGCGGCCGACATCCTCGACGACCTCCAAGCCGTCCTGCACGCCGCCGACGTCAAGTTGCCCTCCCTCGGCATCGACTGGCGCTCGGCCAAGGCCACCGGCGTCATCCTGATCGACCTCGGCGCCGCACGACCGGACGTCATCGAGCGGCTGGTCGTCGTCCTCCGCAGAGGTATGCGGCCGTAGTCGCCGCCGGCGTCATCGTCGTCGGAAGCCTTGTGATCGCGGGAGTCGCCGTCCTCGTGATTCCTGAGGGCATTCCCGACTCGGCGAGCGCACTCGTATGCGCCCTCACCTTCCTCGCCGTCTCCACGGGCGGATTCGCGCTCGCTGCCGGGTGGATGAGGGTTCACACATAGCAACAGCGCGGGCTTCGAGAGCGCTCGAAGCCCGCGCCGAAGGTCGGAACAGCGGTCAGTCGCCGGCCGGCAGGGCTGCGGGCTTTCGCAGCAGCCACCGGCCACCCGTCCTCCGTGGCTGCCGTACCACCACACGACCGAAGCTCTTATGGCCGACCAGTTCCACCCGCAGCGCGACCGGCACATCGGGGTCCGGAGCCTGATTGTTCTTCAGCTTGCTGAACTCCAGACTCAGGCCGTCGGGATCGACCACGATGCCGGGCCTGACGATCAGTGTCAGGTTCTTGCCCACCATGCTCAGATCGATCTGCAAGGTGTCGTGCGTGATCACCGCCTGGGTGAAATCGAGTGTCACCTCGCACCACTGCGTGCAGAGCTCCAGCCGTCGCGGCACCACCCAGCGCTCCACCCGCTGGACCGGACTGAACATCTGGTCGATCCGGAGGACGTCCTTGGCCTCCGCTGCAACCCCTCCGGCATGGACCGGCGCGGGCGGCAGGTCAGCGGTGAGTTCGGCCAGCTCGCCGACCGTCCGCGCCGACAGAGCGGCCTCCAGGCGCTGGTCCAACTCGTCTGCCGTCAGTCGGCCTTCGCCCGCGGCGCCGCTCAGCAGGTCGACCACCCGGTCCCGGTCCGCGTGCGAGGCCCGCATCTCGGGCTGCGAGTTGTGGCCGGAACGCATCCCGGCGGGCGAGATCTCTCCCGGCATACTTCCCGTCCTGAGGTCGACGAAGGTCTTCGTGCGACGCCGTCGGCGGCGCGGCTGGGAACTCACGATATATCGCGATAGGCGTTCCCGCCAGGCCCGGGTTTAGAACGGTGGCTCTTCGGAGTATCCGCTGGTCCAGGAAGCGCGCGCGGCCCTGAGGCGGGCGTAGCGTTCGCGGGCCTCGATGTCGGGCGAGTTCTCCAGGCCGCTGGTGTCGTGGCCCCAAGCCCTCATTGCATCCAGGGCCCGGTCCCGATGACGGCGGTCAGTGCTGGTGGCCAGCAGGCGGCGGGCGTGCCTGACCAGTTCGGTCCGGTGCACGGTGAGGGCCGGGTGTTCGGAGAGGGGGATGGCGGCGACCAGGGCCGTGTCGCGGACTTCCGTGTTGTCGTGGTCGAGGAGGGGGCCTACGGCGGAGAAGAACATCGGGCGCTGGTCCCGGAATTCGCGCATCTCGCGATACTCGTCGAGGAAATCCTCGTCGTGACGTTCGCCGATGGCGACGACCTCATCGTCGGCGTCGTAGGCGGTGTCGCCGAGCCAGGCGAGCAGCTTCACGAGGGTCGGGCTGTGCGGCGGCTCATCGGTGGCGAGGCCGAAGTCGCCCACCGTGATGGCCGGGTGGCCGAGGACGGCAGCGACGTAGCGGGCCACCGGCACGGTGGCTTCGTAGATGCTGTTCTGGTGGGTGACTTGCCCGAGCGCATCCTTGGCGGCGGCCGCCCTGACGGCCGGGTCCGGGTCGAGGAGACGAGTCAGCGCCGCCGGCAGCGACTCGCCCGTCCCGCATGGGGTCGCGAGCGACGCCCAGTCGGTTCCGTCCAGGAGCATCTGAAGGTGAGGCGGCGGGCTTTCGGTCACGGACGGAGGCTACAGCGCGCACGGAAGCGCGGGCTTCGAGAGGTCTCGAAGCCCGCGCCGAAGGCCTTCGTCTCAGGAGTCGTTGAGGGCGTAGGTGCGGAAGGTCGCCAGCAGGGGCAGGACTTCGGTCTTGCTGGGCTCCTCCGTCACGGCTCGCATCGCGTCGATCACGGTGCGGGCGATGGCCTTGGTGACCTTGAGGTCGTCCGGGGCGGCGACCGCGCCCCAGGCCTTGAGGGTCTGGGTGACCAGGGCGCTCATCCGGGCGCCGATGTTGGCGCTGACCGCGTCCGAGAGTTCGGCGATCTCCTCGTCGCTCATGGTGGACCGTAGGCCGAAGGCCAGGGCCATCAGGGTGTCCATCGCGTGCTCGCCGTACGCGGCGACCAGCGCCGGCAGCGACCGCTCATCAGCCCCGCCCGCCGCAAGGGCGGACAGTGCCTCGTCGTCGTCCTTCCACGCCGCCTCCAGGGCGGCCAAGGCCCGCAGGGCCTCGTCCACGGTCAGCCCGTCTGTCATGGGAGGAACGGTATTGAGCCGGTACCCGCGCCGCGCACGGTTCAGGGACCGGCTTCACACCTTCGAGCGAAGCCGGGGCTGTTCCGGCCTATTCCGGCCGATGGACGTGTGCGAAGTGCTCCGCGTCCCAGCTGCCGCCCAGTTCGGGGGCGAGCGAGGCGACCGCGAGGGCGGCGAAGTCCTCGGCCGCGCCCGCCCGTTCCGGCAGGGCGCCGAGCAGCGGGGCGCCGGCCGAGCGCGGCAGGTCGGCGAGGTTGCAGCGGTCGGCGAGGCCGGGGGAGGAGGGCCAGGAGCCGACGAGGACGCCGGTGAGGGGGAGTTCGCGGGCCGCCAGGGCCTCCGCCGACAGGGCGACGATGTTCAGGGTGCCGAGTCCGGCCGAGGCGACGAGCAGCACCTCGGCGTTCAGCCCGGCCGCGCGCACCGCCTGTGCCTGGTCGGCCAGCGTACGGCCCTCGTCGTCGTAGCGGACCAGGAGCCCGCCCGCGCCCTCGACCAGCACCAGGTCATGGGTGGCGGCCAGTTCGGCGACGGCCTCGGCCACTGCGGCCGGGGACAGGTACGGCATCCCGGCCCGCCGGGCGGCGGTGTCGGGGGCCAGCGGTTCGGGGTAGCGGACCAGTTCACGGATCGTCAGTTCGCCCGCCATGCGCTGGACTTCGGCCAGGTCGCCGGGTTCGCCGGGGGCCACGCCGGTCTGTCCGGGCTTGAGGGCGGCGACCTTGAGGCCGCCCTGCAGCGCCGCCGAGGCGATGGCCGCGGTGGCGACGGTCTTGCCGACGTCCGTGTTGGTGCCCGTCACGAACAGGATGCGCGCGCTCACCCGGCCACCGCCGCGGCGGTCACGGCGGCAGCGATCCGTGCCACGTCCTCGTCCTCCGCCACATAGGGGGGCATCGTGTAGATCAGGTCCCGGAAGGGCCGCAGCCAGACGCCCTCGCGCGCGGCCGCCTCGGTCGCCGCCGGGACGTCCACCAGGTGGTCCAACTGCACGACGCCGATGGCTCCCTGGACCCGTACGTCCTGTACGCCGGGAAGCGAGCGTGCGGCCGAGAGGCCGTTGACCAGGCCGGTCTCGATGCGCTTGACCTCGACCTCCCAGGCCTGCCCGAGCAGCAGCTCCAGCGAGGCGTTGGCGGCCGCGCAGGCCAGCGGGTTGCCCATGAAGGTCGGCCCGTGGGCGAGTACCGGCATCTCGCCGCGGCTGATGCCGTCGGCGATCTCGCTGGTGCACAGGGCGGCGGCCAGCGTGAGGTAGCCGCCGGTGAGGGCCTTGCCCAGGCACATCACGTCCGGGGAGACCCCGGCGTGGTCGGCGGCGAACAGGGCGCCGCTGCGGCCGAAGCCGGTGGCGATCTCGTCGAAGACCAGCAACACCCCGTAGCGGTCGCAGAGTTCGCGCAGCATCCGCAGGTAGGCGGGGGAGTGGAACTGCATCCCGCCCGCGCCCTGGACCACCGGCTCGACGATGACGGCGGCCAGCTCGTCGGCGTGGCGTTCCATCAACGCCTCGAAGCGCTGGGCGTATTCGGCATCGAGTGGGGCGTCGAAGCCGGCCGGCGGCTGCGGGGCGAAGAGCTGCCCGGGGAGCACTCCGCCCCACAGGTGGTGCATCCCGCCGTCCGGGTCGCAGACCGACATCGGGTGGAAGGTGTCGCCGTGGTAGCCGCCGCGCCAGGTCAGCAGGCGACGCTTCTGCGGGCGGCCGATCGACTGCCAGTACTGCAGGCACATCTTCATCGCGACCTCGACGGACACCGAGCCCGAGTCGGCGAGGAAGACGTGCTGCAGCGGTTCCGGGGTGATCTCGACCAGCTTGGCCGCCAGTCGGACGGCGGGCTCGTGGGTGAGCCCGCCGAACATCACGTGGCTCATCCGTCCCAGCTGCTCGCGCACCGCCTCGTCCAGGACCGGGTGCCGGTAGCCGTGGATCGCCGCCCACCAGGACGACATCCCGTCGACCAGCTCGCGCCGGCCGTCCGCGACGGGCTCGGCCAGGCGCAGTCTGACGCCCGAGGCGGATTCGACCACGTACGGGGTGACGGTGCCGGGCATCGGCCCGTACGGGTGCCAGACGTGCGCCCGGTCGAGGGCGAGCAGCGTGTCCGCGGACAGCTGGGACATGGTGAGGTCTCTCCGGAGGGTCAGGCGTTGGGGGCGAGTTCGGTGCCGGCGCCGCGGCGGCGGACCTTGACCAGGTCGCTGCGCAGCTCGTCGTCGCCTTCCGGGCTCTCCGAGGTGGTGGCCTCGACGGCGGGGGCCGCGGCGTGGGCGTGCCCGCCGCACGGGCCGCAGCCGCCGCCGGTGCCGCAGGCCGAGGCCGCGGTGCCGCAGGAGCCGCCGGCCTGGGCCGCCTCGGCGATGTCGGCGCGGTGGCGCGGCAGGGTGGCCTCGCCGGCGCCCTCGACCTCGAAGCCGGCGTCCTTGATCATGTCGAGGTCGGCCTGGCCGGCCTGGCCCTCGCTGGTCAGGTAGTCGCCGAGGAAGATCGAGTTGGCGACGTGCAGGCCGAGCGGCTGCATCGAGCGCAGGTGCACCTCGCGGCCGCCGGCGATCCGCACCTCGGTGTCGGGGTTGACGAAGCGGACCATCGCGAGGATCCGCAGGCAGCGCTGCGGGGTGAGGTTCCACTCCTTGGCGAGCGGGGTGCCCTCGAAGGGGATCAGGAAGTTGACCGGGACGGAGTCCGAGCCCAGCTCGCGCAGCGCGAAGACCACGTCGACCAGGTCCTCGTCGCTCTCGCCCATGCCGGCGATCAGGCCGGAGCAGGCGGACAGGCCGGCGCCGTGCGCCTTCTGGACGGTGTCCACCCGGTCCGCGTAGGTGTGGGTGGTGGCGATGTCGCCGTAGGTGCCCTCGGAGGTGTTGAGGTTGTGGTTGTAGGCGTCGGCGCCGGCCGCCTTGAGCCGCTCGGCCTGGTTGTCGGAGAGCAGGCCGAGGCAGACGCAGATCTCGACCTCGGGGTCGGCGTCCTTGATGGCGGCCATGGTGTCGGTGACCCGGTCGATGTCACGGTCCGTCGGGCCGCGGCCGCTGGCGACCAGGCAGACCCGCTTGGCGCCGCCGGCCACGCCGGCACGGGCGGCGTCGGCGGCCTGGTCCGGCTTGAGCCAGGTGTACTTGAGGATCTCGGCCTTGGACCCCAGCCGCTGGGAGCAGTAGGAGCAGTCCTCGGGGCAGAGTCCGCTCTTGAGGTTCACCAGGTAGTTGAGCTTGACCCGGCGGCCGAACCAGCGGCGGCGCACCTTGCCGGCCGCGGCGACCACGTCGAGCAGCTCGTCGTCGGTGGTGGCGAGGACGGCCAGCGCCTCCTCGCGGGTGGGGATTTCGCCGCGCAGGCCCTTGGCGGTGAGGGTATCGAGCAGATCCATGGGGCCGATCCTGCCTGTTGGCGCTCGAATCGCGCCAGAGCAAACCCGCCAGAAGATCGCCGGAAGGATGTGCCGATTGCCACAGTGTCGAAACTCACGGCGTCGGCGCTGGTCACGCGCTTGACGGCGGCTGCAGGCAGAGGTTACCGACGGGTAGCGAAATCGGCCCGCGGAGGAAGATCGACAACCCCCGACCCCGTGATCCAGGCCACCCGGAGGGTGCTTAGAATCTGCGCCATGACCACGCAGGGGGAGCGCACCCCGACTCCGGGAGAAGGCCAGGACGGCCAGGCAGGACAGCGGACCGGCGGGGGCGCCGACCCGACCGGAGGGGCGGACCGCAAGCGCGGCCGACGGCTGACCGGCCGCCGCGCGGTCGGCTGGGTCGTCATGGTCGGCGTGGTCGCGGCCGGCGGATGGATCATCACCCGCCCGACGCCCGGCGACTACATACCCGGCCTCGGTCCGTCCAAAAAGGACGCGGCCAGGACGCCCCCGGTGGTCGGCACCCCGCCGCCGCCCACCGACTCCGAGGGCCTCAACGCCGACAGCCTCTTCCCCGCCCAGCGGCTGGTCGAGGCCGCCGGGTACAAGGCCCGGCGCAACGGCATCCGGCAGGGTGAGAACTGCGCCGAGGTGCTGCAGGACCGTACCCAGGAGCTGTTCCGGGACAGCGGCTGCCAGGCCTACCTGACCGTCAGCTTCTCCGGCGTCGACCGCCCGGTGCTCAGCAGCGTCACGCTGCTGCGCTTCGCCGACCAGGCCTCCGCCGCCAGGACCGCCGACGCCCTGCGGGCCAAGCCCGGCGCCGTCGCCTTCATCCTCGCCGACACCAACATCGCGCCCGCGCCGTCCGCCTCCGCCTCCGCGTCCGCCTCCGCCAAGCCGGCCAGTGAGCCGCGGGTCGAGGCGGTCGGGCACTACGTGACCGTCACCAGCTCGCGGACCGACGCCCACCCCGGCCCCGCCGCCACCCCGGGCGCCACCGCCCCCGCCCCGGTGCCCAGCGCCTCCGGGGCCGGCGGGGAGCCGAACCTCGACGACGCCACCCGCGCCCTCTCCTACGTGGCCGGTCAGCCCTTTGTGTGGATGTGACAAACGATCGGAGGGCGCGACCGGCGGTTCAGCGGCCTGAGGGAGAACGGCCAGGGGCCCGGCAAGTGCCGGGCCCCTTCGCATGCCTGACGGCCCGTCAGCCGCCGAGCCGGTCCACCGCAGTCACCCGCAGCACCGCCCGGCCCTCCTCGTCCGAGCCGTAGAGGTCGACCTCGGCGCTGATGCCCCAGTCGTGGTCGCCCTCCGGGTCGTCGAAGATCTGCCGGACCTTCCAGGCGGAGTCCTCCTCCTCGATGATCAGCATCTTGGGGCCGCGCGCGTCCGGGCCGGTGCCCAGGTCGTCGTACTCGTCCCAGTAGCCGTCCATCGCGTCCGCCCAGCGGTCCGCGTCCCAGCCGTACCCGCCGTCCAGCTCGCCGAGTTCGTCCCAGTGCTCCAGGGCGCACAGCTCGACCCGGCGGAACATCTCGTTGCGCACCAGCACCCGGAAGGCCCGGGCGTTCGCCGTCACCGGCGCCGGCTTGTCGTCCAGGGTGATCTCGGCGGTGGCCGCCTCGGTCGGGTTGGCCAGCTGCTCCCACTCGTCCAGCAGGCTGGAGTCGACCTGGCGGACCAGCTCGCCGAGCCAGGCGATGACGTCCTTGAGGTCGTCCGTCTTCACGTCCTCGGGGACGGTCTGCTCCAGCGCCTTGTACGCCCCGGCCAGGTAGCGCAGCACGATGCCCTCGGTGCGGGCCAGCTCGTAGAAGCCGACGTAGTCCGAGAAGGTCATCGCCCGCTCGTAGAGGTCCCGCACCACGGACTTCGGCTGCAGCTGGTGGTCGCCGATCCACGGGTGGGCCCGGCGGTACACCTCGTACGCGTGGGTGAGCAGCTCCTCCAGCGGCTTCGGGTAGGTGATCTCCTGGAGCCGCTCCATCCGCTCCTCGTACTCGATGCCGTCCCGCTTCATCTCGCCGACGGCCTCGCCGCGCGCCTTGTTCTGCTGGGCGGCGAGGATCTGGCGCGGGTCGTCGAGGGTCGCCTCGACCACCGAGATGACGTCCATCGCGTACGACGGCGAGGTGGGGTCGAGCAGTTCGAAGGAGGCCAGCGCGAAGGTGGAGAGCGGCTGGTTGAGCGCGAAGTTCTCCTGGAGGTCCAGGGTCAGGCGGACGATCCGGCCCTCGGCGTCCGGCTCCGGCAGCCGCTCCACCACGCCGCCCTCCAGCAGCGAGCGGTAGATCGCGATCGCGGTGCGGATGTGCCGACGCTGGGCGGCCTTGTCCTCGTGGTTGTCGGTGAGCAGCTTGCGCATCGCCTCGAAGGCGTTGCCCGGGCGGCCGATCACCGACAGCAGCATCGCATGGCTCACCTTGAACCGGGAGACCAGCGGCTCCGGGTCGGCGCCGATCAGCTTGTCGAAGGTCTCCTCGGTCCAGCCGACGAAGCCCTCCGGTGCCTTCTTCCGCACCACCTTGCGCTTCTTCTTCGGGTCGTCCCCGGCCTTGGCGATCGCCTTGTCGTTCTCGATCACGTGCTCCGGCGCCTGGGCGACGACCTGGCCGACGGTGTCGAAGCCGGCCCGGCCCGCGCGCCCGGCGATCTGGTGGAACTCACGGGCGCGCAGGATGCGCACGCGCTGACCGTCGTACTTCGACAGGGCGGTGAACAGCACCGTGCGGATCGGCACGTTGACGCCCACGCCCAGCGTGTCCGTCCCGCAGATCACCTTCAACAGGCCCGCCTGGGCGAGGCGTTCGACCAGCCGGCGGTACTTCGGCAGCATGCCCGCGTGGTGCACGCCGATGCCGTGGCGGACGAACCGGGACAGGTTGCGGCCGAACTTGGTGGTGAAGCGGAAGCCGCCGATCAGATCGGAGATGGCCTCCTTCTCCGCCTTCGAGCACATGTTGATGCTCATCAGCGACTGGGCCCGCTCCACCGCTTCCTTCTGGGTGAAGTGCACGACGTAGACCGGCGCCTGACCGGTCTGCAGCAGCTCCTCCAGGGTGTCGTGCATGGTGGTGCGGCGGTACTCGTAGAACAGCGGCACCGGGCGGGTCGCGTTGCGCACCACCGTGGTCGGCCGGCCGGTCCGGCGGGTCAGGTCCTCCTCGAACCGGCGCACGTCGCCCAGCGTCGCCGACATCAGCAGGAACTGCGCCTGCGGCAGCTCCAGCAGCGGGATCTGCCAGGCCCAGCCGCGGTCCGGCTCCGCGTAGAAGTGGAACTCGTCCATCACCACCTGGCCGATGTCCGCCCGCGCGCCGTCCCGCAGCGCGATCTGGGCCAGCACCTCGGCCGTGCAGCAGATGATCGGCGCGGTCGGGTTCACACTGGCATCGCCGGTCATCATGCCGACCTGCTCGGTGCCGAACATCTTCACCAGGTCGAAGAACTTCTCCGAGACCAGCGCCTTGATCGGGGCGGTGTAGAAGGTCCGCTGCCCCTCGGCCAGCGCCGCGAAGTGCGCGCCCGCCGCCACCAGACTCTTGCCCGAGCCGGTCGGCGTCGCCAGGATCACGTTGTTCCCGGACACCAGCTCGATCAGCGCCTCCTCCTGCGCCGGGTACAGCGTGATCCCCCGCTCCTCCGCCCAGGCTGCGAACGTCTCGTACAGCGCGTCGGGGGTGGCGGGCTTCGGCATCAGATCAAGGAGGGTCACCCGGCTATCTTGCCTGCTCGCCGCCACCCCGGGCAAAGCCTCGGAGCGGAGGGAGGCGGTGCCCCGGTTGTCGCGACCGGCCAGTGGACCGCACCGATCATGTGCCGAGTGGCACATTGATCCCCGTTCGCCGCCCGTGCCAGAGTGCCGGGCATGACCCTCCCCCTCACCTCCCAGCCCCGCCCCGCCGCTGGCCTCGCCCCGGCGCAGGTCTTCGACTGGCTCGACGAAACCGCCGAGCTGCGCGCCGACGCCGGGTTGACCCGTACGCTGCGCAGCCGGGCGGCGGAGGACCCGGTGCTGGACCTGGCCGGGAACGACTACCTGGGGCTGACCCGGCACCCGGTGGTGACGCGGGCGGCGGCGGACGCCGCGCTGCGGTGGGGTGGCGGGGCGACCGGGTCGCGGCTGGTGACCGGGACGACCGCGCTGCACACCGAACTGGAGGAGGAGCTTGCCGAGTTCTGCGGGGCGGAGGCGGCGCTGGTGTTCTCCTCCGGGTACACCGCCAACCTCGCCGCGCTCACCGCGCTCACCGACCCGGACACGCTGATCGTCTCCGACGCCTACAACCACGCCTCGCTGATCGACGGCTGCCGGCTCTCCCGGGCCGACGTCCACCGGGCCCCGCACAGCGACCCGGCGGCGGTGGCCGAGGTGCTGGCCGGGCGGACGCAGCGGCGGGCGGTGGTGGTCACCGACTCGGTGTTCTCGGTGGACGGGGACGCCGCACCGCTGCGCGGGCTCTCCGCGGCCGTCCGCGCGCACGGCGCCGCGCTGCTGGTGGACGACGCCCACGGGCTGGGCGTCCTCGGCCCCGGCGGGCGCGGCGCGCCGGCCGCCGCCGGGCTCGCCGGGCAGCCGGACACCGTCGCCACCGTCACCCTCTCCAAGTCGCTCGGCTCGCAGGGCGGCGCCGTGCTCGGCCCGCGCCGGGTGATCCGCCACCTCACCGAGACGGCCCGCACCTTCATCTTCGACACCGGCCTCGCCCCGGCCGCCGCCGGCGCCGCCCTCGCGGCGCTGCGCCTGCTGCGCGCCGAGCCGGAGCGCGCCGACCGCGCCCGCGAGGTCGCCCGCACCCTCGCCGGCCGCCTGACCGCCGCCGGGCTGCAGGCCTGCGAGCCGGACGCCGCCGTGGTCTCGGTCCGCGCCCCCGGCCCCGAGGCCGCCGTCGCCTGGGCCGCCGACTGCCGCCGGGCCGGCCTCGCGGTCGGCTGCTTCCGCCCGCCGTCCGTCCCGGACGGCGTCAGCCGACTGCGGCTGACGGCGCGCGGAGACCTGACGGACGGGGAGATCGCGGACGCCGTCCGGATCATCGCCGAGCTGGCGCCGGCGGGTGCGCGGGGCGAATAATCGCTCGGCCGCTGGGGCGTTCCCGGGCAGGATGGCGGCATGGCTGATCTGGTCTGGGACGCGCACGTCGCGTGGCTGCTCGATCCGTCCAGCGGGGCTTGCCTGCCCGATGTGTTCGTCGAGGACACGACGGGGGCGGACTGGCAGGCCCTGCTGGTCCTGGTGGTGGAGCGGGGCTGGGCCTTCGAGTACTCCGAGGGTGACACGGTGCTGCCCCTGCCCCGGGCCGAGGCGGTACTGTCCCGGCCGGCCGATGCCGACTGCGCTTACCTGCGGGTGTGGCCCGATCCCGGGGTCTGCGCGATCTTCCGGTTCTATTCGGACGAGGTGATCGACTTCGACCTCGACCTCCGGGAGCTTCAGGGCCAGGAGCGGTTGGACGTCCTGTGCGGGTTCCTGGCCGCGATCGGACGGCGGCTGGGCAAGTCGGTCCCGATGTTCTTCGAGGGCACCACCACGGGACCGCCGTTCCTCGGGTACGATGTCGCGGCCGACCGGGTCCGGGTGCTGTGGACCCCGCCGGCCGACTGACCCCCAGGCCCCTTACGGCCGCCCCAGCACCAGCAGTGCCTCCGCGCCGATCGCCCGGTAGCCCGCCGCCTGGAAGGCACGGACGCTGGGGGCGTTGCCCGGGGCCTGCTGGGCCCAGACGACCGCGCCCTCCGGCAGCAGGTGCCGGGCGGCGGTGGCCAGCGCGCGGCCGAGGCCGCGACCCTGGGCCTGCGGGTCGACCTCGACGGCGGCCTCCCAGCGCCCGGCCACGCCCCGGCCGAGGATCAGCACGCCGCCGTCGGCTTCGAACACCCGGACGTCCTCGCGGTAGCGCAGCGCCCGGACCACCCGGGGGTGCTCGCGGTCCTCGACCGGGCTGAGCGGCAGCGACGGCTCGCCGGGGAGGCGGTCGGCGACGGAGAGCAGGTCGATGTTGTTGACGGTCCGCCCGGTGCGCGAGGCGAAGGCGGTCAGGAAGGGCGGGCAGAGCGGCGCCGCCAGCGGGTCGCCCGGGTCGGCGGCGAGGGTGTCGCGCACCCAGGCCGGGTCCTCGTCGGTGAACACCACGGCGTGCGCGGCGAAGGACACCACCCCGGCCTCGCGCGGCGAGGGCTGCGGCACCACCGTCACCGACCCGTCCGGCGGCGGGAACACCCCGCCCGCCGTGTCCGCCAGGATCTCGGCCAGTGCCCGTGCGCCCATCGCAGTCCCCTCCCGGAAGTGTCGTCCCGCCCAGTTGATCACCGTGCGCGCCGATAGACCAGCAGATAGCGCCAGAACAGCAGTTGGCGCAGCGTGAAGCCCGGCAGGTGCCGTGCCGCGTACGCCCGTACCTCGGCCAGGGAGGTCGTCGGCATCGCGACCGGGGCTGGCACGCCCGGCCCGGCGCCGTGTTCGCGCAGGTGGACGGCCAGGCGGCAGACGGCGTTCGCCGGCACGGCGGCCAGGCTGATCAGCCGGTCCCGGGCCGTCTCCTCCCGGTAGCAGCCGAGCACCGCCAGCACCCCGCCGGGCACCAGCGCCTCGCGCAGCCGGTCGAGGGTGCCGATCGGCAGGTGGTGCAGGCTGGCCAGGCAGGAGATGTAGTCGTACCGGCCGGGTGGCAGCTCCAGTTCCTCGATGTCCGCCTGGCGGAAGTGGATCCCGGACGCGTCGGACCGGGCGGCGGCGATCACGGCGGCGTCGCGGTCCACGGCCTCCACCTCGACGCCCCGCCGGGCGAGGGCCCGGGCGAAGGCGCCCGTCCCGCAGCCGACGTCCAGTGCCCGGCGGGCCCCGGGCGGGAGTGTGCGCAGCAGCAACCGGTGGTAGTGGTCGTTGTGGTCGAAGGGCATCGGGTCAGGATGCCAGGGCCCACTGCCTCCCGCCGCTACTTCCTGCGAGCCCGGCTCGGCTGCACCCGGGTCGGTTCGCCCTCCGCCTTGGGGTGGTCGGGCGGGTACGGGAGTTCGCCGAGGCCCTCGTCGTGCAACTGCTTGTCGTAGAGCTCCAGCAGGTCGTCCAGCCGGAACGCGTGCTGCTCCATCTCCGCGTTCGGGTCGCCGAGTTCGGCGAAGCGGGCGGGGACGGTGCGCAGGTCGAAGTCCTCGGGGGAGGCGTCGTCCAGCTCCTCCCAGCGCAGCGGGGTGGAGGCGGTGGCGCGGGGGCGGGCGCGCAGCGAGTAGGCGGAGGCGATGGTGCGGTCGCGGGCCATCTGGTTGTAGTCGACGAAGATCCGCTCGCCGCGTTCCTCCTTCCACCAGGCGGTGGTGACCTTCCCGGGCATCCGCTGCTCCAGCACCCGGCCGAGCGCGATCACCGCGTGCCGCCCGTCGGTGAAGGTCCACTCGGGCACCAGCGGGACGTAGACGTGCAGGCCGCGTCCGCCGGAGGACTTGGGCCAGCCGCGCAGCCCGAACTCCGCCAACAGGGCGCGCAGTTCGTGGGCGGCGCGGACGGCGTCGCGGAAGTCGGTGCCGGGCTGCGGGTCGAGGTCGATCCGCAGTTCGTCCACGTGGTCGGTGTCGGAGCGCCGCACCGGCCAGGGGTGGAAGGTGAGGCAGCCCAGGTTCGCCGCCCACAGCACGGCGGCCGGCTCGGTGGGGCAGATCTCGTCGGCGGAGCGGCCGCTGGGGAAGTTGATCCGGGCGGTGGGCAGCCAGTCCGGCAGGCCCTTGGGCGCTCGCTTCTGGTAGAAGAACTCGCCGTCCACGCCGTCCGGGAAGCGCTGCAGCGTGGTCGGCCGGTCCCGCAGCCCGCGCAGCACCCCGTCGGCGACGGCCAGGTAGTACTGCGCGACGTCCAGCTTGGTGAAGCCGCGCTCGGGGTAGTACACCTTGTCCGGGTTCGACAGCCGGACGGTCCGCCCGGCGACTTCCAGTTCCACGGCTGCGCCCATGACTCACACGCTAGGCGCGCCGTGCCCGGCGCGCGTCCCGAGGCGAGTCGGGCGAGGATCGGCCGCATGGACCTGCCCGTGATGCCGCCGGTGGCGCCGATGCTCGCCAACTCGGTGGCCGAGATCCCGCCGGGGATGCAGTACGAGGCCAAGTGGGACGGCTTCCGCACCATCGTGTTCCGCGACGGTGACGAGGTCGAGCTCGGCAGCCGCACCGGCAAGCCGCTGACCAGGTACTTCCCCGAGCTGGTCGAGGCGTTCAAGCGCGAGCTGACGCCCCGCTGCGTGCTGGACGGCGAGGTGGTGATCGCCCGGGACGGGCGGCTGCGCTTCGAGGAACTGCTGGAGCGCATCCACCCCGCGGCGAGCCGGGTGCGGGTGCTCGCCGAGCGGACCCCGGCCTCCTTCGTCGCCTTCGACCTGCTCGCCCTCGGCGACGACTCGCTGGTGGACGAGCCGCTGTCGGTGCGCCGCCCCGCGCTGGTGGCGGCGCTGGGCAAGGCGAAGGACCCGGTGTTCACCGCCCCGGCCTCCACCGACCGCGACCTCGCCGGGACCTGGTTCGCCGAGTACGAGGGCGCCGGCCTGGACGGGGTGGTGGCCAAGCCGCTGGACCAGCCGTACCGGCCGGGGGAGCGGACCATGTTCAAGATCAAGCACGAGCGCACCGCCGACTGCGTGGTGGCCGGCTACCGCGAGCACAAGAGCGGCCCGGTGGTCGGCTCGCTGCTGCTCGGCATCTACGACGACGAACGCAGGCTCCAGCACGTCGGCGTCTGCGCCGCGTTCTCGATGGCCCGCCGTCGCGAACTGATCGAGGAACTGGCCCCGTTGCGGATGGACGACCTGTCCGAGCATCCCTGGGGCGCGTGGGCGGAGGAGGCCGCCCACGCCGAGGGGCGGTTGCCGGGCGCGGTCAGCCGCTGGACCGGCGGCAAGGACCTGTCCTGGATCGCGCTGCGCCCCGAGCGGGTGGTCGAGGTCGCCTACGACCACATGGAGGGCAGCCGGTTCCGGCACACCGCGCAGTTCCGCCGCTGGCGGCCGGACCGCTCGCCGGAGAGCTGCACCTACGCGCAGCTGGAGGAGCCGGTCTCCTACGATCTCGGCAAGGTGCTGGGCATCTGACGGCGTACCAGGGACGCCGGAGGCCTGACCGGTGGACCGGATCAGGCCTCAGAACGCGCCGTAGGGATCAGTCGCGGACGGCGTCCCGCGCTCGGCTGAACGGGTGAGCACCGGCATGCCGCCCCCATCCCGGGCCCCGGCTCGGGCACGATCGTTTAGCCCAGCTGTGGCCGCCCTTAAGAATTCCTCGATGGACCGCACCCGCCCTGACCAGGCAGATTTCTGCTTGCCCGGAGTGCGCCCGTCAATGGCGGTCGAACCGGGCCACTCGGCCTGCCCGACCCTCGAAGGCCGTCCCACCCGCACGTCAGGAGCCGTCGCCCGTGAAGGCACTCGTCAAGCAGAAGGCCGAGCCCGGTCTCTGGATGATCGACGTCCCGAAGCCCGAGATCGGCCCCGGCGAGGTGCTGATCAAGGTGCTGCGGACCGGTATCTGCGGGACCGACCTGCACATCCGCAAGTGGGACGGCTGGGCGCAGCAGACCATCAAGACCCCGCTGGTGCTCGGCCACGAGTTCGTCGGCGAGGTCGCCGAGATCGGCGCAGGCGTCGCGGACATCGCGATCGGCGACCTGGTCAGCGGCGAGGGCCACCTGGTCTGCGGCAAGTGCCGCAACTGCCTGGCCGGCCGCCGCCACCTGTGCCGCAACACCATCGGCCTGGGCGTCAACCGCGACGGCGCCTTCGCCGAGTACGTGGCCCTGCCCGCCTCCAACGTCTGGGTGCACCGGGTGCCGGTCGACCTGGACGTGGCCGCGATCTTCGACCCGTTCGGCAACGCCGTGCACACCGCGCTGTCCTTCCCGCTGGTCGGCGAGGACGTGCTGGTCACCGGTGCCGGCCCGATCGGCATCATGGCCGCCGCCGTCGCCAAGCACGCCGGCGCCCGCAGCGTGATGATCACCGACGTCTCCCCGTACCGCCTCGACCTGGCCCGCCAGGTCGGCGTGACGCTGGCGCTCAACGTCGCCGAGCAGACCATCGAGGAGGGCCAGCAGAAGCTGGGCCTGCGCGAAGGCTTCGACGTCGGCCTGGAGATGTCCGGGCGCCCCGAGGCGATGCAGTCGATGATCGCCAACATGACCCACGGCGGGAAGATCGCCATGCTGGGCCTGCCCGCCGAGCAGTTCCCGGTGGACTGGGCCTCGATCGTCACCTCGATGATCACCATCAAGGGCATCTACGGCCGCGAGATGTTCGAGACCTGGTACGCGATGTCCGTGCTGCTGGAGGGCGGCCTGGACCTCAGCCCGGTGATCACCGGCCGTTACTCCGCCGACGCCTTCGAGGCCGCCTTCGACGACGCGGCGAGCGGCAACTGCGGCAAGATCATCCTCGACTGGACCGCCTGAGCACCCCGCTGACGCAAAAGGAGCCTGTTGTGTTCGACAACGTGCGCGCCGACATCGCCACCACCCTCGACGAGATCCGCGAGGCCGGCCTGTTCAAGCCCGAGCGGGTCATCGGCACCCCGCAGAGCGCCGCGGTCACCGTCACCGGTGGCGGCCGCCCGGGCGAGGTGCTGAACTTCTGCGCCAACAACTACCTCGGCCTGGCCGACCACCCCGAGGTGCTGGCTGCGGCCAAGGACGCGCTGGACCGCTGGGGCTACGGCATGGCCTCGGTCCGCTTCATCTGCGGCACCCAGGACGTGCACAAGGAGCTGGAGGACCGCCTCTCGGCGTTCCTCGGCCAGGAGGACACGATCCTCTACTCCTCGTGCTTCGACGCCAACGGCGGCGTCTTCGAGACCCTGCTGGACGACCGCGACGCCGTCATCTCCGACGCGCTCAACCACGCCAGCATCATCGACGGCATCCGGCTCAGCAAGGCCCGCCGCCACCGCTACGCCAACCGCGACATGGCCGACCTGGAGCAGCAGCTCAAGGAGACCCAGGACGCCCGCCGCCGCCTGATCGTCACCGACGGCGTGTTCTCGATGGACGGCTACGTCGCCCCGTTGCGCGAGATCTGCGACCTGGCCGACCGCTACGACGCGATGGTCATGGTCGACGACTCGCACGCCGTCGGCTTCGTCGGCGCGGGCGGCCGCGGCACCCCGGAACTGCACGGCGTGATGGACCGGGTGGACATCATCACCGGCACCCTCGGCAAGGCGCTCGGCGGCGCCTCCGGCGGCTACGTCGCGGCCCGCCGCGAGATCGTCGCCCTGCTGCGCCAGCGCTCGCGCCCGTACCTGTTCTCCAACTCGCTGGCCCCGGTGATCGCGGCCGCCTCGCTGAAGGTGCTCGACCTGGTCGAGCAGTCCAACGAGCTGCGCGAGAAGCTGGCTGCCAACACCGCGCTGTTCCGCAGCAAGATGACCGAGGCCGGCTTCGAGATCCTGCCCGGCGACCACCCGATCGCCCCGGTGATGATCGGTGACGCGGCCAAGGCGGGCCGGCTCGCCGAGCTCCTGCTGGAGCGCGGGGTGTACGTGATCGGCTTCTCCTACCCGGTGGTCCCGCACGGCCAGGCCCGGATCCGGGTGCAGCTGTCCGCGGCGCACTCCACCGAGGACGTCGAGCGCGCCGTCGCGGCCTTCGTGGAGGCGCGCGCCGCACTGGGGGAGTAGTCCCCGCCGGGCCCGGCAGGGGCCCGCACCGACTGCCCGCGGGCCGGACCGCTCGGAACCGGACCGGCCCGCGGGCTCACAATCGGCGTGCGGCGGAGGCGAATCGAATCGCCTCCGCCGCACGGCCACCAACCACCTGCCGCACCCTCCCGCCACGGGGGTGGGGCGCCGGCCCGCACCGGCGCCCCACCCCCGTTCGCGGTTTCCGGGATCAGTCGTCCTCGCCTTGGTCGTGGGCCGCCGGTCAACAGCTGAGATGAACTCGGCCGGAAAATACGTCAACTGTCGTAAGCAGCGTTTGGCCTATGGCGGCTCGGCCCCACGCACCGGGAGATCACAGGCGGCGCAGGAACACGTCCGTGAAGGTGTTGGTGTGGCCCGCCACCAGGTTGCCGTCCTCCGCGTCGAAGACCACGGCGTCGCCGGTGGCGTCGACGCGCGGGTTGTAGGAGCCGCCGGTGGCCTGCGCGCCGTCCTCGGTGAGGCTGACCCGCTCGATCCGGCCGGTCCACAGGTCCCGCCGGAAGACGTCGGTCTGCTGGTTGGTGTCGCCCGGGACCAGGTTGTCGGCGTCGGAGTCGAAGTAGACCCAGCGGTCGTCGGACGTCATCACCGGGTCGTAGGAACCGCCGGTGGTCGTGGTGCCGGGCAGGAAGGTGATCAGCTCGGTGCGGCCGGTCCAGCGGTCGCGGACGAAGACGTCGCTCTGGTGCTTGGCCTGGCCGGGCACCACGTTGGTGGCGGTGGTGGTGAACGCGACGTAGCGGCCGTCGCCGCTGATCGAGGCGTCCGAGGTGGGCGCGTTCAGCTGCGCGCCGTCGTCGGCGACGCTGACCCGCTCGATGTGCCCGTTGCGCAGGTCCCGTACGTAGACCTCGCTGGCATTTGGGGTGCCGTCGACGGGCAGCAGGTTGGTCGCGGCCGACGAGAACAGCGCGGAGCGGCCGTCGGCGCTCAGGCCGAGCGTGTTCGACAGGCCGTTGAGCTGCTTGCCCTTGGTGCCCTCGCTGACCCGGGCGGTGTCGCCCTTGGGCGGGCGGGCCTCGGCGGCCGGCATCGCGGCGCCGGCCACGACGGCGGCCACCAGGACGAAGCCGGTACGGGCCAGCCAGCGGCGGGAACGAGCGGTGGTCATGGACATCCTCCCCTTGATGACGTGTGCCGGGCCCTCGAATCCCCGCGATCCCCAGCGGCCCGGCCCGGCCACGAGCCAAGCGTCGATCGAGCGCGACGGTCAACGGGCCGAAGCGATCTCCGCCGGAAGTACGCCACCGGTGGTACTGCCCCGAAACGGCTCCCGGACGGTCCACTCCGTCGCGCTGGCAGAATTGGCTCGTGATCGACGCACGACGGCTGCGGACCCTGCGGGCCGTGGCGGACCACCGCACCGTGACCGCCGCGGCGGCCGCCCTCTACCTGACCCCCTCCGCGGTCTCCCAGCAGCTGGCCGCCCTGGAGCAGGAGACCGGCCACGACCTGCTGGCCCGCGAGGGCCGGGGCGTGCGGCTGACCGCCGCCGGGGAGATCCTGCTCGGCCACGCGGACGCCGTGCTCGCCCAGCTGGAGCGCGCCGAGGCCGACCTCGCCGCGTACAGCGCGGGCGTCGCGGGCGAGGTCACCGTCGCCTCCTTCGCCACCGGCATCTCGCACGTGCTCGCCCCAGCGATCGGCCTGCTCGCCGAGCGCGCCCCGGGTGTGCGGCTCAAGGTGCTGGATGCCGAGGGCGACGCCAGCCTGCCGATGGTGCTGGACGGCCGGGCCGACCTCGCGGTGGCCGTCGAGTACCGGGGCGCCCCGCGCGCCGACGACGCCCGGCTCACCCGGGTCCCGCTCTACGCCGAGCCCTTCGAGGCCGTCCTGCCGCTGGCCCACCCGCTGGCCGCCGAGCAGGGGCCGCTCGCCGTGGCCGCCCTGGCCGGCGATCCCTGGATCGGCCCCTACCCGGGCAACCCCTGCCACGACGTGGTGCTGCTGGCCTGCGAGCACGCCGGCTTCCAGCCCCGGCTGCTGCACTCCTCCGACGACTTCCGCGCCGTGGTCGCGCTGGCCTCGGCGGGCTCCGGCGTTGCCCTGGTGCCCCGCTCCGCGCTGCGCGGCGTGGACCTCTCCCAGGTCGCCGTCCGCCCGGTGGACAGCGAGCTGGCCACCCGGCGGGTGTTCGCCGCCGTCCGCGCGGGGGCCGACGGGCACCCGCTGATCCGCCCGGTGCTGGACACCCTCGCGGCGGCGGCGGCCGCCGGGGCCTGACCAACTGGCCCACGGGCGGAGGCAGTTCAGGGCTTTGGCGTCGCCAGCAGGCCGTCCACGATCGCGACCAGCCCCTCCTGCCGGGTGTCGGCGGCGGTCAGCTCCTCCCAGTCGCCGGCCAGCGAGGTGAGCCGGGGGAAGGCCGCCGGGTCGAGGGTGGCGAAGGCCTCGGCGCGGTACGGGCGTCCGGCCGGGTCGGCGCGGCGGCGCCGGCGGCCGAGCCGGACGGTCAGCTCGCCGGCCGTGTAGTACCAGAGCACCCGGTAGACGTGGACGGCCTGTTCGGGGGTGAGCCCGGCGGCGATCGCCGCGTCCAGGATGTTCTCGACGATCCACAGCGCCGAGACCGCGAGCAGGTCGTCCGAGGCCAGCACCTCCACGATCCACGGGCACTCGGCCAGGATGTCGTACAGCACCCGGGCCGCGGCGATCAGCCGCTCGCGCGGGTCGGCGGGCAGCTCGGGCCGGGGGAAGGCCGAGGCGTGGCTCTCCAGGAGGAGCAGCAGCAGCTCGTCCTTGTCCTTGACGTGGTGGTAGAGCGCCATCGGGGTGCTGGAGAGTTCCTTGGCCAGCCGCCGCATGGACAGCTGCTCCGGCCCCTCCTCGGCCAGGATCGTCCGGGCCGCGGTGAGGATCGCCTCCCGGGACAGCTTGGGCGGTCGGCCGGTCCGGCGACCGGTCGGTGTGCTCTGTTCCATGTCCACATCCTCTCCTGTCCGCGCGGCGGCGGGTGCCGACGTCCCTCTCCCTGTCCGGCTGGCGGTCGCCCCGGTCTCCGGCTATGGTTTTCGTACGCGTTAGATATACGCGTATAAAAACTCGGGAGGGGTCGATGGGATCGATGAGGGCGACGGAAGTGGCCGGGGACCACCGGGGGAGGGCGCTCGCCGCGGTGGCGCTGGCCCAGTTCATGGTCACGCTCGACATGACAATCGTGAACGTGGCACTGCCGAGCATGGCGACGGGGCTGCACATCGAGCGCTCCCAACTGCCCTGGGTGGTCAACATCTACGCCCTCTGCTTCGGCGGCTTCCTGCTGCTCGGCGGGCGGATGGCGGACCTCTACGGGCAACGCCGGGTGCTGGCCTGCGGCACGGTCGCCTTCGCGCTCGCCTCGTTCGGCGGCGGGCTGGCGCAGAACGAGGCCCAGCTGATCCTGGCCCGCGCGGTCCAGGGCGTCGGGGCGGCCGTCCTGGCGCCCGCCGCGCTCGCCGTCCTGACGCTGACCCAGCGCGAGGGCCGCGAGCGCACCCGGGCGCTCGGCGTCTACGCCGCCGTCTCGGCGGTCGGAGGCGGCGCCGGGGTGCTGATCGGCGGGTTGCTCGCCGAGTACGCGGGCTGGCGCTGGGTGATGTTGGTCAACCTGCCGATGGCGGCCGGCGCGCTGGTCCTGGCCCTCGGCGGAGTGCCCGGCGGCACCTTCGGCCGCCGCCGGGGCCGGCTCGACCTGGTCGGCGCGGTGCTCGCCACCGCGGGCGTGGGCCTGCTGATCCTCGGCGTGGAGCGCACCGAGCAGGTCGGCTGGGGCTCCGCCGCCACCCTCGGGACGCTGGCCGCCTCGGCCGTACTGCTGCTCGGATTCGCGCTCTGGGAGCAGTACGGGCCGATGGCCGATCCGCTGATCCGGCTCGGCCTGCTGCGCCGGCGCAACGTCCTCGGCGCCAACCTGTTCATGGCGCTGCTGGTCGGCGGCCAGTTCGGCGCGTTCTACTTCTCCACCCTGTACCTGCAGACCGTGCTCGGGTTCAGCGCGGCCCGGGCCGGGCTGGCCTTCCTGCCGCTGACCCTGTGCGTGGTGGTCGCCATCCAGATCTCCACCCGGCTGATGCGCCGGGGCGTGCCGGTCCGCCTGCTGCTGGTCCCCGCCGGGCTGCTCGGCGCCGCGGGCTTCGCCTGGTGGGCGGCACTGGAACCCTCCGGCGGGTACCTGGGCGACGTCCTCGTCCCCTCGATGGTCGCGGGCCTCGGGATCGGCTTCTCCTTCGTCCCGCTCACCGCGGCCGCCACCGGCGGACTCCCGCCGCAGGAGGCCGGGACGGCCTCGGCGCTGCTCAACTCGGCCCGGCAGATCGGCGGCGCGATCGGCCTCGCGGTGCTGGTGACGGCCGCCACCGCCCGCACCGACCACCGGCTGGCCGCCGGGGCCGAGGCCAGGGCGGCGGCGACCGACGGCTACTCGCTCGGCTACCTGCTGGCGGCGGGCTTCCTGGTGGCCGCCGCGCTGGCCGCGGCGGTGGTCCTGCCCGGGCGGCCCAAGCCGACGGCCGGCGTTCCTGCCGAGCCGGCCGGTTCGGAGTCGACGGGTGCCGAGCCGGCCGGTTCGGAGCCGACCGCTTCCGGCTCTGCCGTCGAGCGCTGACCGGTGGAGGACAGAGCCCGCTGAACCCGGGCTGTGCGGGGCCCGGGAGGCCCCGCACAGTCGGTCGATCACGCAGGCGCCGGCGGCGCGACGGGGCGTCACCGGGCCCCGGTCGGCCCCGCCGACCGCCGTGACCAGGCACGTAGGATGGCTCGACGTGACGACCGTCCGTTTCACGGCAGGAGATTTCATGGGCGCGACCGCTGCCTCCGAAACCGGGTTCCCCGTCGGGGTGATCGGCCTGGGCGACATCGCGCAGAAAGCCTACCTGCCGGTGCTCACCGCGCTGCCCGGGCTGGACCTGCGGCTGATGACCCGGGACCGGGCCAAGCTGGACCGTCTGGGGGAGACGTACCGGATCGGCGCCGAGTACCGGTTCACCGATCTGGGCGAGCTGATCGGCAGCGGCATCCGTGCCGCCTTCGTGCACGCCGCGACCGACCAGCACGTGCCGATCGTCGAGCAGCTGCTCACCGCCGGGGTCGACGTCTACGTGGACAAGCCGCTGGACTACACCCTGGACGGCGCCCGCCGGCTGGTCGGGCTCGCCGACCGGACCGGCCGCTCGCTGATGGTCGGCTTCAACCGGCGCCACGCGCCCGGGTACCTCCAGGCCAAGGAGCGGCCGCGCGACCTGATCGTGCTGCAGAAGAACCGCGAGGGCCTGGCCGAGGCCGCCCGCTCACTGGTCTTCGACGACTTCATCCACGTCGTCGACACCCTGCGGTTCCTCGCCCCCGGCGAGATCGAGCACGTGGACGTCCGCGCCCGCACCCGGGACGGCCTGGTCGAGCACGTGGTGCTCACGCTCGGCGGGGAGGACTTCACCGCGCTCGGCATCATGAACCGGGTCTCCGGCTCGACCGAGGAGGTACTGGAGGTCTCCGGCGGCGACTCCAAGCGCGAGGTGCGCAACCTGGCCGAGGTGATCGACCACCGCGGCCAGCCCACCGTCCGCCGACGCGGCGACTGGGTGTCCGTCGCCCGCCAGCGCGGCATCGAGCAGTGCGTGACCGGCTTCCTGGACGCCGTCCGCGCCGGGAAGACGGTCGACGCCCACGACGCGCTGCGCACCCACGAGTTGTGCGAGCTGATCGCGGAACGGATCGGGCAAAGCTGAGCAAAAGCCGGGGAAAGCTTGGGGAAAGCTGGAAGCCTGCTGGGAGCGGGCTGAATTGACGCGTCATCAAGTCACTTGGCCGGAACCGACAGTTCATTGGCGGGGTCTTGTCGGGGCTTTTTCTACGCGCGTATCTTGAGGGCGTCGCGGGGGGCGGGTGTTCGTCCCCCGCTTTCTCTCCCCCTCTCTCTACGCGAGTAGCGCCCGCTACGCGAGCCGGTAGCGCCCGCTGCACGAGCTAGGAGTCATGCCCGGTGACCACCGCCTCCGCACCCCGCCCCCGCAGAGCCGCCCTGCTGCGTGCCGCGATCCTCCCGGCCGCGCTGGCCGCCTCGCTGGTGCTCGTCCCGCTGCCGGTGGCGAACGCGGCCGGCGCGGCGACGCCAGCCCCGTCCGCCCCGACCGAGGCCGGGCCGCTGCGGATCCACGACATCCAGGGAGTCGCTGGAGGGCATGCTCGTCCAGGTCAAGGACGTCCGGGTGATACAGGCGACCGACAAGTACAACGAGTTGTGGGTCGCCGCCGACCGGCAGGACCAGCGCAGCAAGCGCGGCGGCGTGCTGTACGAGTCCTACCGCGAGCCCAACGTCGGCCGCCTGATGGTGCAGCAGCAGGCTCCGGTCTCCCAGCAGCCCTTCCCGGTGGCCAACGTCGGCGACGAGCTGACCGGCGCCACCACCGGCCCGCTGGACTACAACGCCTTCGGCGGCTACACCCTCGTCGCCGGCACCATGGGCACCCTCAAGGACAACCACCTCCAGCGCGAGGTGACCGCCAAGGCCGGCGAGCGTGAACTCACCATCGCCACCTACAACGTGGAGAACCTGGCCGCCACCAACCCGGACGCCAAGTTCGCCGAGCTGGCCCAGGGTGTCGTCACCAACCTGCGCTCGCCCGACATCGTCGCCCTGGAGGAGATCCAGGACGACAACGGGGCCAAGAACGACGGCACGGTGGACGCGAGCCGGACCGTCGCCAAGTTCCTCGCCGCGATCAAGGCGGCCGGCGGCCCGGCCTACGAGTGGCGCTCGATCGACCCGCAGGACGGCAAGGACGGCGGCGAACCCGGTGGCAACATCCGCCAGGTCTTCCTGTTCAACCCCCAGCGGGTCTCCTTCACCGACATCCCCGGCGGCACCGCCACCACCGCCGTCGGCGTGACCGGCACCGGCGCCGCCACCGCGCTGACCGCCTCGCCCGGCCGGATCGAGCCCACCGACGAGGCGTGGACCAACAGCCGCAAGCCGCTGGTCGGGCAGTTCTCCTTCCGCGGCCAGAAGGTCTTCGTGATCGCCAATCACTTCAACAGCAAGGGCGGCGACCAGGGCATCGACAGCCGCTTCCAGGCCCCGACCCGCAGCTCCGAGGTGCAGCGGATCAAGCAGGCCACCGGCGAGCAGGCCTTCGTCGCCGAGCTGCTGGCCGCCGACAAGGAGGCGCGGATCGTCTCGGTCGGCGACTACAACGACTACCAGTTCTCGCCCGCGCTGGCCGCGCTCACCAAGGACGGCGTGCTGCGCGACCTGGTGAACGAGCTGCCGGAGACCGAGCAGTACTCCTACATCTACCAGGGCAACTCCCAGGTGCTGGACCACATCCTGGTCAGCCCCGAGGTCGGCTACGCCAAGTACGACGTGGTGCACATCAACGCCGAGTTCGCCCAGCAGGCCAGCGACCACGACCCGCAGGTGGTCCGGATCAGGCCCTGACCCGAGCTGCGGCTATCCTGCCTCCGCCGCCGGTGACCGCCGACGGCGGAGACGTTTCATGGTTGCCAGGCGACATTTCGTACAACGGATTCTCGTACAACGGGGGGCGGCATGGGGTATCGGATCGAGCGGATCGGCCGGGACGACTGGCAGCGGCTGCGGAAGGTGCGGCTGGCCCAACTCCTCGACACCCCCATGGCGTTCGGCGAGCCCTACGAGTACGCGCAGCACCAGGGCGAGGCCAACTGGCGGGCCCGGACGGACTGGCTGAACGAGCCCGGCAAGATCGGCCTGGTCGCCGTGGACGACACGGACGAGTGGGTCGCCACCATGCTGTCGATCCCCGGCAATGAGCGGGCCGGGGCCGTCGACCTGATCGGCGTCTGGGTCGACCCGGCCCACCGCGGCCGCGAACTCGGCGTCGCCGACGCCCTGTTGGACGCCGTCATCGACTGGGCCCGGGCCGGCGGCGCACAGCGGATGCTGCTCGGGGTGCACGAGGAGAACCACCGCGCCGCCGCCTTCTACCGGCGGCGCGGCTTCACGTACACCGGCGGGGAGACGCCGTACGTGCTGGACCCGGAGGCCCGGATCCTGGAGATGGCCCTCCCGCTGGAGTGACATCCCGTACGGGAGGGCCCTGGGCGCCTCAGCCGGCCACGTACTCCGCCAGGTGCTCGCCGGTCAGCGTGGAGCGGGCCGCGACCAGCTCGGCCGGGGTGCCCTCGAAGACCACCCGGCCGCCGTCGTGCCCGGCGCCCGGGCCGAGGTCGATGATCCAGTCCGCGTGCGCCATGACCGCCAGGTGGTGCTCGATCACGATCACCGACTTTCCGGAGTCCACCAGCCGGTCCAGCAGCCCGAGCAGCTGCTCGACGTCCGCCAGGTGCAGGCCCGTGGTCGGCTCGTCCAGGACGTAGACCCCGCCCTTGTCGCCCATGTGGGTGGCCAGCTTCAGCCGCTGCCGCTCGCCGCCGGACAGCGTGGTCAGCGGCTGGCCCAGGCTCAGGTAGCCGAGGCCGACGTCGGCGAGCCGCTCCAGGATCCGGTGCGCGGCCGGCAGCTTGGCCTCGCCCGCGCCGAAGAACTCCTCCGCCTCGGTCACCGACATCGCGAGCACCTCGCTGATGTCCCGGCCGCCGAGGTGGTACTCCAGCACCGAGGCCTGGTAGCGCCTGCCCTCGCAGTCCTCGCAGGTGGTGGCCACCCCGGCCATCATCGCCAGGTCGGTGTAGACCACGCCCGCGCCGTTGCAGGTCGGGCAGGCGCCTTCCGAGTTGGCGCTGAACAGGGCCGGCTTCACGTCGTTCGCCTTGGCGAAGGCCTTGCGAATCGGGTCCAGCAGGCCGGTGTACGTCGCCGGGTTGCTGCGCCGCGAGCCCTTGATCGCACCCTGGCCGACGTACACCACGCCCTCGTCGGCAGGGATGGAGCCGTGGATCAGCGAGCTCTTGCCGGAGCCGGCGACGCCGGTGACCACGGTCAGCACCCCGAGCGGGACGTCCACGTCCACGTCCCGCAGGTTGTGGGTGTTCGCGCCGCGGATCGCCAGCGTGCCGCCGGGCTCGCGGACGGTCTGCCGCAGCGCCGTCCGGTCCGCCAGGTGGCGGCCGGTGACGGTGCCGCTGGTGCGCAGCCCGTCCACGTCGCCCTCGAAGCAGACCGCGCCGCCCGCCGCCCCGGCGCCCGGGCCGAGGTCCACCACGTGGTCGGCGATCGCGATGGTCTGCGGCTTGTGCTCCACCACCAGCACCGTGTTGCCCTTGTCCCGCAGGCGCAGCAGCAGGCCGTTCATCCGGCTGATGTCGTGCGGGTGCAGGCCGGTGGTGGGCTCGTCGAAGACGTACGTGGTGTCGGTGAGCGAGGAGCCCAGCTGGCGGATCATCTTGACCCGCTGTGCCTCGCCGCCGGAGAGCGTGCCGGAGGGGCGGTCGAGCGAGAGGTAGCCGAGGCCGATCTCCACGAAGGAGTCCAGGGTCTGCTGGAGCGCGGTGAGCAGCGGAGCCACCGAGGGCTCGGCCAGGTCGCGGACCCAGTCGGCGAGGTCGCTGATCTGCATCGCGCAGGCGTCGGCGATGCTGACCGCCCCGATCTTGGAGGAGCGGGCGGCCGCGCTCAGCCGGGTGCCCTCGCAGTCCGGGCAGGCGGTGAAGGTCACGGCGCGCTCGACGAAGGCCCGGATGTGCGGCTGCAGGGCGTCCTTGTCCTTGGACAGCATGGACTTCTGGAGCTTGGGGATCAGGCCCTCGTAGGTGAGGTTGACGCCGTTGATCTTGACCTTGGTGGGCTCCCGATACAGGAAGTCCTGCAACTCCTTCTTGGTGTACTTGCGGATCGGCTTGTCCGGGTCGAGGAAGCCCGAGTTGGCGTACACGCCGACCGTCCACCAGCTGTCCGGCTTCCAGCCGGGGATGGTGATCGCTCCCTCGGCGAGCGACCTGGAATCGTCGTAGAGCTGGGTGAGGTCGATGTCGGAGACGCTGCCGCGGCCCTCGCAGCGCGGGCACATGCCGCCGGTGATGCTGAAGCTGCGCCGCTCCTTGACGGTCGTGCCGCCGCGCTCGACGGTGACGGCGCCGGCGCCGCTGATCGAGGGGACGTTGAAGGAGTACGCCTTGGGGGAGCCGATGTGCGGCTTGCCGAGCCGGCTGAACAGGATGCGCAGCATCGCGTTGGCGTCGGTCGCGGTGCCGACGGTGGAGCGCGGGTCGGCGCCCATCCGCTGCTGGTCGACGATGATCGCGGTGGTCAGCCCTTCCAGGACGTCCACCTCGGGGCGGGCCAGGGTGGGCATGAAGCCCTGGACGAAGGCGCTGTAGGTCTCGTTGATCAGCCGCTGCGACTCGGCGGCGATGGTGTCGAAGACCAGCGAGCTCTTGCCCGAGCCGGAGACGCCGGTGAACACGGTCAGGCGACGCTTGGGGAGGTCGACGCTGACGTCCTTGAGGTTGTTCTCGCGCGCTCCGTGCACGCGGATCAGGTCGTGGCTGTCGGCGACGTGCGGCTCGGCCATCGTTGTCTTCGCTCCCTGGCTGTCGGTCGGGTTGTGCGGTGGGTCGATCGGGGCCCGCCCCGAGGGGTCACCCCCGGGGCGGGCGGAGGCTCAGCGCACCTCGTTGAAGCGGATCATGTTGCCCGCCGGGTCGCGGAAGGCGCAGTCGCGGATGCCGTACGGCTGCAGGGTCGGCTCCTGCACGAGTTCGGCGCCGCCGGACTTCAGTCGGTCGAACACCCCGTCCAGGTCGGCGGTGGCGAGTACCAGCCGGGCGTAGGTCCCCTTGGCCATCATCTCGGCGATCGTACGCCGCTCGTCCTCGGTGACGCCCGGATCGGCGGTCGGCGGCTCCAGCACCAGCGAGACGCTCGGCTGCCCGGCCGGCCCGACGGTGATCCACCGCATCGGGCCGCCGCCGACGTCGCTGCGCACCTCGAAGCCCAGCAGATCGCGGTAGAAGGCGAGCGAGGCCTCGGGGTCGGTGTGGGGGAGGAAGGTCCAGTGAATGGTGATGTCGTCCATGCCTGCAACGCTAGGGGCGCCCCCGGGCCGGGCGCTTCTCGAATCCTGATCGGTCCGTCCGGCCGGGTCGTGACCGGTCCGCCCCGGTCACCACCTGGACCGGATCGGGTCGACCGCTCCGCTCCAGGTCTGACCGACCAGGTGGTTCCGGGCGTCGCCGGACGGCCGGCATCGCCGTCGCTGGTGGCCGGCGGTCCGGAATCGTCCTCGTTGTCGCCGTCGTTGTCGCCGTCGGTGAGCCCGAAGCACGGGCCCGGTCGGCAGACGCACGCCGACGTGGCCACCGGCTCGCGGCCCGGCGAAGCGCGGATTCAGCGGTGTGAAGGTTCGTCAGGACGGGGCAGCAGCGCCAAGGAATGTGCGACGGCTTTGGCTGATTCCCTCGGGCATTTCCATCGATGAACCTCCTCGCCTGAGGCGACACCGGCGGGCGCCGATCGCGTGACACGGTAGACGTGGCACAGTGAATCGGCCGGCCATCGCAATGGGCCCGACGTCCGTACCCGGTTTCCGTCATTTTCGTGGGCCCTCGCGCCGGCGCCTCGCCTCTGCCATGCAACACCCGCCGGAGTGACGGCGCAACTGCGGTGAGTGACGCACGGATTGCGGGAGCGCTCCAAGCGGGAGGTGCGGCCCGAGTCGCCCGGGCCGTGGCTGATACGGCAGCAAAACAAGCAGGCATGATTGCTTTTTTCCCCGGCCGGTGCCACGCTGCTGCCCGGCGGCGCTCGTACGGGGCGTCGCCAACCCACCGGCAGGGGAGGCGCATTGGCGCGCGCACGCTCGGTACTGCGGATCGGCAATGCCTCGGGGTTCTACGGGGACCGCTTCGCGGCGGTGCGGGAGATGCTCACGGGCGGGCCGCTGGACGTGCTCACCGGGGACTACCTCGCCGAGCTGACCATGCTGATCCTGGCCCGGGACCGGCTGAAGGACCCGTCGCTCGGGTACGCGAGGACCTTCCTGCGTCAGATGGAGGAGTGCCTCGGCCTGGCGCGCGAGCGGGACGTGAAGATCGTGGTGAACGCGGGCGGTCTCAACCCGGCCCGACTCGCCGACGCGCTGCGGGAGTTGGCGGAGCGCCTGGGCATCAGGGCGGCCGTCGCCCACGTCGAGGGTGACGACCTGCTGCCGCGCCGGTCCGAACTCGGCCTGCCCGAGGGCCTGTTGGCCGCCAACGCCTACCTGGGCGGCTTCGGCATCGCCGCCTGCCTGGCCGAGGGCGCGGACGTGGTGGTCACCGGACGGGTCACCGATGCCGCGCTGGTGGCCGGGCCCGCGATCGCCCACTTCGGCTGGACGGCCGCCGACCTCGACGCCCTGGCCGGGGCGGTGGTGGCCGGGCACGTCCTGGAGTGCGGAGCGCAGGCCACCGGCGGCAACTACGCCTTCTTCCGCGAGCACGACGTGACCCGCCCCGGCTTCCCGCTGGCCGAACTGCACGCGGACGGCTCCAGCGTGATCACCAAGCACCCCGGCACCGGCGGCGCCGTCACCGTCGGCACCATCACCGCCCAACTCCTGTACGAGACCGGCGGATCGCACTACCTCGGCCCGGACGTCACCGCCCGACTGGACACCGTCCGGCTCGCCGAGGAGGGCCCGGACCGGGTGCGGATCTCCGGCGTGTGCGGCGAGGCCCCGCCGCCCACCCTGAAGGTCGGGCTCAACCGCCTCGGCGGCCACCGCAACGAGGTGGTCTTCGTGCTCACCGGCCTGGACATCGAGGCCAAGGCCGACCTGGTGCAACGGCAGTTCACCGCCGCCCTGCCGCCCGAGGTCCGCCCGGCCGAACTGCGGTGGACCCTCGCCCGCACCGACCACCCGGACGCGGCCACCGAGGAGACCGCCTCCGCGCTGCTGCGGCTCACCGCCCGCGACCCCGACCCGGCCAAGGTCGGCAGAGAACTCGGCAAGGCCGCCGTCGAATTGGGGCTGGCCGGATACCCGGGCTTCCACCTCACCGCCCCGCCCGGCCCGGGCGCGCCGTACGGGGTGTTCACCGCCGCGTACGTCGATGCCAAGGCGGTCGAGCACACCGCCGTCCTGTCGGACGGTCGCCGGATCGCCGTCCCGCCCGCGCCGGTGATCTCCCAGCCGGCCGAAGCCGTCGCGGAGTTGCCCGAAGCGCCGCCGACCGGCCCGACCCGCCGCGCCCCGCTCGGCCTGGTGGCCGGCGCCCGCAGCGGGGACAAGGGCGGTGACGCCAACCTCGGTGTCTGGGCCCGCGACGAGGACGGCTGGCGCTGGCTCGCACACACCCTCACCGTCGACAAGCTGCGCGAACTCCTCCCCGAAACAGCCGGGTTGACCGTCACCCGGCACCTGCTGCCGAACCTTCGGGCGCTCAACTTCACCGTCACCGGCCTGCTCGGCGAGGGCGTCGCCGCCCAGCACCGCTTCGACCCGCAGGCCAAGGCCCTGGGGGAGTGGCTTCGCTCCCGCCACCTCGACATTCCGGAGGCCCTTCTGTGACCGTCCTGACCACCCGCGTCGACCCGGCCGGGCCCGACTACGCCGAGCACCGTGCCGCGATGGTCGCCAAGCTCGCCGAGCTCGACGCCGAACACGCCAAGGCGCTGGCCGGCGGCGGCCCCAAGTACGTGGAGCGCCACCGCAAGCGCGGCAAGCTGCTGGCCCGCGAGCGGATCGAGCTGCTGGTCGACCCGGACTCCCCGTTCCTGGAGCTGTCCCCGTTGGCCGCCTGGGGGAGCGACTACCCGGTGGGCGCGGCCCTGGTCACCGGCATCGGCGTGATCGAGGGCGTGGAATGCGTGATCACCGCCAACGACCCGACGGTGCGTGGCGGCGCCAGCAACCCGTGGACCCTGCGAAAGGCCCTGCGGGCCAACGAGATCGCGCTGAACAACCGCCTCCCCTTGGTCAACCTGGTCGAGTCCGGCGGCGCCGATCTGCCGAGCCAGAAGGAGATCTTCATCCCCGGCGGCGCCCTCTTCCGCGACCTCACCCGGCTCTCGGCCGCCGGCATCCCCACCGTGGCCGTGGTGTTCGGCAACTCGACGGCCGGCGGCGCCTACGTGCCGGGCATGTCCGACCACACCGTGCTGGTCAAGGAGCGCGCCAAGGTGTTCCTCGGCGGCCCGCCGCTGGTGAAGATGGCCACCGGTGAGGAGGCCGACGACGAGTCGCTGGGCGGTGCCGAGATGCACGCCCGAGTCTCCGGGCTGGCCGACCACTTCGCGGTGGACGAGGCGGACGCGCTGCGGATCGCCCGCCGGATCGTCGCCCGGCTCGACCACCGCAAGCCCGGCCCGGGCGTGGACCCGCTCGCCGAGCCGCCGAAGTACGACGAGGAGGAGCTGCTCGGCATCGTCCCGGGCGACCTCAAGGTGCCCTTCGACCCGCGCGAGGTGATCGCCCGGATCGTCGACGGCTCCGACTTCGACGAGTTCAAGCCGCTCTACGGCACCAGCCTGGCCACCGGCTGGGCCCGCCTGCACGGCTACCCGGTCGGCGTGCTGGCCAACGCCCAGGGCGTGCTGTTCAGCGCGGAGTCCCAGAAGGCCGCCCAGTTCATCCAGTTGGCCAACCAGCGCAACACGCCGCTGCTGTTCCTGCACAACACCACTGGTTACATGGTCGGCAAGGACTACGAACAGGGCGGCATCATCAAGCACGGCGCGATGATGATCAACGCCGTCGCCAACTCCACGGTCCCGCACCTGTCCGTGCTGATGGGCGCCTCCTACGGCGCGGGCCACTACGGCATGTGCGGCCGGGCCTACGAGCCGCGCTTCCTGTTCTCCTGGCCGAGCGCCAAGTCCGCGGTGATGGGCCCGCAGCAGCTTGCCGGGGTGCTGTCGATCGTCGCCCGGCAGTCGGCCGCCGCCAAGGGGCAGCCGTACGACGAGGACGCGGACGCGGCGATCCGGGCGATGGTCGAGCAGCAGATCGAGGCCGAGTCGCTGCCGGTGTTCCTGTCCGGCCGGCTCTACGACGACGGCGTGATCGACCCGCGCGACACCCGCACGGTGCTCGGCCTGTGCCTGTCCGCGATCCACAACGCGCCGGTCGAGGGCGCGCGTGGCTACGGCGTCTTCCGTCTGTGAGAGGGCTACCGACGATGACTTCCAAAACTCCGATCACCAACCTGCTGGTCGCCAATCGAGGCGAGATCGCCCGCCGGGTGTTCCGCACCTGCCGGGAGCTCGGCATCGCGACCACGGCCGTGCACTCCGATCCGGACGCCGCCGCCCCGCACGTGCGGGAGGCCGACGCCGCCGTCCGGCTGCCCGGCGCCGCGCCCGCCGACACCTACCTGCGCGGCGAGCTGATCGTGCGCGCCGCGCTGGCGGCCGGGGCCGACGCCGTCCACCCCGGGTACGGATTCCTGTCCGAGAGCGCCGAGTTCGCGCGGGCCGTGCTGGACGCGGGCCTGGTCTGGGTCGGCCCGCCGCCGGCCGCGATCGCCGCGATGGGCTCGAAGACCGCCGCCAAGCGGCTGATGGCCGAGGCCGGGGTGCCCGTCCTGGGGGCGCTGGCGGAGCCGACCGAGGCCGACCTGCCGGTGCTGGTCAAGGCCGCGGCGGGCGGCGGCGGCCGCGGCATGCGGGTGGTCCGTCGACTGGCGGACCTGCCCGCCGAGTTGGCGGCGGCCCGGGCCGAGGCGGCCAAGGCCTTCGGCTCGGACGAGGTGTTCTGCGAGCGCTACCTGCCCACCGGGCGGCACGTCGAGGTCCAGCTGCTGGCCGACGCGCACGGCACGGTCTGGGCGGTCGGCGACCGCGACTGCTCGCTCCAGCGGCGGCACCAGAAGGTGGTCGAGGAGGCCCCGGCCCCCGGTCTCCCGGCGGACGTCCGGGCCGAGTTGCACAGGGCGGCGGTGAACGCCGCCCGGGCGATCGGCTACGTCGGCGCCGGGACGGCCGAGTTCCTGCTCGCCGAGGACGGCCGGTGCTACTTCCTGGAGATGAACACCCGTCTCCAGGTCGAGCACCCGGTCACCGAGGCGGTCACCGGGCTGGACCTGGTGGCGCTCCAACTCGCCGTCGCCGAGGGGGAGGAGCTGCCCGGGCCCACCCCGCCGCCGACCACCGGCCACGCGATCGAGGCCCGGCTGTACGCCGAGGACCCGGCCAAGGACTGGCAGCCCGCAACCGGCACCCTGCATCTTCTCGAACTCGCCCACGACCACCAGGAGTTCACCGGAGCCGGACCCGGGACAGGTGCCGGACCCGGAACCGCCGCCGGCTCCGGCCTGCGCCTGGACTCCGGCGTCGAGTCCGGCAGCGAGATCACCCCGCACTACGACGCGATGCTCGCCAAGGTGATCGCCTGGGCGCCGACCCGCGCCGCCGCCGCCCGCAAGCTGGCCGACGCGCTCGCCCGCGCGAGGATCCACGGCCCCTCCACCAACCGGGAGTTGCTGGTCCGAGCGCTGCGGCATCCGGCCTTCCTCGCCGCACGCCTGAACACCGGCTTCCTCACCGAGCACGCGGCCGAGCTCACCGCCCCGGACACCAAGGGCGTCGGACGCGCCGCGCTGGCCGCCGCCCTCGCCGACGCCGCCGCCCGTGCCACCGCCCTGCCCTCCGGCTGGCGCAACCTGCCCTCCCAGGCGCAGGTCAAGCGCTACCGCGCCGCCGACGGCACGGAGTCGGAGGTCCGCTACCGCCACACCCGGGCCGGCCTGCTGGCCGAGGACCACCCGGACGTGGAACTCGTCGAGGCCACCGCCGAGCTCGTCGTGCTGCGCGAGGGCGAGGTCCGGCGCCCCTACCGCGTCGCCCGCTACGGCGGCCGGGCGCAGCAGGTGTACGTCGACACCTTGACCGGCAGCACCGCGCTCACCGCCCTGCCGCGCTTCCTCGACCCGACCGCCCAGGCCGACCCCGGCGCCCTGCTCGCCCCGATGCCCGGCACCGTGCTCCGCACCAGTGCCGCCGTCGGGGACGCCGTCACCGCCGGGCAGCCGCTGCTCGTGCTGGAGGCGATGAAGATGGAGCACCGCGTCACCGCCCCCGCCGACGGCATCCTCGTCGAACTCCTCGCCACCCCCGGCCGGCAGGTCGAACTCGGCACCCTGCTGGCCGTCGTCCAGACCACCGAAGCCTGAGGAAGGACCCTCGCATGTCCGCCATCGGCAGTCAGCTCCTCGAAACCCCCGAACGCAAGGCCCTGCGCCAGGCCGTCGGCGACCTCGGCCGCCGCTACGGCTCCGCCTACTACCTCGCCAAGGCCCGGGCCGGCGAGCCCGCCGAGGAACTGTGGGCGGAGGCCGGCAAGGCCGGCTACCTGGGCGTCAACCTGCCCGCCGAGTACGGCGGCGGAGGCGGCGGCATCACCGACCTCGCCATCGTCCTGGAGGAACTCGGCACCGCCGGCTGTCCGTTGCTGCTGCTGATCGTCTCCCCGGCGATCTGCGGCACGGTGATAGCCCGCTACGGCACCGAGGAGCAGAAGCGGCGCTGGCTGCCCGGACTGGCCGACGGCAGCCGCAAGATGGCCTTCGGCATCACCGAGCCGGACGCCGGCTCCAACGCGCACCGGATCTCCACCGTCGCCCGCCGGGACGGCGAGGACTGGCTGCTGACCGGCCGCAAGGTGTTCGTCTCCGGCATCGACCACTCCGACGCCGTGCTGTTCGTCGCCCGTACCGAGGACGCCCGCACCGGCAAGCTCAAGCCCTGCCTGTTCGTCGTCCCGCGCGACACCCCCGGCTTCGAGTACCGGGCGATCCCGATGGAGCTCGTCGCCCCGGAGAAGCAGTTCCAGGTCTTCCTGGACGACGTCCGGCTGCCCGCCGACGCGCTGGTCGGCGACGAGAACGCCGGCCTGCTCCAGCTGTTCGCCGGCCTCAACCCGGAGCGGATCCTCACCGCCGCCTTCTCGCTCGGCCTGGCTCGCCAGGCCCTCGGCAAGGCCGTCGAGTACGCGAAGACCCGGACCGTCTGGTCCACCCCGATCGGCGCCCACCAGGGTCTGGCCCACCCGCTGGCCCAGTGCGCGGTGGAGATCGAGCTGGCCCGGCTGATGACCCAGAAGGCCGGGCTGCTCTACGACGCGGGGGAGGACCTGGCCGCCGGGGAGGCCGCCAACATGGCCAAGTACGCCGCCGGGGAGGCCGCCGCCCGCACCGTCGACCAGGCGGTGCAGACCCTCGGCGGCAACGGCCTCACCCAGGAGTACGGGCTGGGCGCGCTGCTGGCGGCCACCCGGGTCGGCCGGGTCGCGCCGGTCAGCCGGGAGATGGTGCTCAACTACGTGGCCCAGCACACCCTGGGCCTGCCCAAGTCGTACTGACCGTCCTGGGGCGCCGCTGTCCCGGTCGGGGTCACCGTACGGCGCTCAGATGGGCGAAGGCCACGGTGTCGGACTCGTACCCGGCGTGCCGGTCGAACTTCCCGCCGCAGGTGATCAGCCGCAGCTCGGCCCGGGTGCCGCTGCCGCCGTACGCCTGGGCGTCCGGTGAGTCCTTCTTCGGGAACACCGGCGGGGTGTTCAACTGCAGAGCGGCGTTCAGCCCGAGGCCGGTCACCGGGGCGTCGACCTTGATCGCGGGGATCCGGATCCGGGTCGGCGCGCCCCCGGGAGCGCATGTGCCACGAAAGCTCCGCCCCCGGTTCCCCACAATGGACGAGCGACTCCCCTGACTGTCCGTATGCTCCTGAGCGCGCCCCGTACCGACGCCGTCGCCGCTTTTGTTGCTGGATCAACTTCCTGGCTGGAGGCTCACCTTGGTGTTCCGAAGTGAATTCCCGGACGTCCCCGTGATCGACCTGCCGATCCACGACGCGGTGCTCGGCTCCGCCGCCGAGTACGGCGAGCGGCCGGCCCTGATCGACGGCCTCACCGGGGAGCAGGTCAGCTACGCGCGGCTCGCCGCCTCGGTCGAACGGGTCGCCGCCGGACTGGCCGGAGCAGGGGTGCGCAAGGGCGACGTGGTCGCCCTGTTCAGTCCCAACTCGATCGTCTATCCGATGGCCTACTACGGCGCCACCCGGGCCGGCGCCACCGTCACCACGGTGTCCTCGCTGTCCACCCCCGTCGAACTGGCCGGACAGCTCCGCGACAGCGGCGCCCGCTGGCTGATCACCGTCTCCCCGTTCCTGTCGACCGCCCGTGCGGCCGCCGAACAGCTCGCCGCCGACGGCCGCCCGCTGAGCGAGATCATCGTGCTGGACGGCGCCGACGGCCACCGCTCGCTCGCCGACCTGCTCGCCGCCACCGGCCCCGCCCCCGAGACCGCGATCGACCCGGGCGAGGACGTCGCGGTGCTGCCCTACTCCAGCGGCACCACCGGCCTGCCCAAGGGCGTGATGCTCACCCACCGCTCGATCGCCACCAACCTCGCCCAGACCGACGCCCTCTACCGCCCCGCCGTGGGCGAACGGGTGCTCGCCGTGCTGCCGTTCTTCCACATCTACGGCCTGGCGGCCCTGCTCAACCAGCCGCTGCGGTGCGGCGCCACCGTGGTCGTGCTGCCCCGCTTCGACCTGGAGCAGTTCTGCCGCGCGATCGAACAGCACCGGGTACAGGCCCTGGTGGTGGCCCCGCCGATCGCCCTCGCCCTGGCCAAGCACCCGGTGGTGGAGCGCTTCGACCTCTCCTCCGTCGAGTACCTGCTGTGCGCGGCCGCCCCGCTGGACCCGGCCCTCGCCGAGGCCTGCGCCCGGCGCCTGGGCCTGCCGCACCTGCTCCAGGGCTACGGCATGACCGAGCTGTCCCCGGTCACCCACGTGGTCTCCCCGACCGAGCACGACCCTTCACCCGGCTCGGTCGGCCGGATGGTCCCCTCCACCGAACTGCGGGTCACCGCCCTGGACGGCAGCGGCCGGGACCTCGGCGCCGGCGAGCGCGGCGAGCTGTGGATCCGCGGCCCCCAGGTGATGAAGGGCTACTTCGGCCGCCCCTCCGACACCGCCGCCATGATCGACGCCGAGGGCTGGCTGCACACCGGCGACATCGGCTGCGTGGACGAGCGCGGCTACCTGCACATCGTCGACCGGGTCAAGGAGCTGATCAAGTACAAGGGCTACCAGGTCGCCCCCGCCGAGCTGGAGGCCGTGCTGCTCGGCCACCCGCAGATCACCGACGCCGCCGTGATCGGCGTCCCGGACGCCGACGGCACCGAGTGCCCCAAGGCCTTCGTGGTCCGCGCCCCCGGCAGCGCCCTGACCGCCGAGGACGTCACCGGCTACGTGGCCGGGCAGGTCGCCCCGTACAAGAAGGTCCGCACGGTGGAGTTCGTCGACGCCGTCCCCAAGTCCGCGGCCGGCAAGATCCTCCGCCGCGAGCTGCGCGCCCGCGAGGCCGCACGGGCCGAGGCGGCGAGCTGAACGGGGCCCCTGACCGGCGAAGACCGCGGCGCGTCTGTGAGGATCGACCCGCCGCGCCCCGACCGGAACAGGAACCGCCGCCCGCCATGACCAGCCACCCCGCCGTCCGCACCCCCCAGCAGGACCGCAGCCGCGCGACCCGGGCCCGGCTGCTCGCGGCCGCCGTGGACTGCCTGGCCGAGCTCGGCTGGCAGGGCTCCACCGTCGCCGTGGTCGCCGAGCGGGCCGGCGTCTCCCGGGGCGCCGCCCAGCACCACTTCCCGACCCGGGAGGACCTCTTCACCGCGGCCGTCGAGTACGTCACCGCCGAGCGGCTGGCAGCCGTCCGCACCCACGCGGACGACCTGCCGGCCGCAGGCCCCGACCGCACCCGGGCCGTGGTCGACATGATCGTCCGCCTCTACACCGGCCCGGACTTCCGCGCCGCCCTGCACCTGTGGACCGCCGCCGCCACCGAGGAGGCCCTGCGCGAGCGGATCGTCGCCCTGGAGGGCCGGGTCGGCCGGGAGGCCCACCGGGCCGCCGTGGAGTTCCTCGGAGCCGACGAGACCCGCCCGGGCGTGCGCGAATCGGTGCAGGCCACCCTCGACCTCGCCCGCGGACTGGGCCTGGCCAACCTGCTGACCGACGACAGTGTTCGACGTTCCGGAGTGATCGGGCAGTGGGCGGGCCTTCTGGAGAGTACGCTGCGCCCGGTACGCCCATGACGCCCGTACAACGAGCGGCCGGACACCCCTGACCAAGGGGTCGCCGGGCGGCCGATGTCCGTGCAGTCTGGAGAAGAAACCCGGTCGGCACCCACCGCGAGGCCCACCCGGCCGGGCACGAGCCGAACCGGGGTGCTGCCTGAATGCACGGACACGAGTGGGACGCGACCGACGCCGCCGGCCTCACAGCGGGCGGCGCCTCCGCGCGCCCGGAGGGCCACCGACTGGTCCCGCTCGCGACGGCCCTGCTCCAGAGCGACGGCCTGATCCTGCACTGGAGCGATGACGCCGAGGCCCTGCTCGGCTACACCGCCGAGGAGGCCGTCGGCAGCTACGCCGCCCGGCTGCTCACCGACGACACCGACCGCCCCGAGGTGCTCGACATCTTCCGGCGGATCATGGCGGGCACCGGCACCTCCTTCGTCTTCCCGGTCCGCCACCGCGACGGCCACAAGGTCGAGCTGGAGTTCCGCACCTACCCGATCGCCGGCCCGAGCGGCACCCTGCTGCTGCTCGCCACCGCCTCCGACACCCGCGCCCTGCACGAGATCGAGGCCGACCTCGCCGTCCTCGACGGCATCTTCGGCCGCTCGCCGATAGGGATGGCCGTCTACGACACCCAGCTGCGCTTCGTCCGGATCAACGACGCACTCGCCCGGATGAACGGTGTCCCGGCCTCCGGCCACCTCGGCCGCCGGATAACCGTCGTCCTGCCCGGCATCAACAGCGTCGAGATCGAGCAGACCATGAGACAGGTCCTCAAGAGCGGCAAGCCCGTCGTCGACGCCCGCTCGCACGGCCGCGTCCCCGGGGACCCCAAGCGGGACCGTGCCTGGTCCGCCTCCTACTTCCGGCTGGAGGACTCCGCCGGAAAGGTCTTCGGCGTCGCCTCCTCGATCATCGACGTCACCGAGCGCTTCCAGGCCGAGGCCCGCGCCGCCCGCGCCCAGGAACGGCTGACCACCATCGCGGAGGCCACCGCCCGGATCGGCACCACCCTCGACCTCCAGCGCACCGCGGAGGAACTGATCGAGGCCGTCGTCCCCCGGTTCGCCGACTTCGCCACCGTCGACCTGCTGGAACCCGTCCTGCGCGGCGCCGAGCCCACCGCGATCCCCTCCGACCGGTCCGTCACCCTGCGCGCCGTCGCCGTCGGGGAGAGCTACGAGTCCGGCCTCGCGCACGCCGTGGACGTCGTCGGCGAGACCTCCGAGTACGCCCCCGACCGCAGCTACACCCAGTGCCTGCGCAGCGGGCGGCCGCTGCTGCGCTCCCACGTGGACGAGGAGGTGCTGCGCGGACTGGTGTCCAGCGAGGACCGGATCGCCCCAGGGATGGCGGCCGGCATCCACTCGTACCTGATGGTGCCGATCACCGCCCGGGGCATGGTGCTCGGCGGCTCCGAGTTCATCCGGATGCGCAACCCCGAGCCGTTCACCGACGCCGACGTCGCGCTCGCCGAGGAACTGGTCGCCCGCACCGCGCTGGCCCTCGACAACGCCCGGCTCTACCGGCGCGAGCGGGAGACCGCCCTGACCCTGCAGCGCAGCCTGCTGCCGCAGGAGATCCACCGCACCCTCGGCCTGGAGATCGCCTACCGCTACCTGCCCAGCAGCGTGGTCAGCGAGGTCGGCGGCGACTGGTTCGACGTGGTGCCGCTGTCCTGCGGCCGGGTCGCGCTGGTGGTCGGCGACGTGATGGGCCACGGCATCCGGGCCGCCGCGACCATGGGCCAGCTGCGCACCGTCGCCCGTACCCTGGCCACCCTGGACATGCCGCCCGAGCAGGTCCTCACCCGACTGGACGAGACCGCCTCGGGCATCGGCGAGGGCCAGTTCGCCACCTGCATATGCGCGGTCTACGACCCGCTGGAGCGCACCGTGCAGATCGCCTCGGCCGGGCACCTGCCGCCGGTGTGGGTCGACACCGACGGCACCGCCCGCACGATCGAGGTGCCGCCCGGCGTGCCGCTGGGCGTCGGCGGGGTCGCCTTCGAGTCGATCGGGTTCACCCTCCCCGAGGGCGGCATGCTCGCCCTCTACACCGACGGCCTGGTCGAGCGGCGCGGTCAGGACCTGGACGACGGCATCGACCTGCTCGCCCGCACCCTGTCCCAGACCGGCCGGACGCTGGAGGAGAGCTGCGACGCCGTCCTCGGCGCGCTGGTCACCGACGGCACCGAGGACGACATCGCGATGATCATGGCGCGGGCGCTGCCGGTGGCCGCCGACCGGATCGCCACCCTCCCGCTCGCCGGCGGCGGCAAGCTGCCCGGCAAGGCCCGCCGCTTCACCCGCGCCACCCTGGAGGGCTGGGGCCTGAGCGCGCTCTCCGACTACGCCGAACTCATGGTCAGCGAGCTGGTCACGAACGCCCTGCTGCACGCCGAGGCACCGCGCCGACTGCGGCTGTTCCGCGACCGGGTGCTGACCGTCGAGGTCTCCGACGCCGGCGGCCAGACCCCGCAGCTGCGCCCCTTCGCCGAGCAGGACGAGGGCGGGCGCGGGATGTTCCTGGTCAGCGAGCTGGCCCAGCGCTGGGGCAGCCGGCTCACCCGGGACGGCAAGGTGGTCTGGGCCGAGCTGGAGCTGCCCTTCGGGGCGTCCTGAGGCGTGTACGCAGCCCCCCGGGAACGGGCGTTCCGCAGACGAGAACGGCTGTTCCCGGATGGAAACGGCCGTTCTCGTACCCGTTCTCGTACGCGTTCCTACGCGTCGACCTTCTGCGGCTCGGCGGCCTCGACCGGCTCGGCCGCCGTCGGGGCGGACAGCCCGTGCAGCAGTCGCCAGGCCAGGACGGCCGCGCCGACCAGCAGCACGCCGGCGACCAGCCCGGCGCTGTTCATGCCGTGCACGAAGGCGTCCTTGGCGCTCGCCAGCAGCGGCTGGGCCACCTCGGCCGGCAGCCCGTGCGCCTCCTCCACGGCCGAACCGAGCGACTCACCGGCCCGGGCCGCGGTCTCCGCGGAGACCCCGGCCGGCACGGACAGCCCGTTCGCGTAGATCGAGCCGACCACCGAACCGACCAGCGCGATGCCGAGCGCGGTGCCCAGTTCGTACGCCGTCTCGGAGGCCGCCGAGGCGGCCCCGGCCTTGTCGGCGGGTGCGGCGCTCAGCACCAGGTCGGCGCCGAGCGTGTAGACCACGCCCTCGGCCGTGCCGGTCAGCAGGAAGGAGACGGCCAGTAGCAGGTAGGTGGTGTCCTGCTGCAGCCAGCCCAGCACGCCCGCGGCCAGACCCATGGCGAGCAGGCTGGCCGTCAGCGCCTTGCGGACGCCGAAGCGCCGGGCGATCCGGGCGGTCAGCAGACCGCCGACCACCGAGCCGGCGAAGGCCGGCAGCTCCGCCAGGCCCGCCTGGAGCGGCTCGTAGCCGCGGACCAGCTGGAGGTACTGCGAGACCACGAAGATCACGCCGCTCAGGCCCACCAGGGAGATCAGCGAAGCGGTGACGGCGGCGGTGAACCGCCGGTCGCGGAACAGCCGGACGTCCAGCAGGGGGGTCTCCAGCCGCAGCTGGCGGCGGACGAAGAGGGTCAGCGCGGCGGCGCCCAGGAGGAAGGTGACCGGGACGTCCCAGCGGGCGGGGCCGTGCGCGGCGCCCTCCTTGACCGCGTACACCACGCCGATCACACCGGCCATCGACAGCGCGACGCTCAGCACGTCCCAGCGGCCCGGCTTCGGGTCCCTGGACTCCGGCAGCAGCCAGGTGCCGGACACCAGCAGCAGGAGCAGGACCGGGATGTTCAGCAGGAACACCGAACCCCACCAGAATTGCTCCAGCAGCGCCCCGCCGATCACCGGCCCGAGCGCGGCGCCGGCGGTGGCGGCCGCGCCCCAGATGCCGATCGCGGTGGCCCGCTCCCGGTCGTCCGGGAACAGGCTGCGGATCAGCGACAGGGTGGAGGGCATGATCGTCGCCCCGGCGACGCCGAGCAGCGCGCGGGCGAGGATCAGCCAGCCCGGGCCCGGCGCGTAGGCGGCCAGCAGCGAGGCGGCGCCGAAGGCGGTGGCGCCGGACAGCAGCAGCTTCTTGCGGCCGATCCGGTCGCTCAGCGCGCCCATGCTGACCAGCAGGCCGGCCAGCACGAAGGAGTAGGAGTCGCCGATCCAGAGCAGCTGGGTGCCGCTGGGGCGCAGCGTCTCGCTGATGGACGGGATGGCGAGGGAGAGCACGGTCGCGTCGAGGGCGACCACGGTGACGGCCAGCACCAGGACGGCGAGGCCGGTCCAGCGCTGGCGGGCGGTCAGAAGGGCGGGAGCCGTCAAGCTCATGGGATATCGGTTTCCGGTTTCCGGTCCGAGGTGCTGTGGGTCGGGCCAACGGGGATGTGGGCCGTGGGGGCGGGGGTGTCCGGCCGGCGCAGCGCGCCGCCGAGGAACAGTTCGGCGAGCGAGAAGGCGGCCTCGCGGGGGGCGAGCCGGCCGTCCTGGACGGCCCAGCCGATGCCGGCGACGAGGTCGAAGAAGGCTTCGCTCAGCCAGGCGGCGCTCAGTTCGATCCGGAAGACGCCCTGCTGCTGTCCACGCAGGAAGAGCGCGTGCAGCCGGGCGATCTGGACCTCCCAGAGGTCGTTGATGTCGTCGTGGTCGTAGAGCTGGTTCTCGCCGGCCAGGAAGGCACAGAGCATGGCGTCGGGGACGGAGGCGTCCACCAGGCGCCGCAGCGCGGCCTCGGCGTCGCCCTCCTCGGTCGCGGCGGTGTCCAGGGCGGCGGCGAAGCGCTCCAGGCCGAGTCGGCCGACCTCGCGGATCAGCGCCTCGCGCCCCGGGAACAGCCGGTGCAGGGTTGCGCGGCTGATGCCCGCGGCCCGGGCGATCTCGTCCAGGTGGGCGGTGGGGCGGCGGGAGAGGACGCCGACGGCGGCTTCGAGGACGGTGTCGCGGTCGGTGGCCATGCATCGAGTCTAGACGAGTTGAGACATCTATGTCTCAAAATTATTTCTGTCGTCTCAGATGATCCACGGTTGTCCGGCCCTCGGACAGCAAAAACCGGGGACGGCGGGTGTGCCGTCCCCGGTCGGGGCGCTGCGTGGCCTTACGGCCGGCTCGGCTCTGGTTGGCTCAGCTCTGGTTGTAGAACCCGGTCTCGTCGAGCGGGCGATCGATCACCATGACCTCGACGTCCGCCGGGGTGAGCAGGAAGACCCGGCGGGCGATCCGCTCGATGCCGCCCCGCGTGCCGAAGATCAGACCGGAGGCGAAGTCGACCATGCGCTTGGCCTCCGCCTCCTCCATCTCGGTGAGGTCCATGACCACCGGGGTGCTCGCCCGGATGTGCTCGCCGACCGTGCGCGCCGCCTCGAAGCCCGTCGGCCGCAGGGAGACGATCTTCGCGGGCGCGGGGGCGGCGGAAACCGCCTCCTGCTCGACCCACTCGTCGTCGTACACAGCGGCCGGGTAGTTCCCCGAGGGCATCAGCCACCCGTTGTGGTGCTCGTCGCGAAGTGCTCCCATGCCGCGCCTCCCTGCCTCGTCCCGTCCTGGTCCCCCCGGGGGGTGCGTGTCCTTCTTGACACGTCATCCACTCGTCGGAACTGTCCGAGTATCGCACTGTTCACCGGTCCCGTGCCCGCTCGCGACCCCCGTACGAGTCGTGCCGTGCCCGAAGCCCGGGCGGACCCGGGTAAAGGAAGCGACGCGGCGCAGCTCCGTACGGTTGCGCGCGTAGACCTTATCGGTAGCGGTCACCGCTTAATTGACCTTCTGTCAACAATGCGGAAACGATTTCATTCGCCGGTGGAGCCGTCCACCAGTTCGCGCAGAAGATCCGCGTGGCCGTTGTGCCGCGCGTACTCCTCGATCATGTGGACCAGGATCCAGCGGAGCGTCACTTCCCGGTCGTGGCGCAGCCGCTTGCCGACGGTCTCCAGCGGCAGGCCGGCCGAGGCCTCGCGGGCGGCCGCGATCTCGGCGCGCCAGCGGGCGAAGTCGGCGGCGACGTCGGCGGTGCCGACGTTGTCGAAATCGCCGTCCGGGTCCTGCTCGGTCCAGTAGTGGCCGGTGGCGACCTCCTCGCCGCGCAGGACGCCCTGGAACCAGTGCCGCTCCACCTCGGTCATGTGCCGCACCAGGCCGAGCAGGGAGAGCGTGGACGGCGGGACGGAGCGCAGCCGCAGCTGGTCGTCGGTCAGACCCTCGCACTTGAGGGCGAGAGTGCTGCGGTGGTAGTCGAGCCAGGCGGTGAGCATGGCGGCCTCGCCGGCCGCCATCGGCGGGTCCACCCGCGGGTTGAGTTCGGTCATGCCGGCCATCGTGGCCCCCGGCGGCGCGGCGGCGCGACCGATTTGTCAGCCGGCCGCTGGGTCAACCGGTTCTCAGGGCCCGGCGGCGGGCCGCGGTCGCGCGCCAGAGGCCGACCAGGCTGCCGATCACCAGCAGGGCGATCACTCCGGCGGAGACCAGGAACGCCGCCGAGCCCGGCTGGTCCGCGCTGGCGGCGGCTGTGACGTAGACGGCGGTGGTGGGCACCACGCCGATCGCGGTGGCGAGGAGGAAGGGCAGGAAACGGACCCCGGAGAAGGCCGCGCCGTAGTTGCCGGCCTGGAAGGGCAGGCCGGGCAGCAGCCGCAGCACCAGGACACTGCGGAAGCCCTGCGCGGTGAAGCGCTGGTCGAGGGCGCCCAGCACCTTGCCGCGCAGGTAGGGCTTCAGCGCCTCCCGGCCGAGGCCCCGGCCCAGGCCGAAAGCCATCGCCGCGCCCAGGGTGGTGCCGAGCACGGCGAGCAGCACGCCCTGCTGGATGCCCAGCAGCAGTCCGGCGACGGCGTTCAGCGCGGGGCGCGGGACGAAGGCGAGCGTGCCGACCGCGTAGACGAGGGTGAACAGCGGTGCGAACCAGTAGCCGGGCATCCGGTTCGCCAGGCCGCCGGAGAGCAGGTCCGTCGGGCTCCACAGCAGCAGCGACCCGGCGCACGCCCCCAGCAGCAGCACCAGCAGGCCGAACCGCCACCAGGCCGAACGGGCCGGGCGCTCGGGGCCGGGCTCGGAACCGGGCTCGGGGCCGGGCTCGGCGGCGCTCGGCAGGGAGGAGGTCGTCAGGGCTTCGGGCACGGCCCGAGCCTAACCGCTGCCCCGGCCCGGCCGGTCTGCCGGGCCGGGCCGGGCCGGTCCGGTCCGGTTCGCAGGTCCGGTCCGGTTCGCCGGTTCGCCGGTCCGCCGGGGCGAGGGTCGACGCCGGTGGTCGCACTCGGCATGATGTCGGTCGGGGATCTTGCCGCGGTCGGGTCGGATCGGGGGTGCCGGTGTCCGGCTGGACGCACGGTCGGGTGGGGCTGGCCACACTCCTCGCCCGAACGGGGCGGACGCGGGCTCCGCGCGGTGCAGAGTGGGGAGCTCCGACGGAAGGCGAGGAAGGGCGGCCATGGGGCGACCGGGGGCGTGGGCGGCGCGGGCCGCGGTGGGGTTCGGCCGGGCGTGCGTGGTCGCGGCCGTGACCCTGTCGGCCCCGGCGGTGTGGGCGGGCGCGGTGGCGCTCGGGGTCCACTGGGGGCCGGCGAACCCGTGGTCCTGGCTGCTGCCGGTGGTACTGGTGTGCGCGGGCACCCTGGCGCTGGGCCGCCCGGTGTGCCGGGCCGTGCGTTCCCTGGTCGTGCGGTGGGACGGCACCGTCATCGACGCCGGGTACCGGCAGGCCCCGCCGGTGGTCCGGATGTCCACCGGGTTCTGGTGGAACGGCTTCAGCTACGAGAAGACCCGCCGCGACGCCCTGATGGACCAGCACTGGCGGATCCGCTGGCGCGACCCCGCCAACCTGCGCGACCTGCGGTTCGTCGTGATCGCGCCGCTCACCGCGGGCCTGGTCGCCGCGCTGCCGCCCGCCGGAGTGGCCGCGGCGGTGCTGGGGCTCGGCCGGCCCGGGACCGCGGCCCGGCTGGCCGGGGCGCTCGGCGTGCTGCTGGCCGTCGGCTGTGCCCCGTACGCCTGGCGGGTGGTGACGCCGGTGGCCGTGCGCTTCCTGCGGCCCACGGCGGCGATGGCGCTGGCGGAGCGGGTGGCGGAGCTGACCGCCCAGCGCGCGGACGCGACGGTCGCCCAGGCCGCCGAGATCCGCCGGATCGAGCGGGACCTGCACGACGGGGCGCAGGCCCGGCTGGTGGCGCTCGGGCTCTCGCTGTCGACCGCGCAGCGGCTGGTGGAGCGCGACCCGGAGCAGGCCAAGGCGCTGATGCGGGAGGCACAGGCCGGGGCGAAGGCCTCGCTGGCCGAACTGCGCGGGCTGATCCAGGGGATCAGCCCGCCGGTGCTGACCGAGCGCGGACTGGTCGACGCGGTGCGGGCCCTGGCGCTGGACCTTCGCCTCGCGGTGACCGTCGAGGCCGAGGCCCCGGTGCGGGTGGACGCGCCGATCGAGTCCGCCGTCTACTTCGGCGTCGCCGAGCTGCTGGCCAACGCCCTCAAGCACGGCCGGGCGACCCGGGCGGGCGTGACCTTCCGTCAGGACGAGCTCGGACTCGTCGTCGAGGTCGAGGACGACGGCTCGGGCGGCGTCCGGGAACGGCCCGGCGGCGGGCTCGCTGGCCTGCGCCGCCGCCTCGGCGCCTTCGACGGAACTCTGGAGATCACCAGTCCGCCCGGCGGACCGACCCATGTCAGGATGACGGTGCCATGCGAATCCTCGTAGCCGAAGACCTCTACCTGCTGCGCGACGGGATGGTCCGTCTGATCGAGGCGTGCGGGCACGAGGTGGTGGCCACCGCCTCCACCGGGCCCGAGACGCTCGAAGCGCTGCGCACCCACCGCCCGGACGCGTCCGTGGTCGACGTGCGGATGCCGCCGACCCAGTCGGACGAGGGCCTGCGGGCGGCGCTGGCCGCGCGCAAGGAGCTGCCCGGGCTGCCGGTGCTGATCCTCTCCCAGCACGTGGAGCAGCTGTACGCACGGGAGTTGCTGGCGGACGGCTTCGGCGGGGTCGGCTACCTGCTCAAGGAGAGCGTGTTCGACGCCGACCAGTTCATCGGCTCGCTGGAGCGGGTCGCGGCCGGCGGGACGGCGATGGACCCGGCCGTCATCGCCAAGCTGCTGTCGGCGAGCCCGCCGGAGCGGGGGCTCAGCCAGCTCACCGAGCGCGAGTACGAGGTGCTGGGCCTGATGGCCGAGGGGCTGTCCAACCAGGCCATCGGGCGGCGGCTGTTCCTCAGCGACAGCGCGATCAGCAAGTACACCACCTCGATGTTCGGCAAGCTCGGCATCGCCGACGACGATGACACCAACCGCCGAGTGCGGGCTGTGCTCACGTACCTGAACCGGTCGTGAACCGGTCGTGAGCCGGCCCCGAAGCGCCCCGCGCCGGTTCAGGCGGCCTCGGCCAGGAAGGTGAGCAGCCGGCCCCAGGCGTTCCGGGCGGCGGCTCCGGAGGGCCCGGCGGCCGAGAGCTCGAAGAAGTTGTGCGGCGCGCCCGGGTAGCTGATGAACTCGTGGGGGCAACCGGCCGCCGTCAGTGCCGCGTCGAAGGCCTCGACGGTGCTGGGCGGGATGTGGTCGTCGGCACCGCCCCAGAGGGCGAGGATCGTGGCGGTGAGGCCGGCGGCGAGCTGGGTCGGGCCGGGGGCGCCGTTGATCACGTCCGGGTAGCCGTAGAACCCGACCACCCCGGCCAGGCCGAACCGTGGGGCGGCGGCGCGGAAGGCCTGGCGGCCGCCGAAGCAGAAGCCGAGCGCGACCACCTCGGCCGGGCCGACCTCGCGCAGCCTGGCCAGCGCGGCGGTGAGGTCCGCGTCCAGGGTGTCCGGGGTGAGCGCGAGCAGGTGGGGGAGCAGGTTCGGCAGCTCGCCGAATTCCGGCGGTCGGTTTTCCGGGGCGGCTCCGGCGGTGCGGCCGTAATAGTCCAGGACGAGCGCCGGGTGGCCCTGTTCGGCGAGCCGGGCGGCGGTCTGCCGGTAGAACGCGGAAAGGCCCTTGTTGTCCGGCAGGACGAGCACGCCGACCCCTGTCGTCACCTCGGGGCGGGCCAGGAAGGCGGCGAACTCGGTGCCGTCCGCCGAGGTCAGGGTCAGTGCGGAGGCCTCGGCCAGCGGCTGGCGGGCGGGGCTGAAGGCGGGCGGCGCGGCGTCCGGGTCGTAGCACATGTCCGGGATTCCCCTCGCGGATGGCGAAAACCGCCGGGCGCTGGAGCGCGCCCGACGGTCGGCGATATTAGCGGGGAATTCCCTCAAGGAATTCCCATCATATCGGGGAGAGATCTTTTCCGGAAGTGCTTTCCGGTTTCAATGCGGTCACATTCTCGGCGAAATTCGGTTCGGCCCGGCGCAGTGCCCCGGCGCTCAGCAGCAGGGCGAAGACGAGCAGGGTGACCAGCCCGAAGGAGACGGTGAGCGACGTGGCCTGGGCGAGGGCGCCGATCACGGCGGGGGCGATCAGGCCGGAGGTGTAGGTGACGGTGGCGACGCCCGCGATGGCCTGGCTGGGGTTGCTGCCGATCCGTCCGGCGGCCGCGAAGGCGAGCGGGACGATCACCGCGACGCCGACGCCGATCAGTGCGAAGCCCGGGACGGCCACCGCCGGGTGGTCGGCGGCCACCACCAGCACCCCGCCGGCCGTGGCGATCGCCCCGCCCAGCCGGGTGGTGCGGACGGCGCCGAGGCGGCGGATCACCGCGTCCCCGGCGAGCCGGCTGACCGCCATGGTGAGCGAGAAGGCGGTGTACGAGGCGGCCGCGACGGTGGCGGAGGCGCCGGTGACGTCCTTCAGGTAGACGCCGCTCCAGTCCATCGAGGCGCCCTCGCCGAACACCGCGCAGAAGCCGACCAGTCCGATCACCAGCGAGCTGCGCGGCGGCAGCGCGAAGCGCGGCGGCGCCTGCGCCTCCTCGGGCGCCCGCAGGTCGGGCAGGCCCCGGCAGACCGGCTGGGCGAGGGCGAGCAGGACGAGCGCGGTGACGGCCAGCTGGAGCCGGGCGTCGAGGTCGAGGTGCGCGGCCAGGATGCCGAAGCCGGAGGCCAGCAGGCCGCCCGCGCTCCACATCCCGTGCAGCCCGGACATGATCGAGCGGCCGAGCCGCTGCTCGACCTCCACGCCCTGGGCGTTCATCGCGACGTCCGCCATGCCCGCCGCGGCGCCGTACACCAGCAGCACCGCGCACAGCGCCGGCAGTGCGGGGGCGAGCGCGGGCAGGGTGAGGGCCAGGCACCAGAGCGAGATCAGCCCGCGCACCGCCGCCCGGCCGCCGTAGCGGTGGACGAAGCGTCCGGCCAGCGGCATCGCGAGGGAGGAGCCGACGGCAGGCATGACGAGCGCCAGGCCGAGCTGGCCGGGGGAGAGGTCCAGCCGGTCCTGGATCCACGGGATGCGGGTGACGAAGGTGCCGCCGACGGCGCCGTGCACGGCGAAGACCAGCGCGATGCTCGCCCGGGCCCGGCGTGGGGCCTCCAGTGGTTCGAGTGTTTTCACGGTCATGCGGCTTTCCCTCCCGGTCGCGCGGGGCGGGGCGCGACGGTGCCCTGTGGGTGGTCTACGTGCAGGCCGATCGGTCCGCGCGGCGGACGCGGCCGTCCGGCGGACAGTTCGATAAATTATCAGGAAGGGACCCTGATAGAAACACTCTGGAAGGATGAGCTGCCATGACCACCGCGCGTACGGCCACGCCGAGCACCGCCCGGGCGATCAACGACCGGCTGGCGCTCAACCTCCTGCTCGAACAGGGCCCGCTGACCGCGACCGAGCTGCGCGACCTCACCGGCCTGTCCCGGCCGACCGTCGCCGACCTGCTCGACCGCCTCCAGCGCACCGGCCTGGTCGCCGTCGTCGGCGAACGCGGCGAGCAGCGGCGCGGCCCCAACGCCAGGGTCTACGCCCTGGTCGCCTCCCGCGCCCACATCGCCGCCTTCGACGTCCGCTCCGGCGGCGTCAGCCTGGTCGTCGCCGACCTGGCCGGGCGCACCCTCGCCACCGCCGAGGTCCCGGTCGAGGGCGACGGCGCGCCCGACACCGCCGGGGCGATCGTCGCCACCCTGCTGGAGAGCGCGCGCGGCGCCGGCGTCGAGCGGCTGCACACCGTCGCGGTCGGCGCCCCCGGCCTGGTCGACCCCGCCACCGGGCGCCTGCACAGCACCGGCAACCTCCCCCGCTGGCACGCCGAACTCCTCGCCGCACTGCGGGAGTTGCCCGAAACCGAGGTGATCCTGGAGAACGAGGTCAACCTGGCCGGCCGGGCCGAGTACCGGGTCGGCGCCGCCCGGGACCGCGACACCTTCGTGCTGATGTGGCTCGGCCACAGCGTCGGCGCCGCCGTCATCCTGGACGGGCGGCTGCGCCGCGGCTTCTCCGGCGGCACCGGCGAGATCTGCTTCCTGCCCGTCCCCGGCACCGTCGGCCTGCCCAGCGCCGACAGCTGCGAGGGCGGCTTCCACGGGCTGGTCGGCAGCGCCGCCGTCTGCGAACTCGCCCGCGCCCACGGGCTGCCCGCCGGCCCGGCCGGGGACGCGGGCGCCGCCGAGGCCGCGGTGCGCGCCGCGCTGGCCGCCGGGGCACGGGGCGAACCGTTCCTGGACGAGCTGGCCGAGCGGATCGCGCTCGGCGCGGCCGGCGTCTGCGTGGTGCTCGACCCCGGCTGCGTGGTGCTCGGCGGCGAGATCGGCCGGGCCGGCGGCGCCGAACTGGCCGGACGGGTGGAACGGCGCCTCGCCGGGTTCTCCCCGCTGCGCACCGAGGTGCGGGCCGGTGCGGCGGGTGGCGGCGCGGTGCTCGCCGGGGCCGTCCTCACCGCGGGTGACGCGGTCCGCCGGGACCTGTTCGGCGAGCCGTAGGGGAGTTTCCCGTCAGTGTCCCCGGTACGGCAGGATGGCGGCCGGGGGCGCGTACCTCCGTACCTCGAACCACCGTCAGGAGTCGCACATGGGCCAGTCCGGGGTGCCGGTCAACCCGTACCGCATCGGCGAGGCCGCGGCGCTGCTCGGCGTCAGCTCGGACACCATGCGGCGCTGGGTGGACGCCGGGAAGATCGCCGCCGTGCGGGACGAGCACGGGCACCGGATCATCCCCGGCGCCGAGCTCGCCGCCTTCGCCCGCGAGCTGGCCCGGCCGGAGGTCGCCGAGGCCGAGGGCCGGCCGTCCTCCGCGCGCAACCGCTTCCCCGGGATCGTCACCGAGGTGCGGCTCGGCGACGTGGCCGCGCAGGTGGAGGTGCAGGCCGGGCCCTTCCGGGTGGTGTCGCTGATCAGCCGGGAGTCGGCGGAGGAGCTGAACCTGGTCCCCGGCGCACCGGCCACGGCGGTCATCAAGTCCACCAACGTGATGATCGAACGACGCTAGCCCTGTCCTCCACCCGACCCCCTGGCCTTCTGGACTGATTCGATGAGTCTCGCCCGCACCGCCCCCGTGCCCGCCCCCGCCGACCGCCGCCCGGTGCTCGCCGTCGCCCACCGCGGCGACCCTTACCGCTACCGGGAGAACACCTTGCCCTCGGTCGAGTCCGCGCTCGCCGCCGGGGCTGACGCCGTCGAGGTGGACGTCCAGCTCACCCGCGACAAGGTGCCGGTGCTGCTGCACGACCGCACCCTGGAGCGGCTCTGGGGCGACCCGCGCGCCGTCGACCGGGTCACCGTCGAGCAGCTGGACGAGCTGCGCCGGGGCGACCTGGCGATCCCCACCCTCGCCGAGGCGGTCAAGAGCGTCGCGGCCGCGAACGGCCCCCGGCTGCTGATCGACCTGGACGAGCCCGGCCCGGCCGCCGCCACCTGGTCTGTCGTCACGGGGCTCGGCGCCGAACGGCTGGTCGCCTTCTGCGGCCCCGTCACCGCCATGCTCGCGGTGCGCGAACTCACCCCGAACGCCTCCATCGCGCTCACCTGGAAGCAGCCCCGGATGCCCGCGCCCGCCCTGCTGAAGGACCTGCGCCCGGCCTTCCTCAACCCGCCGTTCGGCCTGGTCACCCCCGAGTTCGTCGGCGCCGCGGCGGACGCCGGGCTCGCCGTCTCCACCTGGACGGCCGACCTGCGGCGCACCATGCGCCGGCTGCGCGACACCGGGGTCGACTCCATCACCACCAACCGGATCTCCGTGCTGCGCTCGGTGCTGGACGGCCGCCGGTGAGGGTGCTCAGCACCCGGGAGCTCGGCCGGGCCCTGCTGGCCCGTCAGCACCTGCTCGCCCGCACTGACCTGGAGCCCGCCGAGGTCATCCACCACCTGGGCGGGCTCCAGGCCCAGGCCGTACCGCAGCCGCCCTACCTCGGGCTGCTCTCCCGGCTGGACGCCTTCTCCCCGGAGCGGCTGAGCGCGCTGATCGAACAGCGGGCGGTGGTCCGGATCGCCCTCCAGCGCGGCACCATCCATCTGGTCACCGCCGAGGACTGCCGGACGCTGCGCCCGCTGCTCCAGCCCGTCCTGGACCAGGCGCTGCGCACCACCTACGGCAAGCGGCTGGCCGGGCTGGACCTCGACGCGCTGGCGGGCGAGGCCCGGGCGCTGGTCGAGGCGCAGCCACGCACCTTCCAGCAGCTCGGCGCGCTGCTTGCCGCGAGTCGCCCGGACCGCGACCCGGCCGCGCTCGCCCAGGCGGCGCGGTGCCTGCTGCCACTGGTGCAGGTGCCGCCGCGCGGCCTGTGGGGGCGCAGCGGCCCGGCCGCGCACACCACCGCCGAGGCCTGGCTCGGCCGCCCGATGGACCCCGCACCCGCGCCGGACCGGCTGGTGCTGCGCTACCTGGCGGCCTTCGGCCCGGCCGACGCGGCGGACCTCAGGAAGTGGTGCGGGCTCACCGGGCTCGGCCCGGTGCTGGGGCGGCTCGCGCCGCGGTTGCTGACCTTCCGGGACGAGCGGGGCCGGCTGCTGTACGACCTGCCGGAGGCGCCCCGGCCGGAGCCGGACGTCCCGGCGCCGGTGCGGCTGGTCGCGCCGTTCGACAACCTGCTGCTCTCGCACGCCGACCGCAGCCGGGTGCTGCCGGAGGAGTACAAGGGGCGGGTGATGACCCGGAACGGGCTCGTGCTCGGCACCCTGCTGGTGGACGGGCTGATCGCCGGGACGTGGCGGCTGACGGGGGAGCAGGAGGTCGTCGTCCAGCCGTTCGTCCGGCTGGCGCGGGCCGACCGGGAGGCGGCGGAGGCGGAGGCGCGACGGGTGCTGACCTTCGCGGGTGCGGGCGGGGCCGTGCGGATCGAGGCAGCCACTTAGCCGCAAAACGGGCAGATCGTCAGATTCTCTGTTGAGATGGGTCGGTTCGGACTCAACGACGATCCCCGGCGGAGGTGGCCGTGTCCGTGGAGCGCCCGCCCGGTGGGCAGCCCGACCACCGCAGGCCGTACCTGATGCTGCCACCGGCCGTTCGGGGGGCGGCGGCCTGGTCGGTGGCGGTGATCCTGCTGATCGCCGTCGCCTCACTGGTGGTCTTCGCCCTGGTGGAGTTGCGGGCGGCGACCGTGCCGTTCGTCCTGGCGCTGCTCGGGGCCGCGCTGCTGCACCCCGTGGTGCCCTGGCTGGTCCGCCGGGGCGTGAGCCGAAGCCTGGCGGCCGGGCTGACCTGCGTCGTGCTGGTCGCGGCGGTGGCCGGGGTGATCGTGCTGCTGGTCAACTCCCTGGTGCACAGCGCCCCGCACATCGCCGCCTCGCTCCCGGCGGCCGGCAAACGGCTGGCCGACTGGCTGGGCCCGTTCGGGGAGAAGATCCAGCACGCCCTGACCAACGCCAAGGGCGAGACCAACTCGCTGGCCTCCACGCTCACCAGCGGCGTGCTCTCGGGCCTGGGTCTGCTCACCCAGCTGATCACCGGCGGGGTGCTGGCGCTGGCCCTGGTCTTCTTCTTCCTCCGTGACGGCCACCGCACCGGCGATGCCATCCGCTCCTACCTGCCCGGGCGCGGCGCCGAAACCGTGACCGCCTGCGCGGTGCGCGCCTTCGAGGCGATGGCCGGCTTCATGCGCGGCACCACCCTGATCGCCCTGATCGACGCCGGCTTCATCACCATCGGCCTGCTCGCCCTCGGTGTGCCCGGTGCGCCGGGCCTCGGCGCGCTGGTCTTCATGGGCGCCTACATCCCCTTCGTCGGGGCCTTCCTGTCCGGCACGGTGGCCGTGCTGGTCGCCCTCGCCGACGGCGGCCTCGGGACGGCGCTGTGGGTGCTCGGCGTGGTGCTGACGGTCCAGATGATCGAGGGCAACATCCTGCAGCCGATCATCCAGAGCCGCACGGTCGAGCTGCACCCGGCGACGATCATGGTCGCCGTGGTCGCCGGCGCCGGTGTCGCGGGCATCATCGGCGCCCTGCTCGCCGTCCCGTTCTGCGCCGCGGGGAGCGGAGTGATCTCGGTGCTCAGGGGCCTGGCAACCGGCCCCGAATAAGTCTGTTGCCCTGGGTGGGGTGGACGTGCGAGCATCGCTAACGCGACCGCAGTCGCAATAGTATCCAGGGGGTGGGGATGGAACTGTTCGAGGTGGCCGAGGCGGGGGCCGGGCCGTACGGAGTGACCGTGGGGCCGGACGGGCGTGTGTGGTTCACGCTGGTGCACGCCGGGGAGATCGGGCGGCTGTCGGCGGACGGCTCGGTGGAGCGGTTCGGGCTGGGCGCGCCGGGGTGCGGGCCTTCGGTGATCACCGTGGGGCCGGACGGGGCCCTGTGGTTCAGCCGGATGCGGGACCACCGGATCGGGCGGATCACGGTGGACGGCGAGGTGGGCTTCTACGGGGTGCCGACGGAGAACGCCGGGCCGTACGGGATCGCGGTCGGGCCCGACGCGGCGCTCTGGTTCACCGAGCTGAACGTCGACCGGCTCGGGCGGATCACCGTGGACGGGCAGGTGACGGAGTTTCCGCTGCCGCTGGCCGGGGCCTTCCCGTCGCTGATCACCGCCGGGGCGGACGGCGCGCTGTGGTGCACGCTCAACCAGGCGAACGCCGTCGCCCGGGTGGGCGTCGAGGGCGAGGTGACCGTCCACCGGCTGCCCACCGAGGGCACCGCGCCGGTCGGGATCACGGCCGGGGCGGACGGCGCGCTCTGGTACGTGGGGATCGGCGGCGGGCTGGTCGGGCGGATCACCGTCGACGGGCAGGTCACCGAGTACCCGCTGGCCGACCGGGCCGCCAAGCCGCACGCGATCGCCGCCGGCCCCGACGGGCGGCTCTGGTTCACCGAGTGGGGCGCCGGCCGGATCGGGGTGCTGACCCCGGACGGGCGGCTGGACGGGCACCCGGTCCCCGGCCCGGGCGCCGAGCCGCACGGGATCGCCGTCGGCCCGGACGGCGCGGTGTACGCGGCGCTGGAGCGCGGTCAGATCGCCCGGCTGGCGGGCTGAGCGAGCGCGACGGCGCGCTCGGGGCCCGGGCGGGTGGTCCCGGCCCAGGCCCGGGAAGTCGGGCCCAGCGGCCCCGGGCGGGCGGGCCCAAGGGCCCTGGGGCGCGGTGGCGGTGCGTTCGGATCATGGAGCGTCATCATTCGCACGACGTTCCGAAGGAGTGCGTCCTTGAGCGCCACCCAGGCACAGGGCGACCCCACCTCACCGCCAACGCCTCTGCCGACAGGGGCGGTTCGGGCCCGCCGACCCGGCTCGGCCGTGGTCGGGCTGCTGACCACCACCGACCACAAGACGATCGGCACCATGTACCTGGTGTCCTCGTTCGCGTTCTTCCTGATCGGCGGCATCCTCGCGCTGGTCATGCGCGCCGAACTCGCCCGGCCCGGCACCCAGATCCTCTCCAACGAGCAGTTCAACCAGGCCTTCACCATGCACGGTTCGGTGATGCTGCTGCTCTTCGCGATGCCGCTGTTCACCGGCTTCGCGAACTGGATCATGCCGCTGCAGATCGGCGCCCCGGACGTGGCCTTCCCGCGCCTGAACATGCTGTCCTTCTGGCTGTTCATGTTCGGTTCGCTGATCGCCGCCGCAGGCTTCGCCACCCCGCAGGGCGCCGCCGACTTCGGCTGGTTCCTCTACGCGCCCTTGTCCGACGCCGTCCACTCGCCGAGCGTCGGCTCCGACATGTGGATCATGGGCGTGACGCTGTCCGGCTTCGGCAGCATCTTCGGTGCGGTCAACTTCATCACCACCATCATCTGCATGCGGGCCCCCGGACTGACCATGTTCCGGATGTCCATCTTCTGCTGGAACGTGCTGCTCACCTCGGTGCTGGTACTGCTGGTCTTCCCGGTGCTGGCCGCCGCGCTGCTCGCGCTCGAATGCGACCGCAAGTTCGGCTCGCACGTCTTCGACCCGGCCAACGGCGGGGCGATGCTCTGGCAACACCTGTTCTGGTTCTTCGGCCATCCGGAGGTGTACATCCTGGCGCTGCCGTTCTTCGGCATCGTCTCGGAGGTCATCCCGGTGTTCAGCCGCAAGCCGATGTTCGGCTACGCGGGCCTGATCGCCGCAACGGTGGCCATCGCGGGCCTGTCGGTGACGGTGTGGGCGCACCACATGTACGTCACCGGGCAGGTGCTGCTGCCGTTCTTCTCCTTCATGACCTTCCTGATCGCGGTGCCGACGGGAGTCAAGTTCTTCAACTGGGTCGGCACCATGTGGAAGGGCTCGCTGAGCTTCGAGACGCCGATGCTGTGGACGGTCGGCTTCCTGGTCACCTTCCTGTTCGGTGGTCTGACGGGCGTGCTGCTCGCCGCGCCGCCGATCGACTTCCACGTCTCCGACTCGTACTTCGTCGTCGCGCACTTCCACTACACGCTGTTCGGCACGGTGGTGTACGCGATGTTCGCCGGCTTCCACTTCTGGTGGCCCAAGATGACCGGCAAGAAGCTCGACGAGCGGCTCGGCAGGATCACCTTCTGGACGCTCACCGTCGGCTTCCACGCGACGTTCCTGGTGCAGCACTGGCTCGGTGCGGAGGGCATGCCGCGCCGGTACGCCGACTACCTGGCCTCGGACGGCTTCACCACGCTCAACACCGTCTCGACCATCGGGTCCTTCCTGCTCGGGCTGTCGATCCTGCCGTTCCTCTACAACGTCTGGAAGACCGCCAAGTACGGCGAGCGCGTGACCGGGGACGACCCGTGGGGCTGGGGCCGCTCGCTGGAGTGGGCCACCTCCTGCCCACCGCCCCGGCACAACTTCGTCAAGCTGCCGCGGATCCGGTCGGAATCGCCGGCCTTCGACCTGCACCACCCGGACATCGCGGCCCGGGACGTACTGGAGAACACCGGCAAGCCGGCCACGCACCTCGGCGACGTGGAGCCGGCGAAGTACGACCGGCCGCTGCCGCGGGCGGAGCGGGGGCGGGTGTCGTCCTCCTCCCCGTCCGGCTCCGACGGCTGAGGCCGCACCGGGGCCGTACCCCTGAACGCCGTCCCCGCCCGCGTCGCTGCCCCCGGGGGGCGGGGACGGCTCCGCTGTCCCCGCCCCCCGTCCGCGAACTCCGTGCGATCCCCGATCCCCGTGCGCCTAGGAAGGCCGGCCCGTGACCCACACCGTCCTCGCCATCGGCACCGCCGCCCTCACCGCGAGCGGCTGCGTCTGGTACCTGCCCGCCATCGCCGACCTCCAGGCCGGCGCCGACCGGCCCCGCTCCACCCGGACGGCCGCGGCGGCCTGCGTGATGTGGTGGGCGGGGCTGGCGTTGGCCGGCGCGCTGCTGCTCGCGCTGTCCGACTGGCGCCCCGCCGCCCAGGTGGCTCTCGCCGGGCTGGCGGGCGGTACGGCCCTGCGGGTGCGGGCCCGGTGGGACCGCCGTGGCGAGCAGCGGGAGACCGCCGCCCGCTGGGCCGCCCTGGACGTCGGCCCGGTGCCGCGCACGGGCCGCCCGGCGGCGGTGACGCTGGCGGGATGGCTGGTCGTGGGCGCGGCGGTGGCCTCGCTGGGGGCGGTGGCGATCCTGCTGTCGAGCGGGGGCGACGTCGTGCCGAGGGTGGTGCTGGCGGCGGTCGGCGGCGCCGGGGTGGCGCTCGCGTTCCTGCTCCTGGGGCTGGGGAACGTACGGCGGCAGGGACGCTGAGGGGGCGCTGCTCCCGGAATGGGGCCATTTGGCCCTGCTCCCGTGAGGCCGGGCGGGGGATGATGCGGTGGGCCCCGCTGGGAGTGTGCGGGGGTTGACGAAGGTGGAGCCGCGTGATGGCGACCAAGGCGGAGGGTGTCGGGGATTCGGCGCCGGTCCGGGTGTTCCTGCTGGACGACCACGAGGTGGTGCGCCGCGGGGTGCACGACCTGCTGGACGGCGAGCCGGACCTGGAGGTGGTCGGGGAGGCCGCGACGGCCGAACAGGCCCTGGTACGGGTGCCGGCGCTGCGGCCCGACGTGGCGGTGCTGGACGTGCGGCTGGGCGACGGGGACGGGGTGTCGGTCTGCCGTGAGCTGCGGTCGCGGATGCCCGACCTGGCCTGTCTGATGCTGACCTCCTTCGACGACGAGGAGGCGCTCCTCGACGCCGTGATGGCGGGCGCGGCCGGCTATGTGCTGAAGCAGATCAGCGGTACCGACCTGGTCGCCGCCGTCCGTACCGTCGCCTCGGGCCGGTCGATGCTCGACCCCGGTGCGGCGACCCGGCTGCTGAACCGGCTGCGCAGCGACGCCGAGCCCGCCCGGCCGGTGACCGCGGGGCCGGGGCTGACCGCGCGTGAGCAGGAGGTGCTGGCACTGATCGGGGAGGGCCTGACCAACCGGCAGATCGGCGAGCGGCTCTACCTGGCCGAGAAGACGGTGAAGAACCACGTCTCCCGGCTGCTCGCCAAGCTGGGCGTGGAGCGCCGGGTGCAGGCGGCGCTGATCGCCACCGAGCTGCGGCAGTCCTCCGCCGCTCAGCCGTCCGTGCTGAGGGTCGGCCGGGGCTGAGGGTCGCCGGGGCTGCGGGGCGGTCGGGGGCTGAGGGCCCGTCCGCCCCGGGCCCCCGGCGGGACCTTCGGCCCTCGCGGGCTCGTCCTGCCGGACCCGGACCGCTTGCCGGACAACGCCGAGCGCCTGACCGCCCGGGCGGCTGCCCTCGGCCTCAGCCCGGCGGCCGAGACGTCGTTCTCGGGCCTCGGCCAGGGCCGCAGCCCCCGCGCCTGGCGGGAGTCCGTCGGCAAGGGCCGCATTCTCTGGTGCCGGGACCCCGCCGACGCGGCCACCGCCGTACGGGCGCTCGCCGCGCTCCCCGACCAGGACACCTCGCGCCCCGACCCGCAGTACCGCCTGCTGGCCTTCCGCGCCTGAGGGACGACGGGCGACGGTGACCGCCCGGCCGTTCACGGGCGGGAACTCAGTGCGGATCGCCCTCGATGCGCCCCGCCAGCGCCCGGACGGTGGGCGGCAGTTGGCGCAGACGCAGGGCGAGCAGCGGGGCGGCGATCCCGAGGTAGACCCAGCTGAGGGCGAACCGGGCCGACTCGCCGGGCAGCGCGAACTGGACGGCGAACAGGGCGAGTAGGAGCGCGGCCTTCCACGGCAGGAAGCGCAGGTCCAGCAGCAGCACCACGGCCAGGACGGTCTGGGCGGCGGTCAGCAGCACCTCGTCCACCTGGCGTTCGACCAGCGGGAGGGAGGCTCCTCCGCCGCCCGCGAGGTGGGCGAGCGGCAGACAACCGACCAGCAGGGTCCACTGGTTGACCTTGCTGGACAGCAGCGCGCCCAGGCCGTCGTCGCCGCGCAGCCGCCAGGCGAAGACCACCGCGACGATCAGCTCGGGGGCCTCCGAGGCGAGCGGGGCGAGCCACTGCACGAGCAGGAAGCGGTCGATGCCGAGCGAGGTCCCGGCGCCGACCAGGGAGGTGGCGAAGGGCTCGCTCCATGCTGAGCCGGGGCGCGAAGCCGAGCGGCCCCTGCGCCTCGGTGACGACCCGGGTGGCGCGGGCGCGCAGGCCCCGGTCGGGTTCGCTGTGGGCGCGCAGGCCGAAGATGGTCGAGCGGATGATCTTTATGGTCTCGTCCAGGTCCGCGACCGCCCGGGCGACCCGGTCCGCGGCGGCCGGGCTCTCGATCAGTCGGCCCGCGCTCTGCAGCGTCATCCCGGTGGCGAACAGCCGCTGGATGGCCAGGTCGTGCAGGTCCCGGGCGATCCGGTCGCGGTCCTCCAGTAGGTTCAACTGCTCGGCGTCGCGCCGCCGTTCGGCCAGTTCCAGGGCCAGCGCCGCCTGGTCGGCGAAGCCCAGCAGCGGGCCGGTCTCCTCCGGCCCGAAGGCGGGCTGCCCCTGCGCCCGGGCCAGCAGCAGCACGCCGCGCCCGTACCCGGCGCCGGTGCCCAGCGGCACCGCGACGGCCGGGCCCAGCCCGTCGAAGCGGCCCGCCGGACCGGCCGGGAAGCGGGCGTCGCAGGCCAGTTCGTCGCTGGTCACCGGCGAGCCGGAGGCGTACGCGGCGCCGGAGACGGTGCCGTCCACCGGCACGGTCACCCCCAGCCGGGCGTCCGGCGAGCCGCCGAGCGCGACCTCGACCGCCAGCTCCTCGGCCCGCTCCCCAGGGCCGGCCAGCGCCACCGAGACGTCCGCCAGTTCGGCACCCGCGATCTCCCGGGCCCGGCGGGCGATCAGCTCGACCACCTCCAGGCGCGGCGCGCCCGACAGCAGGCTGCGGGTGATCTCGGTGCTCGCCCGCAGCCAGCGCTGGCGCAGCTGCGCCTCCTCGTAGAGGCGGGCGTTGTCGATCGCGACCCCGGCCGCGACCGCCAGGGTGGAGATCACCGCCTCGTCGTCCTCGTCGAAGTCCAGCCCGCCGCGCTTGTCGGTCAGGTAGAGGTTGCCGAACACCTCGCCGTGCACCCGCACCGGCACCCCCAGGAAGGTGTGCATCGGCGGGTGGTTCGCCGGGAAGCCGACCGAGGCCGAGTGTTCGGACAGCACCGGGCAGCGCAGCGGCTGCGGATGGCGGATCAGTTCGCCGAGGATGCCCCGGCCGGCGGGCGGCGGGCCGATCTCGGCGATCTCCTCGTCGGACAGACCCACCGTCAGGAACTGCGACAGCGAGTGCCCGTCCGGCCCGATCACCCCCAGCGCGCCGTAGCGGGCGTCCACCAGATCGGCGGCCTCCACGATCCGGTGCAGCGCCTGGGCGAGGTCCAGCTCACGGCCGACCGCGAGCACCGCCTCCAGCAGCTTGTGCACCCGGTTCTGCGTCCCGCGCGCCGCGTCGATCCGCCACTGCAACTCCTCCAGCAGCTCGTCCAGGCGCAGCCGGGGCATCCGCGCGCCGCCGCCCGCCGCGCTGCCGTCCGCTTCGCCCACCGCCGTCCTCCTCGTGCTCGCTGACCGTCCACCGCTGTCGGGCCGGGTGGCTTCGGTGCCGTCCGACCAGCGGGAATGCCGTGTACACGCGGTAGTGCCCGGGTGTCGACGCGGTGGAGGCCGGGGTGGCCCGTAATGTTCCGGCGGACGGGTCCTTCGTCCCGTCGGCGCGGGGCTTGTGGCCTCTGGCGGGCGCCGGACCCGGACGTCAGGGTGGGGACCAGGAGCGGACGGGGCGTCAGGACGCACCGTTCCCGGCGCCGAGGCACTGGAGGAACCGTCATGACGTCAACCGTTGCGGCCGGGGTGGACGGCTCGCCCGCCGGCACCGCCGCCGCCCACTGGGCCGCCGAGGAGGCGGTACGGCGCGGGGCCTCGCTGAGGCTGGTGCACGCCTGGCCGTGGCTGACCGACGGGGTGTCCTCCTTCGCGGGGCCGGACGACCTGCCGGAGGCCGCCCAGCGCACCCTGGCCGCGGCCGCCGACGAGATCCGCGAGCGCCACCCCGGCCTGTCCGTGCACACCGACGTCGTTCTGGACTCGCCCGTGGACGGACTGGTGGCGGCCGCCGCCGACGCCGACCTGCTGGTGCTCGGCTCGCGCGGGCTCGGCGGCTTCACCGGGCTGCTGCTCGGCTCGGTGAGCATGGCGGTGGCCGGGCGGAGCAGCAGGCCGGTGGTCGTGGTACGGGAGGGGCGGGCAACGGGGGGCGAGGTGGTGGTCGGCGTCGACGCGCACGGGCCCGAGGAGGAGGTGCTCGCCTTCGCCTTCCGCGAGGCCGCGCTGCGTGGTGCCCGGCTCAGGGCGGTGCACGGCTGGGACCTGCCGCCGCTGTTCGGCTACGCGGGAGGTGCCGTACCGGTGGGGGAGACCGCCCAGTTGGAGGAGCTGGAGGCCAAGCTGCTGTCGCTCGCCCTGGCCGGGCAGCGCGAGCGGCACCCCGAGGTCGAGGTGGTCGAGGACGTCCGGCTCGGCGCCGCCCGCGGCCTGGTGGAGACCTCCGCCGGGGCCGCCCTGGTCGTGGTCGGCCGGCGCCGCCGCCCGATCGAGCTCGGCCCCCGGCTCGGCCGGGTCGCGCACGCGGCGCTGCACCACGCCGAGGCGCCGGTCGCGGTCGTCCCGCACGGCTGACGTAGGGGCGGGGTACGGGCTCACGCACGCGTTGACGTCACATCTGCCGGACCCTGCGCGACCCGGCCGACGGGCCCGGCCACGTCCAGCCGGTGCCGCGCGCCGGGTACGGGCCGGCCGGCGTGGTCGCACCCCGTCGGCCCGCCCGGGACACGCTCGGTCGGCCCCGGGGTGGCGGCCCGACCGCGTGACAGTGGTGTGCGGCCGCGCCCCACACACGGGCCGCCCACCACTGTCTCCAACGGAGCCCGGCACCGTCGGGGTTCACCCGACCCGGCGCCCGGCCCGGCACGTCGCCCGTTCTGCCGCCGGGCCGGGCGCTCAGCGCGGCCGCGCGCCCGGGGGCAGCACCCGGGCGACCAGCCGCAACGGGGGGCTGTGCCGGAAGGTGAGGGTGAAGCCCACCCCCTGGCCGGGCTTCAGCGCGGGCGGAGCGGCGATCATCAGGTCGGCGTCCTCGGGGGACATCGCCAGTTCGCCCCGGGCGGGCACCGGCAGGGCGGTGACCGCCTCCCAGCGGCCGGCCGCGCCCTGGTGGAGGTGCCGCTTCAGGGTGATCGGGCCGCCGAACTCCCAGCTGGCGCCGGTCAGTTCGTCCGGGACGTCGCCCGGGTTGCGGACCGTGAAGAAGGCCGCCGTCGCCGAGGCCGCGCCGGGCGCGGGCAGCAGGACCCAGCCGGCGTCGGCCGCCACCGGCCGTGGTCCGCCGGCCCCGCCGACCGCCGTCCAGCCGGTGAGCAGGGCCAGCGCGAGCGCCGCCGCGCCGACCGGCGGGGCGACCACCTTGAGCCGTTCGAACGTGAGCCGTTCGAACATCCTCGTCGCCGTCGCCGTCGCCGTCGCCCTCATCGTCGACCCCCCTGCTGCCGGCCCCGCCCCGGCTGCCAGGTGCGCAGCCGCAGGCTGTTGGCCACCACCAGCAGGGAGCTCAGCGACATCGCGACCGCCGCCAGCATCGGGTTCAGCAGTCCGACGGCCGCCAGCGGGATCAGCACCAGGTTGTAGCCGAAGGCCCAGAGCAGGTTGGCCCGGATCGTCGCCAGGGTCTGCCGGGCCAGCCGCACCGCGTCCACCACGGCCTCGATGTCCCCGCGCACCAAGGTCAGCCCGGCCGCGCCGATCGCGGCGTCGCTGCCGGAGGCCAGGGCCACCCCGAGGTCCGCCGAGGCCAGCGCGACCGCGTCGTTGACGCCGTCGCCGACCACGGCCACCGTCCGTCCGGCGGCCCGCAGTTCGGCCACCACCTCGGCCTTGTGCTCGGGCGAGGCGCCGGCGTGCACCCGCTCGATGCCCAGCTCGGCCGCCACCGCGCGGGCCGCGCCCGGGCCGTCGCCGGTCAGCAGGACGGTCTCCAGGCCCATCCCGCGCAGCCGGTGCAGGGCCCGCCAGCTGCCCGAGCGCACCGTGTCGCCGACCGCCAGAACTGCCGCGCCCCGCCCGTCCAGCTCCACCAGCACCGCCGTGCGGCCCGCCTCCCCGGCGGCCGCCGCGGCCTCGGCCAGCTCCGGGGGCAGGGAGACGTCGTCCGGCCGTACCACCCGGACGGCGCGGCCCTCGACCGTGCCGGACACCCCGAGACCGGCCGTGGCCGCGAAGGCCTCCACCGGCGGGAGGGGACCGCACCGCTCCCGGGCGGCCGCCGCGACGGCCCGTCCGATCGGGTGCTCCGAGCGGTGCTCGACCGCGCCGGCCAGCCGGAGCACCTCCTCCTCCGTGAACTCCGTCGTGAACTCCGTCGTGAACTCTGCTGTGAACTCCTCGGCGGAGCCCCGGGCCACCGTCACCGTCGCCAGCTCCATCCGGCCGGTGGTGAGCGTGCCGGTCTTGTCCATCACCACGGTGTCCACCCGGCGCAGGCTCTCCAGCACCTCCGGGCCGCGCACCAGCACGCCGAGTTCGGCGCCGCGCCCGGTGGCCGCCAGCAGCGCGGTCGGGGTCGCCAGACCCAGCGCGCACGGGCAGGCCACCACCAGCACCGCGACCGCCGCCGTGACCGCCGCCTGCGGGGCCGCGCCCGCGCCCAGCCAGAAGCCCAGCACGCACACCGCGACCGTCAGCACGCAGGGCACGAACACCCCGGCGACCGCGTCCGCCAGTCGTTGGGCCCGCGCCTTGCCGGCCTGGGCGTCCGCCACCAGCGCGGTGATCCGGGCCAGTTGGGTGTCCGCGCCGACCGCCGTCGCCCGGACCACCAGGGCGCCGCCGACGTTCACCGTCGCACCCGCCACCTGGTCGCCCGGGCCGACCTCGACCGGCACGCTCTCCCCGGTCAGCAGACTCAGGTCCAGCGCCGAACCGCCGTCGACCACCACCCCGTCGGTGGCCACCCGCTCACCCGGCCGTACCACGAACTCATGCCCCGGCAACAGGAGTTCGATCGGTATCAGCCGCTCCTCACCGTCCTCCGCCCGCAGGCACACCTGCTTGGCGCCCAGCTCGGCCAGTGCGCGCAGCGCGGAGCCGCTGCGCCGCCGCACCCGGCCCTCCAGCAGCCGCCCGGCCAGCACGAACAGCGGCACGCCGACCGCCGCCTCCAGGTAGACGTGCGCCGTGCCGCCGCCGTCGGCGGTCAGTGAGAACGGCATCCGCATGCCCAACTGGCCTGCCCCGCCGAGGAACAGCGCGTACGCCGACCAGCCGAAGGAGGCCACCACACCCAGGCTGACCAGGGTGTCCATGGTCGCGGTGGCGTGCCGCAGCCCCTGCCGGGCCCGGCGGTGGAAACCCGCCGAACCCCAGGTCACCACCGGCACGGCCAGCGCGAAGCAGACCCACTGCCAGGCGGTGAACTGCAGCGCGGGCACCATCGACAGCGCCAGCACCGGGACGGCCAGCAGGGTGGTGACCAGCAGCCGCCACCGCTCGTCCGGCTCCTCCTCCGCCAACCCGCCGGGTACCCCCGCCGACGCCAACTCGGCGGTGTAGCCGGCCCGTTCGACCGCCGCGACCAGATCCTCGACGGACACCCCGGCCGGGTGCAGCACCCGGGCCCGTCCGGTCGCCAGGTTCACCCCGGCCGTCACCCCGTCGATCCGCGCCAGCCGCTTCTCCACCCGGCCCACGCAGGCCGCGCAGGTCATCCCGCCGACCGCCAGATCGGTGGACACCAGCGCCCCGGCGTCGGCACCTGCGACCGGGCTCACCGCATCCCGCCCATGTCGTGCCCGCCCATCCCGGGCGACGCCCCGCCGCTCCGGCTCGGCGTCAGCCCCGGCGCCACCGGCCCGGCCTGCCGTCCCACCGCAAACGCCACCACGAACACCACCACCAGCAGCAGGGCGAACCCCACCAGCACACTCAACGGCCGGACACCCGGCGACTTCGCATTCACCTCACAGCAGTCGGATGGAGATCGCGAGTGGTTCCCGCACGCTGCGAAGTCGCGGCGCGGTGGAGTGCCGTACGCGGGGCGGGCCGGTGAGCAGCCCGGTGGGTCCTTGCCGGGCTGCTCGCCGAGTCGGCCACCTCGGATCCGTCGATTCACTGGGGCATGTACGCCGTCCAGCCCCGCTGACCCGGGGCCGGATTACGGTCGCACGCTCCGTGGACCGGTCACCGCCGCACCCAACGCGCCGACCCGGGCGCGCAGTTCACGGTCGGCGGTGACCACCAGGCACTCCCGCTCCGGCTGTTCGGTACGGGCCTCCCGCAGCAGCTCGACGATCCGGTCGTCGCCGCTGCCGCCCGCCGCGACCACCCGCACCTCGGGCAGGCCGGTCACGCCCCGGGCGGCGCCCTCGACCACCAGCACCACCTCCAGCGGGCCGGGCAGGTCCGGCAGCCCCCGGGCGGCGAGCGGGACCAGCGCGTCCCGCAGCCGCTCGGCGGCTCCCCGCCGGTCGCGCCACCAGCCGTCGGGCACCGAGCCGACCACGTTCGCGCCGTCCACCACCAGCAGCGGCAGCGGCAGCGGCGCGGCTTCGTTCTCTTCCATGGCCGTCAAGCCTGCCAGCCCGCACCCTGCTCAGCCGAACCGGTGACGTGCCCGCGATGTCCGGCGGCCCCGGTCGGGCGCCGGTACGGCGGTCGGGTGGGCAACGGGCCCATGGAGACCCGCATCGACGGGATCGCCGAGCGCGGCTACGCCGGAGTTCCTCGGCCTGCCGGGCGTGCCGGCGGACCCCCAGCCCCGCTGAAACGATCAGGTCAGGGTGATCCGGATCCCGACGGTGCCGCGCTCGCCGCGGCGCAGGCGGCTGCCGAGCAGGGTGAGCACGCCGAGCAGGCCGTACTTCTGCCGCAGCAGGGTGCGATAGGTGGCGGTGCGCTCGGGGCCGAGGATCTCGGCGGTGGCCGGGTGCTGCTTGCCGGTCGGGCGGCCCTTGACGTCGCAGGGGCCGACCAGGACGTCCGCGCGGTTGCGGATCCGCTTGACCTTCCAGGAGTCCGCGACGGTCCAGACGCCGAGCGCCTCCCCGTCGCGCACCACCCACACCGGGGTCGGCACGGCGGTGCCGTCCTTCTTGAAGGTGGTGACGAGCAGGTAGCTCCCGGAGGAGAGGCTGACGATCCGGGCGAGCCGGTCCGAGGCGGCGGGGTCAGGCGTGGTCATGGCCCGAAGTGTAGAGGGAATGTCCGCAGCTCAGTCGGTCCGGCGGGTGCGGGCGTCGTGGAACAGGGCGCGGGCGCGGCGGGTCAGACGGCGGTGGTTGGGGCCGCCGACGCCGGTCGAGCCGATCTCGTCGGCGTCGGTGGAGCCGGTACCGGGCGCATCGGGCGCATCGGGCGCACCAGGGGCGGCCGCGGACGCGGTGGCCGTGCGGCGGCGGCGGGTGGCGGCGCGGGCGGCGCCCCAGACGGCGAGGGCGGCGCCGAGGATGCCGGCCGACCAGAGCGCGGGCGTGAGGCCTGGTCCGCCGTTGTGGAGGACGGGCTGGCGGGACAAGGGCGGCAGCTGGTCGGCGGCCGCGGCCTCCGAGGTGGCGTCGGGGGAGGCGGCCTTCAGGACGCCGAGGTCCTCGACCAGCCGGCCGACCGGCTGGACCTTGCCGGCTGCCGCGAAGCCCCAGTCGAGCAGGCTGGCGGCCTCGTCGTAGACCTTGCCCTGCGCGTCGGGGTGCATGACCGTCACCAGCAGGGTGCGGCCGTCCCGTTCGGCCGCGCCGGTGAAGGTGGCTCCCGCGTTGGTGGTGTAGCCGTTCTTGACGCCGATCAGGCCCGGGTACTTGCCGAGCAGCCGGTCGGTGTTGGCGATGTCGTAGGTGATGCGCTGGCCGGTGGTCTTGTCCAGCCCGCCGGGGAAGCGCGCGGTGCGGGTGGAGCAGTAGGAGCGGAAGTCGGCGTTGCGCAGCCCGGCGCGGGCGAACAGGGTGAGGTCGTAGGCGGAGGAGACCTGGCCGTCCATGTCGTAGCCGTCGGGGGAGATCACCTTGGTGTCCAGGGCCTGCAGGGAGTGGGCGCGGATCTGCATCTCGGCGACCGTCTGCGGGACGCCGCCGTTCATGTTCGCCAGGACGTGCACGGCGTCGTTGCCGGAGCTGAGGAAGACGCCCCGCCAGAGGTCCTCGACCCGGTACGGCAGGTTCTCCTTGACGCCGACCAGGCTGCTGCCGACGCCGAGGTTGGCGAGTTCGGCGGGGGTGACCTGGTGTTCCAGCGAACGGTCGAACTTGGGCAGCACGGTGTCCGCGAACAGCATCTTGAGGGTGCTGGCCGGGGGCAGCTGCCGGTGGGCGTCGTGGGCGGCGAGGACCTCGCCGGTGGTGGCGTCGGCGACCAGCCAGGAGCGGCCGCTCAGCCCGGAGGGCAGGGCGGGCGCCCCGGCCAGTGGGGCGACCTGGACGGCCGGGCGGCCGAGCCGCTCGCCGCCGACGGTGGAGCTGGAGCCGGCGTCCTGTGCGAAGGCGGCGGGGGTGCCTATGCCGAGCACCAGGGCCGAGGCCGCGGAGGCGGCGGCGAGGCCGGTGACGGAGAGTGATTTCTGCCGTATACGCTTTGGTTGCACACCGCGAACGTACCGGCGCCGCCGCCGGGCCGCCGGTGCTGCTGCTCCGTTCGGAGCCACCGGGACGCGGGCGCGGGAGAGGGCCGCGACTTTGGTGGCCCCGGTCCGCGCCGAAAGTCGGATGAACCGGCGGTCGCGGATTCCTAGGCTCGGGGGTATGAAGAACCTGCTCGGCTACCTCGGTTTCGTGCTGATCCTCGGCGGCGGCTCCGGCCTGCTGGCCGACCGGCTCGGGGGTTTCCGACTGTTCGGCTTCGTCCGCTTCCTGGTGCCGGACGGTCACGAGACCGTCGGGTACGTCGCGCTGCTGGTGCTCGGCGTGCTGCTGGCGATCCCCGCCGCCCGGCACGACTGAGCAGGGACCCCCGCCGCCCTCAAGCGGGCGCGCCGGCCGCGATGCCGTCGAGCAGCACCGCGAGACCGGTGCGGAAGGCCTCCCGGCCGCCCTCCTCGGGTGCGCCGCCGGTGGCGCTCTGCAGTGCGGTCAGCAGCGGGAAGCGTGACGGGAAGTCCGGTGCCAGTTCGGTGAGTTGGGCGGATCGGGCGGTCCACCAGTCCTCGTCCGTAACGCCGGTGGCGGCGGCCGCGCCGCGTGTGTCGGCGGTGGTGGCGGCCATGCCGCGGACGAACTGCCAGAGTGCGGCGACGGCCCCGCGCAGCCGCCCCGGTGTGAGTGCGGCGGGTTGCAGGGCGCTCAACAGGCCCTCCATCGCGGCCAGTTCGGCGGGTCCGAGCACCGGGCGGGCCTGCGAGACCTGGAGCACCCAGGGGTGGCGCAGGTAGCAGGCGTACAGCTGCTCGGCCCAGGCTTCGACGGCGGCCCGCCAGCCGTCCAGCAGCGGTAGGTCGCCCGGCAGTTCGGCGAGCGCCCGGTCGTGCATCAGGTCGAGCAGTTCGGCCTTTCCGGGCACGTACGTGTAGAGCGCCATCGCGGTGCGTCCGAGCCGTTCGCCCACGGCACGCATGGACAGTGCGGCCATGCCCTCGGCGTCGGCCACCGCGATTCCGGCGGACACGATCGCGTCCACACTCAGGCCCGGTTTGGGGCCGCTGCGTCCGGTGCGCGGTTCCTCGGGCGCGCTCCAGAGCAGGGCGAGCGAGCGGCGGGCGTCGCCCTGCCCGGCGTAGACGGTCATCCGATCTCCTTATGGCGTAAAGTATCCTCGCGGCGGCAACTCTTTATGCCGTAAGGTTATCAATCGAAGGGGTTTCGCGATGACACTGCCCGTCACCTTCGTCGAGGTCGTGGCGGTCCGCCGGATCACGCCGCGTACCGCCCGGGTCACCTTCGAGGCCGAGGCCCTGGCCGACACCGTCGGCACCGCGCCCGACCAGCAGCTCAAGCTCTGCTTCCCCCGCCCCGGGCAGCGCGAGCCGGTCCTGCCCGCGCCGCAGGACGACCCGATGGGCTGGTACCAGGCCTACCTGGCGATCCCCGAGGCCGAACGTCCGCTGCTGCGCAGCTTCACCCTGCGCCGCCGGGAGCCGGGCACCCGGCGGATCGAGATCGACTTCGTGCTGCACGGCGACACCGGGCCGGCCGCCGGCTGGGCGCTGCGGGCCGCGCCGGGGGACCGGCTCGGAATGGTCGGGCCGTCCGCGCTGTACGCCCCGCCGGTGCCGCTCGCCGAGGCCGCGGCGGACGCCGACTGGGTGCTGCTGGCCGGGGACGAGACCGCGCTGCCGGCCATCGCGACGCTGCTGGAGGCGCTGCCCGAGGGAGGGCGGGCGTACGTGTGGATCGAGGTCGCCGACCGGGCGGAACGTCAGGAGCTGGAGAGCCGCGCCGATCTGGAGGTGGAGTGGCTGTACCGGGACGGCGCGGCTCCGGGCACCGTGCTGACCGAGGCGTTCCGGGACGCCGTGCTGCCGGGGGGTGAGCCCTTCGTCTGGCTGGCCGGGGAGACGGGGGCGGTCCGGGCGATCCGCCGCTGCCTGATCGAGGAACAGGGGGTGCCGAAGTCGGACATCGACTTCACCGGGTACTGGCGCCACCGGCTGACCCAGGACGACGCGCCGACCGCCGAGGACCTGGCGGACGCTCAGGAGCGGCTGGCGGCTGGTCCTGACAGCACCTCGGGAAATGCCGCCCGGTGAAACTCCCCGCGGAAACGCCCGGGTGGCCGGGGGCGTGGACGAACTCCCCGGCTGTCCGGACGGCCTCGCCGCTGCGCGTTGTTTCGATCGCGCTCGACGGGGAAGGAAGGGTCGAAGTGTCGACAAGTAGGTAGCGGGCAGGTGGCGAGTGGATGGACAGTGGCGATGTTCCGCCACTGTCGAGAGTCCGCCACCGGCACTTTTGCCGTCGCAGCGGGCAGTTTTGACCGTCACTGACCGGCTCTGATCGGTGAAAAAGGGACGGACGCGGCGCGATTTATACTGTGAATTTTACTTTCCGATGGTCATTTTTACTTTCTGATGGGGATTTCCCCCCTTGTCGTGGTCGTGTCGGATGCGCTGGAATGCGACCGCTGTCGGGACGCGCGGTCCGGAGCAACCGTGCGTCCGACCAGGATCCGCGTACGCTGGGCCGTGCAACCTGACGTCTCATCAGACGAAAGGATGTCCATTGATCGGCTGGCGGAAGACCCAGCTTGCAGCCGCCGTCACGGTCACCACCGCGTCCATGGTCCTGACTCTCGGGACCATCGCCAACGCAGCCCCGCTCCAGGACCCGCAGAACGCCCAGGCGGCGTCTGCGGACGGGGCGCCGGCACCGGTGATCGTGATCCTGAAGGACCAGATAGCGGACGCCCCGGCCGACCACGGCCACCTGGGCGACCGCCAGCAGAAGACCGCCAACTCCCAGGCGCCGCTGCTGGACAAGGTCAAGGCCAACGGCGGCACCAACATCAAGAGCTTCGTGGTCGGCAACGCCTTCTCGGCCACGGTCAGCCCGGCGCTGCGCGCCAAGCTGCAGGCCGACCCGGCGGTCGCCACCGTGGTGGCGGACGCTCAGGTCCAGGTGGCCCCGATCGCCGCGACCAAGGCGAAGACCGCGGACGAGGCCACGGCCGGTGCGGCCAAGAGCGATGCCGCTCCGCAGGCCGTTTCGGGCAGCAACGGCCAGCCCGAGGAGAACGCGACCAACGCGGTCTGCCCCTCCGACCCCTCCAAGCCGCTGCTGGAGCCGGAGGGCCTGTACTCGGTGCGCGGCGTGACCGGCAACGGTCAGCCCGGCGCGGCCGACCTGGCCACCGGCAAGGGCGTCAAGGTCGCCTACATCGCCGACAGCCTCGACCCGAACAACCCGGACTTCATCCGGGCCGACGGTTCGCACGCCGTCGTCGACTACCAGGACTTCGCGGGTGACGGCTGGGGTGCGCCGACCGGCGCCGCCGAGGCCTTCGGCGACGCCTCGGCGGTCATCGCCCAGGGGCGCCAGACCTACGACGTCTCCAAGTTCGTCAACTCCTCGCACCCGCTGCCGGCCGGCTGCAACATCCGCATCAAGGGCCTCGCCCCGGACGCGGACCTGGTCGCGCTGAAGGCCGGCGGCGAGATGATGTCGAACTCGTCGATCCTGCAGTCCATCGACTACGCGGTGCGGGTCGCCCACGTCGACGTGCTGAACGAGTCCTTCGGTGGCAACGTCACCCCGGACAGCGGCGCGCACGACACCATCTCGCTCTTCAACGACCAGGCCGTCAAGGCCGGTGTCACGGTCTCCGTCTCCTCCGGTGACGCGGGCCTGAGCGGGACGATCGGCACCCCGGCCACCGACCCGAACGTGATCGCGGTCGGCGCCTCGACGGACAACCAGAACTACCAGCAGACCGGTTACGCGGCCTCCAAGTTCTCCAACAAGACCTGGAGCAACAACCGCATCTCCGCGCTGTCCTCGGGTGGCTTCACCCAGGCCGGCCGGACCGTCGACCTGGTCGCCCCGGGTGAGTCGGACTGGGCGCTCTGCACCCCCGACACCACCAAGTACACCGAGTGCACCGACTTCAACGGCAAGCCCTCGGGCATCCAGCCCTTCGGTGGCACCAGCCAGGCCGCCCCGTTCGTCACCGGCGCCGCGGCCCTGGTCATCCAGGCCTACCGCGACACCCACGGCGGCGACTCGCCGTCCCCGGCGCTGGTGAAGAAGTTCATCACCGGTACCGCCACCGACCTCGGCGTTCCGGCCGAGGAGCAGGGCGCCGGTCTGCTGAACGTCCGGGCCGCCGTCGAGGCCGCCCGCGGCTACGACGACGGCGACGGCACCGACGGTGCCAAGACCGTCGTGGTCAACACCGGCCAGCTGAGCATCTCCGGCACCCCCGGCTCGACCCACACCGCCGACATCTCCGTCACCAACACCAGTGACGAGACCCAGACGGTGAGCGCCGCGACCCGCAGCTTCGCGCCGCTGGCGAACAACCAGCAGACCGTCAAGATGGACTCGGCCTCCACGGACACCTTCAAGTACGCCACCAACGGTGCCGACTGGGTGCAGAAGCAGGTCAAGTTCACGGTTCCGGCCGGTGCCGACCGCCTCGCGGCGTCGATCGCCTGGCACGGTGGCCCGAACCCGGTCACCAACGGCCCCGTGGTCCGCATGACGCTGCTCGACCCGTCGGGCCGCTTCGAGACCAACACCCGTCCGCAGGGCGGTGCGACCCCGGCCAACTTCGGCCTGGTGGACGTCCCGCACCCGGTCGCCGGTGAGTGGACCGCGATCATGTACACCCCGGCGGGCAAGGCCGGTTACACCGGCGACGTCCAGTTCGGCACCTCCACCCAGCGCGCGGTTCCGGCCGGCGCGGTGAGCCCGAACAGCACCGACGTGAAGCCCGGTGAGACCAAGACCCTCAAGGTCCAGCTCACCACCCCGGCGACCAGCGGCGACTCGAGCGAGGCGGTCACCGTCTCAAGCTCGAACGGCAACACCACCAGCGTTCCGGTGATCCTGCGCAGCCTCGTCCCGGTCACCAATGGCACCGGCACCTTCACCGGCACCATCACCGGTGGCAACGGCCGCGGCTCCTCGCCGACGCAGAGCTTCACCTACGGCTTCGACGTCCCGAAGGGCCAGAAGGACCTGCGGGTCGGCGTCACCGTCGCCAAGGACGCCAACCTGCTCATGCAGGGCGCGCTGATCAGCCCGAACGGCACCCCGATCGACATCGAGGGCAACGCGCTGTTCGACGCCCAGGGCAACCTGACCGGCACCTCCAACGGTGTCTCGGCCACCACCGTCAACCCGGCCGAGGGCCACTGGCGGTTCGTCCTGAACGTGCTCGGCCCGGTCAGCGGCCAGGAGCTCGCCCAGGACTTCACCGGTACCATCGCGTTCAACCAGAACCAGGCCACCGCGGCCGGTCTGCCCAACGACGCGAAGACCAAGCTGGCGGCCGGCAAGCCGGTCACCGTCCAGGTGAACTACACCAACAACACCGCGGCCACCCAGCGCATCGCGGCCGACGGCCGGCTCGACAAGCGCGTCGACCTGCCGCTGGTGCCGCAGGGCGCCTCGGCCTCGGTCAACCTGCCGCTGAGCCTGACCTCCTCGGTCCCCGGCTTCCTGGTGCCCCCGGGCACCGACCAGCTCAAGGCCGTGGCGGCGTCCTCGACGCCGGCGCAGATCGAGCTGAACGCCACCACCGGCTCGCCGGACCTGTTCGGTGACCTGAAGAAGGCCCAGGACGGCTCGACCATCTCGGTCGTCACCGACAAGGGCAGCGCCGAGCAGCCGGTCGTCCCCGGCTCCTGGGGCACCTTCGTCCAGCAGATTGGCCCGTTCGGCAACAACGCCGCGCCGGCCGGTACCTCCACCATCACCGCCAGCGCGCACACCCTGGCGTTCGACCCGGCGCTGGCCTCCAGCACCGGTGACCCGTTCGCCTCCGGTGTCAACGCCTCCGCTCCGGCCGCCAACCCGGTGACCGTCGCCCCGGGCGCCACCGGCTCGCTGCAGGTGACCGTGACCCCGACCGGCCCGAAGGGCAGCACGGTCAAGGGCATCCTCTACCTGGTGTCCGGCCCGACCTTCGCGCCGACCGCCAACAACAGCCTGGGCACCACCGGTTCGGTGCTCGCGGCGATCCCGTACAGCTACACGGTGAACTGACGCTCAATCAGTTCAGCGCAACGCTGAGGCCGAGGCCGTCCCGGAATTCCCGGGGCGGCCTCGGCTGCTTTCCGCGTGTCCATGCCGGAAGGGGAATTCGCGGGGATTGCGTGGGCGTTGGGCTGGGCAGGGGGTCGGACGGACCCACCGAACGGATCCATCGAAGCGAACCGGGAGCGGAGTTGAACGACGCGATCAAGCACAGCCACGTCGAGGTGAACGGCGTCCGGCTGCACCTCGCGGAGCAGGGCGAGGGGCCGCTGGTCCTGCTGCTGCACGGCTTCCCGGAGAGCTGGTACTCCTGGCGGCACCAGTTCGCACCGCTCGCCGAGGCGGGGTACCGGGTGGTCGCCCCCGACCAGCGCGGGTACGCCCGCAGCTCGCAGCCCGAGGACGTGGACGCGTACACCCTGCTGCACCTGGTCGGGGACGTGACCGCGCTGATCGGCGCGCTGGGCGAGGAGCGGGCCGTGGTGGTCGGCCACGACTGGGGAGCGCCGGTCGCCTGGGCCACCGCCGCGCTGCGGCCGGACCTGGTGCGCGGGGTGGCCGGGCTGAGCGTGCCGCCGGTGACGGCCGGGCCGGGGCCGCTGGCCGCTGCCAGGGAGAACTTCGGCGAGGGCTTCTACCAGATCTACTTCCAGCAGCCGGGCCGGGCCGACGCCGAGCTGGCGGCCGACCTGAGGAGCAGCTTCCGCCGCATCCTCGGCGGCATCTCCCCCGAGGGCAAGCCGCGGCCGTGGGTGGTCCCCGACGGCCAGGGTCTGCTGGACAGTGTCCCGGAGCCCGAACGGCTGCCGGACTGGCTCACCGAGGCGGACATCGAGGCGTTCGCGGCCGACTACGCCCTGCACGGGGAGCACGCCTTCACCGGCGGGCTCAACTGGTACCGCAACATCGACCGGAACAACGAGCTGATGGCGGCGTTCGCCGGCCGGCGGATCGAGGCGCCCGCGCTGTACGTGGCCGGCGAGCAGGACCTGGTGAACGCGATGATCGCGCCCGAGGTGGTGACGTACCTGCTGGAGCACCTGACGCCCCGGCTGCACCGGCACGTCCGGCTGCCGGACACCGGGCACTGGACGCAGCAGGAGCGCCCGGCCGAGGTGACGGAAGCGCTGCTGGACTTCCTGAAGACGCTGGACTAATCCTTCCTCAGACCGGTAGCAGGCGGGCGATCAGCTCGCCGAGGCGGCGGGCGTTGCGGCAGGGGTGCATCTCCACGACGTCCGCGTAGGCGAGCGCGGCGGAGTCGCCGGTCGGCCAGAGGGCGGGTTGTTCGGGGTTGAGCCAGAACACCCTCCGGGCCCGGCCGGCGATCCGGCGCAGCGCGTCCAGGTTGGGGTCGCGGTGGTTGTTGCGGGCGTCGCCGAGGACCAGCACGCAGGTTCGCGGGCCGACGGCGTCCAGGTGGTGGTCGGCGAACTCGCCGAGGGCGGAGCCGTAGTCGCTGTTGCCGTGGTAGCCCATCACCTTGGCCTCGGCGAGGATCCGGGTGGCCAGCCGGGCCGGGTCGGCGCTGTTCTCCCGGAGCAGGTCGGTGATCTCGGCAGTGCGGTTGACGAAGGCGAACACCCGGACCTTGCTGAACTGTTCGCTCATCGCCCGGACCAGCAGCATGGTGAAGTCGGCGAAGCCCGACACCGAGCCGGACACGTCGCACAGCAGCACCAGCTCCGGCCGGGCCGGTCGGCGCAGCCGGTACGCCGGGCGCAGCGGCACCCCGCCGGTGCCGAGCGAGCGGCGCAGGGTGCGGCGCAGGTCGATCTGCCCGCGGGCGGCGCGGCGGCGCCGGGCGGCGAGTCGGGTGGCCAGCTTGCGGGCCAACGGGTGGACGGTGCGCCGTAGTTCGGCGAGCTGCTCGCGGCCGGCGTAGAGGAAGTCGATCCGGTCGGCGGTGGGGGCGACGGCGCGTTCGGCGATCCGCTCGGGGCCGCGCAGTTCGGCGACCCGGCGGCGGGCCTCGCCGGTGACCTGGGCGCGGAAGTCCCGGATGCGGCGGCGGATCTCGTCGGCGAGGACGCGGTCGGAGAGGTCCTCCGGTCCGGGGTTCTCGCGCAGGGCGGCGAGGATCCGGGCCAGCAGGGTCTCGGGGGAGAGGCGGCCGAGCGCCTGGTGGGCGGACCAGCCGTCCGATCCCGGTGTGCTCCCGGTGCCGTACCGGCCGAAGGCCTCGACCACCTCGCCGGCCAGCCTGGCCTGGGCGGCCCGGTCGTCGGCGGCCAGGGCGGCGGCCAGGCGCTCGCGCAGCTGGTCGCGGAGCGGGTCGGGGCGGCCGAAGCGCGGCGGCTCGGGGTCGTCCGGCAGCGGCGGCGGGTCGGTGCGCAGGGCCTCGGGGGTGCCGACGCCGAGCGGGAAGAACAGGTCGAAGGAGGCGTCGAAGACGGCCCGTTGGCCGTCCGAGCGCAGCAGGGCGGCGGCCAGGCCGGCCCGCATCTGCTCGCGGTCGGCGAAGCCGAGCACGTCGAGCACGGCGGCGGCGTCCACCGTCTCGGCCGGTCCGATCCGCAGGCCGTGCTCGCGCAGGGCGCGGACCAGGCCGGTCAGTCGGGCCGCGGTGTCGGCCGGCTGCGGCGCCGTCACGCGAGGGTGAGCTTCTGGGCGGCCTTCCGGACGTCGTCCTGGTGCTTGAGGATCACCCCGAGGGTGTCCTGGACGATTGTTTCGTCCAGGGTGTCCGCGCCGAGGGCGAGCAGGGTGCGGGCCCAGTCGATGGTCTCGGCGACGGACGGCGCCTTGCGCAGCTCCATCGCGCGCAGTGCGCCGACCACCCGGACCAGGGAGGCGGCCAGCGTGTCGTCCAGGCCGGGCACCTTGAGCCGGACGATCCGGCGCTCCAACTCGGCGTCCGGGTAGTCGAGGTGGAGGAAGAGGCAGCGGCGGCGCAGGGCCTCGGAGAGTTCGCGGGTGGCGTTCGAGGTGAGCAGTACGAAGGGGCGGCGGCTCGCGGTGATGGTGCCGAGTTCGGGGACGGTCACCTGGAAGTCGCTGAGCACCTCCAGCAGCAGCGCCTCGACCTCGACGTCGGCCTTGTCCATCTCGTCGATCAGCAGCACGGTGGGCTCCTCGCCGCGGATGGCGGTGAGCAGCGGGCGGGTGAGCAGGAACTCCTCGCCGAAGATGTCGGTGCGGGCCTGGTCCCAGCCCTCGTCGCGGCCGGCGGTGATCCGCAGCAGCTGCTTGGCGTGGTTCCACTCGTAGAGCGCGCGGGCCTCGTCGATGCCCTCGTAGCACTGCAGCCGGACCAGCCGGGCCTGCCCGAGTTCGGCCACGGCCTTGGCGAGTTCGGTCTTACCGACCCCGGCCGGGCCCTCGACCAGCAGCGGCTTGCCGAGCCGGTCGGCGAGGAAGACGGTGGTGGCCACGGCGGTGGAGGCCAGGTACCCGGTCGCGGCGAGTCGGTCGGCGGTGTCCGCCACTGACGCGAAGAACCCCGTGCCGTCGCCGTTCGCGCTGCTGCCGCTGGCCATCTGCCTGCCCCGTTCCGGTTCGCCGTGTCCGTGCGGCGCCACCCTACCCGCCGGTCACTTGCTTGTCTCGGGGGGTCGCCGGGCCCGGGGTCCGGACGCGTGGCTAGGGTGCTCGGTGGTGGACGTGCGTGAGCGAACGTCCTTTGTGAACTGGGGGGTAGGGGACATGACTCCACTCGGGCTGAGTGTGGCCACGTGGTGGTGGATCGCCGTCCTGGTGACGGCGGTGTTCTGGGCGATCTGGGTGCCGTCCATGCCCACGCGGGAGTACCGGATCATGACGGTGCTGGCGCCGTTCGGTGGGGCGCTGGTCCTGCTGGCCCACTACGAGATCAAGGGGATGGATCCGGCCGACGCGCTGTCCATGTTCTCCACGGCGATCCTGTCGTTCGGGTTGGGGGCCGTCGGGCACCGCCGGAAGCTCGCCCAGCGGTTGATGGAGGCGAAGCGGGAGGGCAGGTCGGACCGGGATGTGATGCCGGTGGCCATGATGGGGCAGATCCTGCTGAGCCTGACCGCCGGCATGGTGGTGTACTTCTGCATCAAGCCGTAGCCGCCCGGGCGCGGTGGAGCGGCGTACGGCGGGCTGCTGCCCGTCGTACGCCGCTCCCGTCCGTCCGGGCCCCGGAACGTCAGTTGACGTACAGGACCGGGCTGCCCGCGGCCGAGGTGTCGGTGACCGGGCCGTAGTTGGCGCTGAAGTAGCCGGTCGAGAAACACAGGCCCGGGCCGGAGACCAGGTTGGCCGGCTGGTTGGCGAAGCCGATGGTGTTGCCGCTGTTCGAGGTGGAGCCGGTGATGCCGTTGGGGCTCTGGTAGTCGCATTCGATGGTGCCCAGGAGGGTGTTCAGCACCACCGTGATCCCCACCGGGCCGGCGGTGCCGCCGTTGAGCGAGACGTTGTTGCCGGAGCCGGAGGTGACCGTGTTGGTGTACGGCAGGCTGGTGGCGGTGACGCTCTGCACGCCCATGACGCCCATGACGCTGGAGGTGCAGGAGTCGAAGGACTGGCTGTTGAGCTGCTCGGTCGCGCTGCCGGGGGCGGCCGGGTTGGACGTCACGGTCGCGGAGAAGGAGGAGGTGGCGCAGCTGACGCCGTTTGAGCTGCCGGGGCCGTCGGTGAAGGTCGCGGCGGTGCCGGAGGCCAGACTTGCGGTGAGGGTGTCTCCGACGGAGACGGCCGGCCCGGAGGCGCTGCCGGTGGTCAGGACGGCGGCGGCGTCGGCCTGGGCCGGTGCCACGGCGGCGCCGGTGAGGGCGATGGCTGCGAGGGATGCGGCTGCGAGCGTGCGACGGATGCGCATGAGTGGTGCCTCTCTCCGTGCGGAGACGGGTGGGGGAGTCCCCGCGTGCGGGTGTGGTGGCGTGCACGGCGGGGGAGGTGATGGCGTACCGAGGGCTCCGGCGGGCCGAGGGCTTCGGCGTACGAGGGCTTCGGCGTACGAGGGCTTCGGCGTACGAGGGGTCCGACGGACCGTGGCGCGGGCGGGCCCGGCGCCACGGGCCCGCTCGTGCGGTACGGCGGTGTGCAGGTGCGTTGTGTGTGGTACGGAGGTGTTGTACGCGGCGGTTCGGTTCGCAGTGGCACGGAGCCGGATCGGTGCGGACGTGCGGTGCCGTGGGGGTGCGCGTCGGCGGCTGCCGCCGCCGCGGGTCAAGGGTCCGCCGTGGTCCCGAGGCCCGGGCGGCTGGCCCGGGGCCGTCGGAGCCCCTGGAGGTCGGCCGGTGGTGGCCTGCTCACCCACCGGTTGGAAACCTGCCAGTGTTGTAAACCCGCTCTTCCGTCAATGTCAATACAGGACACAGGAGTTGGGATGGATCGGAACCACTTCCGGAGTGCCGAGGTGATCCTGCTGCCGGGTGCCCGGACCGGCCGGGATCCGGCCAGATCGATCAAGCCCGGCCCTCGCCGGCTGCCCGCCGGGGTGGTCGCCGCGACCCAGCGCGAGCGGCTGCTGGACGGGCTGGTCCGGACGGTGGCCGAACGCGGCTACCAGCACGCCACGGTCAGCGACATCTGCCGCGCGGCGGGTGTGACCAGGCCGGTCTTCTACGAGCTGTTCAGCGGCAAGGAGGACGCCTTCCTGGCCGCGCACCGGTACGGCACCGGGGTGGTGATCCGGCGGATGGCGGCGGCCTTCGCGGCCGAATCCGACTGGTGCGCGGGGATTCGCCAGGCGCTCGACGCGATGCTCCAACTCCTCGCCGGGACACCGTCCTTCGCGACCATGGCGGTGATCGAGATCGAGTCGGTCGGCCCGGCCGGCCGGCGCGAGCGGGATCAACTCCTCACCCGGTTCCGGGCGTTCTTCGCCGAGGTGCCCCAACTGCCGGGCGGCGTGGGGGCGCAGGAGATGGTGGACGCCGTGGTGGGCGGCGTCTACAGCGCGGTCTACCGCCGGATCGACTCCGGTCTCACTGATCAACTGCCGGAACTGCTACCGGTGTTGAGCCTGTTCTGCCTCGCTCCCTTCCTCGGCCCGGCGCAGGCGGCCGAGCGGCTCGGAGCCGGGATTGGTGAAGATCCTTCGTGCACCCGTATTGACCCGGCCAATACCGGGCAGTAGCTTCCCAGTTACTTCGCGCTCCGACCGAGCCCGCCCCGCTGCCGAGGGGCGGACGGCCCGGTCGGGATGCGCAACGCTGTCCGCGCCAGGGCAACGTGCCAGTGCCTGCACACCCAATCCATCGACAGGGAGCACACATGGCCATGTCCGAGGACGCCGCAGCCGCGGCGGAATCCCCGCAGAGGCCGACCGGGGCGAGAAGAGGCCGGGTACGGCTGAAGCGCTCGGTCCTGATGGCGGTACCGGCCGTCGCGGTCGGGGGCATCCTGATGACCCTCACCGCCCAAGGCGTGCTCGCCGCGCAGTTCTCCATCTCCGGCATGCCGTTCACGATCACCGCGGACAAGCTCGACGGAGACGGATTCGCGCAGTTCGGCTCGCTGGACCACATGATCCCCAACAGCCCCAACAAGGGAAACACCGGCGGCCAGGTGCTGGTCGCGGTGTCGGCGATCAAGACCGCCGAGATCACCAACCTCTGCCAGAGCGTCGACCTCGGCGGCGTCAACCTGGTGATCCACGCCGGCGACAACGGCACCCCGGTCTCCGCCTCCGACCTCACCACCGACTCCGATCTGCTGTCCGGCGACGCGGAGTTCAAGAACATCGAGATCGGTGGCGACGCCAGTACCTTCGACAAGGCCGGCGACATCGGCAAGGGTGGCCGGGGCGTCTTCGGCCAGCAGGCCGACCACGTCCAGCTGACGCACCTCAAGCAGCACAACTACGCGAGCACAGCCGTCGGGTTCAAACTGCCCAACCTGCGGCTGAGCTTCAGCTCCAAGGGCTGCTGACCGTGACGGAGTCCGTACCGGAGCCGACCGGAACCGGCGAGGGCGACGTGCCGCGGCCCGAGGGGGTGGCGGCCGAGGGGACGGGCGCCGCGCCCGCCGCGGCCACGCCCGCACCCGCCGCTCCGGCCGCCGTCGCCCCGGCACCGGAGTCCGCGCCCGCCGGGGGCCCGGTGCGGCGCGACTGGCGGGGCAAGCGACCGTTCTGGGGCGGGCTGCTGGTCACGCTCGGCGGCGCCGAGATCCTGTTCACGCTGTGGGCCCCGCTGCCCGTCCTCCTGCACATCGGGATGGCCGGGCTGGCGGGGTACCTGGTGCCGGTGGTGATGGTGCTGTGCGGCCTGCTGATCCTGTTCAACCCGGCGCAGCGGCTGTTCTACTCCGTCCTCGCCGTGCTCGCCTCGCTGGTCAGCTGGGTGACCTCCAACCTGGGCGGCTTCCTGATGGGGATGCTGCTCGGGGTGGTGGGTGCCTGTCTGACCTTCGGCTGGCTGCCCGACCAGCCGCTGCGCCGCGGACGGCAGCGGCGGGAGGACCGGCGCGCGGAGCGCCGGGCGGCGGCCGGGGCCGGGGCGGCGGGGGTCTGACCCCCGGCAGGGGATAACGGCGGCGCCCCGCGCCCTGGTGATGGGAGAGCACCAGGGCGCGGGGCGTGGCGTCGGTCGGTCGAGGCTCAGATGGTCGAGGCGTCGATCACGAAGCGGAACCGGACGTCGCCGGCCAGCAGCCGCTGGTACGCCTCGTTGATCTGCTCGGCCCGGATCACCTCGATCTCGGCGCCGATGCCGTGCTCACCGCAGAAGTCCAGCATCTCCTGGGTCTCCGGCAACCCGCCGATCATCGAACCGGCCAGCGAGCGGCGCCCGGTGGCCAGCGGGTACGGGTGCAGCGTGACCGGCTTCTCCGGCATGCCGACCTGCACCAGGGTGCCGTCGGTGCGCAGCAGGCCCACGTAGGCGCTCAGGTCGAGGTCGGCGGAGACCGTGTTGACGATCAGGTCGAAGCTGCCCGCGAGCTCGCTGAAGGTCGCCGGGTCGGAGGTGGCCCGGTAGTGGTCGGCGCCGAGCTTCAGACCGTCCTCGCGCTTGCGCAGCGACTGGCTGAGCACGGTGACCTCCGCGCCCATCGCGTGGGCGATCTTCACGCCCATGTGACCGAGGCCGCCGAGGCCCACGATCGCGACCTTCTTGCCGGGGCCGGCGCCCCAGTGCGCCAGCGGCGAGTACAGCGTGATGCCCGCGCACAGCAGCGGCGCGGCGGCGTCCAGCGGCAGGCTGTCGGGGATGCCCAGCGCGTACGCCTCGTCCACCACCAGCTCCGCGGCGTAGCCGCCGTAGGTCGGCAGGCCGTCCTTGCCCATGGCGTTGTAGGTGAAGACGGCGCCGCCCTCACCGGTGCAGTACTGCTGCAGGCCGGCCTTGCAGTTGTCGCACTCCCGGCAGGAGTCGACGAAGCAGCCGACCCCGACCCGGTCGCCGACCTTCCAGCGGGTGACGCCCGGGCCGACCTCGCTGACCACGCCGGCGATCTCGTGGCCCGGGACCATCGGGAAGATCCCGGTGCCCCAGTCCTCGCCGACCTGGTGGATGTCCGAGTGACAGATGCCGGAGTACTTGATGTCGATCACGATGTCGTGCTCGCCGACGGCCCGGCGGGTGACGGTGGTCCTCGCCAGCGGGGCGTCGGGCTGCTGGGCCGCGTAGGCGGCGACGGTGCGGGTGGCGGCGTTCTGCGTGGTCTCGTTCGTCATGACCACAAGACTGCGGCGGCGCCGGAAGGCCAACCAGACCAGAGATCGTCGTACGAAGGCGGGGCGTACGACAGCGGCGCGTAGGGAAGCGGAACGTAGGACAGCGGAACCTACGCACGGCAGTATCACCCTCACCCGCACCCGGGCGCGTCGGATCGCCCGCATACTGCAGTCATGGACCAGCGCACCGAACTCAGCGAGTTCCTTCGATCCCGCCGCGCCCGGCTGCGGCCCGAGGACGTGGGCCTGCCGGACACCACCACCCGCCGGCGGGTACCCGGACTGCGCCGCGAGGAGCTGGCCCAGCTGGCCGGAGTCAGCACCGCCTACTACACCAGGCTCGAACAGGGCCACGGCGAGAACGTCTCCACCGCCGTCCTCGACGCCATCGCCCGGGTACTGCGGCTCAGCCCTGCCGAACGCGACCACCTCGGCCGGCTCACCAAGCCCGCCCGCCGCCGCGCCGGCCGCGCCGCCGCCCGTCCGCAGCGGGTCCGGCCCGCGCTGCAGCAGCTGCTGGACGCGATGGAGGGCGTGCCCGCGTACGTGCTCGGGCGGCGGCTGGACATCATCGCCTGGAACCGGCTCGGCACCGCCCTGCTCGGCGACTTCGCCACGATGCTGCCCGAGCAGCGCAACATGGCCTGGCACGTCTTCCTCGACCCGGCCGCGCGCGAGCTCTACCAGGACTGGGAGACCAAGGCCACCGACGTGGTCGGCATCCTGCGGCTGGACGCCGGGCGCGACCCGGACGACCCCCGGCTCGCCTCGCTGATCGGCGAACTCTCCGTCAAGAGCGATGACTTCCGTCGCCTGTGGGCCACCCACCAGATCCAGGACAAGGGCCACGGCACCAAGCACCTGCACCACCCGGTGGTCGGCCGGCTCACCCTGCAGTACGAGACGCTGCGCCCGGCCGGGGACGGCGACCAGGTACTGGTCACCTACCACGCCGAACCGGGCTCCGCCTCCGCCGAGTCCCTTCGGCTGCTGGCCAGTTGGGCGGCCACCGAGCTGCGCGAGGAGTCCGCGGACGCGGCTGAGCGGACCGCCGAGCAGAGCCGGTAGGCGTTTCGACCGGTTCGTCGATACAGGGCCGATGGTCCCGGGTCCGCCCGAGGCGATCGGCCCTTCTCGTGCCAGGTGGGCGGCAGTTGACTGGGCAGGTCATGGACAACAGCAGCAGGGTCACCGCCACCGCCGAGTACGACCGTCTGATCGCCCGCCACCACGCGATGCGACTGCGGCGCCAACTCCTCACCCCCGCCTCGCCGTCGGGGCCCGGATCCGGAGCCGGCCACGGCATCGGCGGCGGCGAGGGCTACGACGGCGCGAGAGACCAGTACCTGATCCGGCGCGACCTCGACCTGGTCGCGCCGCTCGCGGAGCTGATCGACCACCTCTACGCGGTCATGTTCCGCCGCCGCCCCTACCTGCGACCGCTCTTCCCCGCCTCGATGGAGTTCCAGCAGACCCACCTGGAACGGATCTTCCGCCACCTGATCGGCCACCTGCACCGCCCCGCCGGACTCCACCGGACGCTACGTCAACTAGGCCGTGAGCACCGGAAACTGGGCGTCCGACCGGTCCACTACGAGGCCTTCGAGGAGGCTCTGTGCGCGGCCCTCCGGCACCGGGCCGGCGAGCGCTGGACCGAGGAGCTGGAAGCCGCCTGGGTGCGGATGCTGCGCTTCGCCGTCGGCGCGATGGTCGCCGGCGCCGACTCCGCGCTCGCCGAACCCCCGTACTGGCACGCCGTGGTCACCGGCCACGAACGCCGCCGCCCCGACCTCGCCGTCCTGCGGGTGCGCACCGGCGAGCCGTACCCCTACCGCGCCGGACAGTTCGGCACCGTTGAGCACCCCGCGCTGCCGCACACCTGGCGGCAGTACTCGATGGGCCGCGCCCCGCGCGCCGACGACGAGCTGGAGTTCCACGTCCGCCGCACCGGTCCCGGCGGCGTCAGCGCGGCCCTGGTCGAGCACACCGCCGTCGGCGACCGGCTGCGCCTCGGACCGCCGCGCGGCGGCCTGCCGCCCGACGTGGACGGCACATACGGAGGGGCCGAAGGCACTGTTTGATCATGCGGTGGGCCGGCCGGGAGTTGTTGTCGAGTGTCTCGGTGCCGACGCGGGAGGTGGTGGAGGTCCGCTGCAGAGACGGAGGACCTCCACCACCTCCCGCTACGTCCACGCGGGCTGAGTGTTACCAGTGGTCGTTGTTGTCGCAGTGGTCATGGTGCCCGTCGTGGCCGTCGTGGCCGCCGTGGCCGTCGTGCCCGTCGTGCCCGTCGTCGTCGTGCCCGTGGCGCTTGATCGTGGTGGGGTCGGTGGCGGTGTGGGTGGTGGTGTCACCGCCTCCAGTGACGGTAGCGGTGTTGGTGACCTGCTCACGGGCGTGGCAGGAGACGTCGACCGTCAGGGTGATGGGCGGGTAGCTCTGCCCGGCAGGCAGGATGTCGCTGCGTGTACAGGTGAGGGTGGCCAGAACGCAGTTCCATCCCGCACCGGTGATCCTGTCGGCCCGAAGGCCTTCGGGGAGGGTGTCGTGGACGATGACCGGGGTGCCGTTGGTGGGGCTGGCCGTCGCGAGGTTGCCCACAGTGATGGTGTACACGCCGTCCTCGCCCCGGATGAAGGGGTCCGTGTGACTCTTGGCGATGGTCAGGCTGACCGGGATGACCGTAAACGTGAGGCTGGTACTGCCGGTACCGCTGGCCCTGACGGCGCCAGCGGTGGCGGTGCCACTGGGTTTGCTGAGGCCGGTGGCGGTGAAGGTGTCGATCATCGGCACCGCCCCGTCGCTGACCTGGGCGACGTAGGTGGGTTGAACCGTGGCGGTCCAGGTCGTGGCCAGGACGATCACCAGGACGGCCAGCCCGGTCAGCGTGACCGCCCCCGCCCTGCGGGCCCGCACCCTCAGCCACGATCGAAACATGCCGCCCGTAGCTCCCGTGCCGCGGCTTGCTCCGGCTCGCCCTCTCTCATGTCTGAACACCGATATCTCCGCTCCCAGCCGTCGATAACAAGCCGTAGATACTCATCGTGACATGGACATTACTTTACGCATGCATGAGTGGGCTCGCGAAGGCAACACGACGGTGATCGTGGCGAGCGCACAGAGTCGACAAACACACCTGCGGGGGCGGGACTTGGTCGGAGTGGTCATCGGCGACGCCGGAGGAACCTGGTGCGGAGAAGGCAGAGAGCGGCGAGGGCGAGGGCGAGGGCCGAAAGCCAGGCGACCGCGGGGGTGGGGAAGTCCTCTTCCTGGGCGACCGCGGCGACCGCTCCGATGCTGCCGGGGGTCGTCGGGAAGGTGATGGTGGCGCGGGTGGTGTGCTCGACCAGGCCGCTTCTGAGCGTGAGCTCCGCTGTCCACGGGCCGTTCGGCAGCGGTGCGTCCAGCGGGACGACCACCTCCCCCCGGTCGCCCGGAGCCAGTGTGGTGCCCGTCTTGGCGGCCGAGAACGGTCCGGCGTGCTGCCCGCCCGGCCCGTTGAGGAGGGAGAGTGCCCCGCTGATGTCCAGGGCGCGGCCCCCCGTGTTGTGGATCCGGGCGCGAACCTCTTCCCGCCCGTCGCGGTCCCGGGTCGGATAGAGCCGCTCGATCTTGAAGTCCGAGGGTGGCTCACCACCGCGACCGACGTCGATGTACATGCGGACGCCCACCCGGCCCAGCACCGTCAGAGTGTGGGAGCGGTCCGTGGGGTTGCCCGTCTGCGCCCAGATGACGCCGTACCGCTCCCCGGCGGTGGCGTCCCTGGGCACCTGGACGGTGGTGCGGACCCGCGCCGTTTCGGAGGCCGCCAGATCAAGGCCCGTCGTATCGAGTGATGTCCAGCCGGTCAGCTCGTTGGGGGTGTGCTCCGGCGCGAAGGTGAACTCGCCCTTCGCGATGCTGGCTGCCGCGGCATAGATGTTGACGTGCATCGGTGTGGACGACTGGTTGGTGACTTCCACCCGCCGCTCGATGGTCGAGCCGGGTGCGAGGTGGTCGACGATGTAGGCATGCGCTCTGGGGTCGGCACGGCGGTCTTCCGGGGCGTCGAGCAGCTTGATGCCGATGGTCCTGCCCGCAGCCGGGTCCTGGGGGGGTGGAGCCCCGGGCGCCCCGTGCGCCGCCGGCATCACCCCGGCGGCCTGCACGAAGGCCAGCATCAGCAGGAGAACCCAGTACCGGCACGCCCCCTTCATTCCGTCAGGCAACGGACTGGGTCAGCGTTCCGGTGTAGGTTCCGCCGACGGCGCTGGCGGGCACGTTGACGGCGACTGTCGGGTCCCAGCTCGCGGTGTTGTCTCCGACGCCGGCGGTCCCGGTGACTACCGTCTGCGCGCTGTTGCTCAGCGTCACGTTCGTCGTAGTGACGGTGATGGTACCGGTCGTCGTCACCGTCCCGGCCGAGTAGGTGGCGTCGGTGGCGGGAATCGTCTGCGTACCGTTCGCGAAGTCCGTCTCCGCCGCGGTCACCGTCCAAGTGGCCGAGAGGAGGGCGCGGTTGTCGGTGACGGTGCAGGGGCCGATCGGCGCGCTGATCGTGGTGCCGGGCGCTCCCGAGCCGAGGTTGGCGCTGACCGGTACCGACAGCGTCAATGCGCCGGACGTGACGGTGAACGTGACCGTGGTGCTGGGGTCGTCCTTCGCGGTGGCGAGGCCTGGCTGGACCAGGGCGAGAAGAGCGGCTGCGGCTGCGACAGATAGGCTTCGTACGCGCACGATAACTCCCGGAGTGGCTACCTGTCAGCGGGCATACCGGCTGACGGCGGACCTGGTGATTGACGCGACTCAGGGAAACGGTTGCGGCCTGTTCGCACAAGCCGACGCGCGCCGCGTTCCGCCACACGAATGGTCAGATTTCAGCCGGAGCGAAGCAGGCCACCGAACCGGCCTCCGCTGCCGCCGGATGCGCCAGCGGCTGACCTTCACCAACGCCGATGGCCTCGCCCCCTGGCGGGGACGAGGCCATCACGCCGTCCATTGCCCTGCAGCCCGCCCGGGCCTGACCGCGTCACGGACGCCTACGCGACGCAGCACCCCGGCTCGCGCCCGATCCGTGCCGATCCGGTACGACCAGGCGCTCTACCGGTAGGCCGCCTACCGGTAGCAGTAGGAGTCGGAGGAGGCGTCGCCACCCGCCAGATGCGTCTGGTGGACGCGCAGGCCCCGGAAGTCGTCGCCGTGCGGGAAGAACCGCTCGTCGATGCTCAGCCCGCCGGCCTCGGGATCGGCGTCCAGCTTGACCATCCACGGCTCGATGCCGTCCGGGTAGAACTGGTCGTCCCAGGCGCCGTAGAGGGAGTTGGTCAGGTACAGCCGCCGCCCGTCCCGGCTGATCTCCACCATCTGCGGCGCCCCGCTCAACGGCCGGCCCGGCTCCGCCGGGTGCGGCGTGCGGGCCACCACCCCGCCGAGCCGGACGGAGGAGGCCAGCCGGGGGTGGAACGGGTCCGAGACGTCGTACTGGAACAACTCGCCGGTGCCCCAGGCCGACACGTACAGCCAGCGGTCGTCCACCGACAGGTTGATGTCCGTCACCAGCGGCGGCACCGCCCTGAACGGCCGCAACGCGGGCGGCAGTTGCTCCGCTGCGGCCGGCTCGGCGGGAATCTCGATCACCTTGCGCGCGGTGAACGCGGGCCCCTCCCGGTACCAGAGCCACACCGAGGAGGAGAGGTCCTCGACATTCGTCACCACCCCGGCGAACCCCCACTCCGCCTGCGGATCGTGCGCGGGACGCAGCTCCAGCACCATCTGGTACTGGTCCCCGAGATCGATCCGCTGCAGGTGCCGCCCGGTGCTCAACTCCCAGAAGTGCAGCGCGTGCCCGTACTTGCGGGCCAGCAACTGCTCGGGCAGCACCCCGTCCTCCACCATCCACGGGGTGCCCCACTCGCTGGTCACCCCGACATCGGTGCCGAGGTGCCACCAGACGTCGTACGCGAAGTGCTGCGGACCGCGCTCGGTCTCCCACGGGCGGAGCACCTCGAAGGTGCTGTGGTCGAGCAGCGCGACGCCGCCCGGCCCGTCGGCGCCCTCGGCGGACCCGAGGCAGGACAGGAACACACCGTCCGGGCCGCAGTGCAGGGTGTGGGGGCGCGAATAGCCCGCCCTGGCGGCCAGCTCCTTCGCCTCTACGGTCTTGACCAGGCGCGGGCGGACCGGGTCCGGCCGGGTGTCCATCACGTGCAGCCGCGACGACCGGAGCCCCGGGAGGAGGAGGAACCGCCGCTCCGGGTTCTCGTGGCAGGCGTGTGCGAGGGCGCTGGAACAGGCGTTCCACCCGAAGTGGTGCAACTCGTCACCCAGCGTGGGCAGTTCGGCGAAGTTGAGCACCTTCCCGTAGCTCGCCGACGCCGGATCCGTGTCGACGGTCAGCAACGCGTCCGGCTGCCGCGCCGACCGGTCGAACCCGGCCACGTACGCCAATGTTTCCGGCGGCGCGGCGATCGCCTCCGCGGCCGACCGGTAGAGCGACGGATCGGTGTGCCCGTGCTGCATGCAAACTCCCCAACTCGCCTTGTCCGTCCGGGAAGCGTTCCACATGAACACCGGCGCACAGCAGGCGCACGAGAAGTGGTCAGGAGGCGCGGACGGCTACCCCGTGCGGGGTGCGCAACGGCATCGCCGGGACCGTCGGGTGATCGACTTCGGCTCTCGGGCGTACGGCTCACGACGGCGTGGGTTCCACCGGGAAGTGGATCGGGCTGAGCAGGTACTGCACCCGCTCGGGGCCCGGCCGGTTGGCCAGCCTGGTCACGATGGCCGCGCGCAGCTCGCCGATCAGCTGATCCACCTGCTCGGCCACAGCATGGGGGGCAAGGTGGCGCCCCGGATCGCAGCCGCCGACCCGTCGATCGCCGGGCTGGTGCTGCTCGCCGCAGATGCCCAGCCGATGCACGAGGCCGTCGTCCGGGTCGCCCGCCATCTCGCGGCGCTCGCTCCCTCCCCTGGGGCGGACGAGGCGGTGGCGGCGCTGACCCGGCAGGCCGCACTGGTGGCCGGCTCCGACCTCACGCCGGACACGCCGTCGGATCTGCTGCCGCTCGGGCTCTCCGCCCCCTACTGGCTCGACCTGCGCGCGTACGACCCGGTGTCCACGGCGGCCGGGCTGACCTGCCCGATGCTGATCCTCCAGGGCGGGCGGGACTACCAGGTCACCGTTGCCGACGACCTGACGCGCTGGCAGGCCGTCCTGGGGGACCGCTCCGAGGCGGTCAGCCGGATCCACCAGGATTCCAATCACCTCTTCTTCTCCGGCAGTGGCCGCTCCACTCCGGCCGAGTACGCGCGACCGGGGCACGTCGAGCCGGCGATGGTCGACGACATCGCGACGTGGCTGGCGCGGCGCTAGGAACGGGCAGGAACGGCCGGCGGATCCCGGCGGATCCCGGCCGAACCGGAGGGGCGAGCTCCGCACGCGACCCCGCCGCCGAGCGCTCCGCCCCTACCGGCCGGTATCGTCGTGGCTCGGAACGGGTGGTCACCTGCCGTAACGGGCGGGCGGAGCAGAGGGACGGGTTCAGGGCAGATGGAGTTTCGGGAAGACATCCTCGGTGCCCCCTACGAGGCGGCCGAGCTGACGCTGCGGCCCGACGGCGAGGGCGCCGTCTGCGCGACCCTGGTGCGCCGGGTGGTGCCGGGGGCGGACCGGGCCGTCCTGTACATCCACGGGTACAACGACTACTTCTTCCAGACCAATCTGGCGGACCACTACACCGACCTCGGCTTCTCCTTCTACGCCCTCGACCTGCGCAAGTACGGCCGCTCCCTGCGGCCGCACCAGTCGCCGAACTTCGTCCGGGACCTCGCCGAGTACGACGAGGAGATCGACGAGGCGGTGCGGATCATCCGGGAGATGGACGGGCACCGGCAGCTGCTGGTGAACGGGCACTCCACCGGCGGGCTGGTGGCCGCCCTGTGGGCGGGCCGACGGGCGGGCCAGGGGGTGGTGGACGGGCTGTTCCTGAACAGCCCGTTCCTGTCGATGCCGGCCGGGCCGGCTGTCCGGACCGCCGGGGGCCCGGTGGTGACGGCGATCGGCAGGCTGGCGCCGACCCGCATCCTGCCGTCCTCGCTGAACCCGCACTACACCCACAGCCTGCACAAGGACCACAAGGGCGAGTGGGACTTCGACCTGACGCTGAAGCCGGCGGAGGGCTTCCCGCTGTTCGCGGGCTGGCTGTCGGCGATTCACCAGGGGCACCGACAGCTGCGGAACGGGCTCGGGATCGATGTGCCGGTGCTGCTGATGGCCTCGACGAAGTCGATCTCCACCACCAAGTGGCACAACGCCCTGCACCACGCCGACGCCGTGCTGCGCGCCGACGACATCGCCGCGCAGGGGTCGCGGCTGGGCCGGCACGTGACGGTCGTGCGGATCAAGGGCGGCATGCACGACCTGGTGCTCTCCGGTGAGGCGGCCCGGACCCAGGCGTTCGCCGAGCTGGACCGCTGGCTGGCCGCGTACCTGGACGTGCGGCCGGTGGGGGAGAACGCGTGACGGAGGAGCCGGTGCCGGTCGGTCGGCGGACCGACCTCGGCTTCGCCAAGCTGATGCCGGACATCGACCGGGACGGCGGCTGGCTGCTCACCCTGGACGGCACTCCGCAGTCGTACGTCGACCTCGCCGATCCGACGCACCTGGAGTTCGAGTACACCCGCAGGCTCGGCCACCTCGCCGACGCCCTCGCGCCCGCCGGGCGGCCGCTGGACGTGCTGCACCTCGGCGGGGGCGCGCTGACACTGCCGCGCTACCTGGCCGCGACCCGGCCCGGTTCTCGGCAGCGGGTGGTGGAGGTGGACGGGCCGCTGCTGGAGCTGGTCGCCGAGCACCTGCCCTGGCAGGGGCCCGGGGCGGACATCACCGCGACGGTCGGCGACGCCCGGGAGGCGCTGGCCGCGACGTCGGCGGGCAGCCAGGACCTGGTGATCGCGGACGTCTTCCACGGTTCCCGTACCCCGGCGCACCTGACCTCGGTGGAGTTCCTGCGGCTCGCCGCGAGCGCGCTGCGCGAGGGCGGCTGCTACGCCGCCAACCTGGCGGACGGTCCGCCGCTGGCCTTCGCCAGGGCGCAGGCGGCGACGGTGCGGGCGGTGTTCCCGTACGTCTGCCTGGTCGCGGAGGCCCCGGTGTTGCGCGGGCGCCGGTACGGCAACATCCTGCTGGCCGGTTCGACGGCGCCGCTGCCGGTGACGGAGCTGACCCGGCTGCTGGCGGGCGACATCTTCCCGGCCCGCCTCACCGAGGGCGAGGACCTCTCCGCCCTGGTCGGTCGTACCGCCCCGGTCACGGACGCGAACGCCACCGACTCCCCGCCCCCGCCGGACGGCGCCTTCAGCATCGGCTGAGGCACGGGCGAGGCACGGGCGGGGCACGGGCGGGGCACGGGCGGGGCACGGGCCGCGCCGCGCGTCGGCCCGGGCCCCCCCCCCCCCCGCGGGTCCGAAAACCGCCGGGCCTTAAGGCACGTGGGGCCCAACCCCGCGTAAGCGCGCATGGCGGCGCGGG
>NZ_JBIWPN010000011.1:0-54897 GCF_044768305.1 Kitasatospora sp. NPDC101155 | reverse complement strand
CCACCTACCCCCCGCCCCGGCCGGCCGGGCCATTCTCCTTGGGGGGGGGGGGGGGGGGGCCGGGGGGGGGGCGGGGGGGGGGCGGGGGGGGGGCCGGGGCGGCGCGGGGGGGGGCCCGGGCCCCCGCCGTGCCCGGGGTGTCAGAATCGGCGGGTTCATGCCGGAGTGTGGTGCACGTCCGAGGGAGTGAGCGATGAGCGGCGGGGAGCGGCCCGAGTTGGGACAGGTGCCGGAGACGGCGCTGTGGACGCTGTGGTACCGGGCGGTGGAGGCCCGGCGGCCGGACGGGCTGCTGCACGACCCGAAGGCGGTGGAGTTGGTCGACCGGATCGACTACCCCTTCGCCGAGCGGTTCGGCACCAGTGGCAGCCAGGCCCAGCTCCAGGCCCTGCGCGCGGCCTGCTTCGACCGGGAGGTGGCGGACTTCCTGGCCCGGGAGCCGCGCGGCACCGTGGTCTGCCTGGGTGAGGGCCTGGAGACCCAGTACTGGCGGGTCGACAACGGGCGGGCCCGCTGGCTGAGCGTGGACCTGCCGGAGTCGGTGGCGCTGCGCGAGGAACTGTTGCCGCCCGGCCCGCGCCAGCGCTACCTGGCCGCCGACGCCACCGAACTGGGGTGGGCCGACGAGGTGGACCGCAACCGTGAGGTATTGCTCAGCGCACAGGGATTGTTGATGTATCTTCCGCCGGCCCGGGTGAGATCCCTGATCGCCGGCTGCGCGGATCGGTTCCCGGGTGGCTCGCTCGTGCTGGACGCCGTGCCACGCTGGTTCAGCCGACTCACCCTGAACGGGAAGCTGCGTGCCCACGGCTACCAGCCGCCGCCGATGCCGTGGGCGATGGACGCGGGCGAGCGCGACAAGCTCCGCACCGCCAGTCCGGCGATCGCCACGGTGCGGGACGTCCGGCCGGTCGGCGGGCGTGGGTTGCTCGGCGAACTGCTACCGCTCGCGCTCACCGTCCCGCTGGTGGCCAACCGTCGTCCCTCGGTCACCGTCCTGGAGTTCGCCGGGCAGCCCGAACGGTCATAGCCGGTGGGCGGCGGGCCGCCACGCGCGGGTCCGCCAAGAGCAGCAGCACTTGCCGACGCTCGCCTCCGGTCCGGCCGTCGGCCGGCACTCCGTCAGTCCAGCTCGACGACGAGCGAGGCGTAGGAGGGGATCATCACCTTCCGGGCGTAGCTGCGCGAGACGATGCGGTACGGGCGTCCCGCGGCGCGGACCGCCTCGACCATCCGGGCGATCTCGGCCCGTGCGACGGGCGCGCCCAGGCACAGGTGCCGACCGGCGCCGAACCAGAGCTGGCGCGAGCGCGGGTCGTACGGGCGGGCCAGGTCGAAGCCGCCGGCCAGGTTGTCGGCCGCGTAGGTGACGAGCAGGATCCGCTCGTCCCTGCGCAGCCGGCGGCCGGCCACGGTGACGTCCGCGCTGACGTGCCGTCCGATCACCGGCGCGGGCGTGGTCACCCGCAGTCCCTCGCGGACCGCGTCGCGGATCAGCCCTGGGTCGGCGAGCAGCGGTTCCTGCTGCCCGGTGTCGTGGATCAGCGCGACCGTGCGGGCCATCGCGCTGGCCGCGGTCTCGGTGCCCGCGACGAGCAGCAGCGAGGCAAGGCCGCCGGCCTCCTCCAGCGTGATCCCGGCCTCGCGACAGCGGCCGAGCAGGGTGTCGGGTTCGGCACTGGCGTACGCTGCCGGGACGCCGCTGGTCAGTGACCTGACGATCTCCTTGGCCGCTTCGATCCGCTCCGGCGGCAGCTCGGTCGAGGCAGCCGTGTCGAGCGCCAGCGCGGCCAGCCGCTCGCCGGCAGCGAAGGTTTCCAGGTACGTGGAGTCCGGGCTGTCCGGCGGGAGTTGGAGGCCCAGCAGGTCGGCCATCAGGCGGCCGACGACGAGCCGGGCGGCTGCGGCCACGTCGACCTGGTCCCCGGCGGCGAGGCGCGCCGTGACATCGGCGTAGACCGGCCCGGCGGCCCGCTCGACCAGGGCGGCGGAGTTCTCCTCGGTGAACAGGTCACGCGCGCGTCGGCGCAGGTCCGCGTGGCCGGCGCCGTCGAAGAGCCGGGTGACGTACGGCCCGAGGATCTGCTCCCACAGGTGGCCCACACCGCCCTCGCCGAGGAGGGTGAAGTGCTCGTGGTCGTTGAGCACGGCCCGGATCAGGGTGGGTTCGCTCGCCACCCAGCCCAGTCGGGGTACCCGCCGGATCGGTCCGAAGGGCCGTGCCATGGCGATCCTGGTCAGCGTCCACAGGGCGGGCCGGCTGGCCCACAGCAGTCTGCTCTCGTGCCGTTCTGCCGTTGTCATGCCCATCGCCGCCCCCATCGTCACATCGAATGTCCGTGCGAGAAACCGTATCGCGGCAGGTTGGGCTATAAGATCGTCGGATGATCGGGGAGCTCGGGTGAGGCTTGAGCGCAGTGTCGGGGGCAGTGGACAGTTGGTCGGGCAAGGCGGCGGGGCGCGCGCGGTGATCGCCGCGGTGGCGGTGCACCTGCCGGAGGAATCGCTCACCTCACGCGAGGTGGAGCAGCGGATCGCCGACAGCGGTCCCTACCGGCCGCGCCCCGGGCTGATCGAGGCGGTCACCGGAATCGCCATGCGGCACGTCGCCCCCGACGGCTGGCAGGCCTCCGACCTGGCCGCGGCAGCCGCCCGGAAGCTGCTGGCCAACGCCGGCCTTGACGCGCGGGACCTCGACCTGCTGATCTTCGCCAGCGCCTCGCAGGACATGGTCGAGCCCGCTACCGCGCACATCCTGGCTTCGAAGATCGGGGCGCGCTGCCCGGTGTTCGACGTGAAGAACGCCTGCAACAGCGTGCTCAACGGGATCCAGGTCGCCGAGGCGCTGATCGCCGGCGGGCAGTACCACAGGGTCCTGGTCTGCACGGGGGAGCTGCCGTCGCGGGCGATCCGCTGGTCGGTCCGGGACCGGATCCAGTTCGCCGAGTCGTTCCCCGGCTACACCTTGTCCGACAGTGGCGCGGCCGTGCTGGTGGAGGCGGGAGCGGCGCCGGACGGGATCTTCCACCGGGCCTTCACCGCGGACTCCTCGGCCTGGGAGGTCGGCACCCTGCCCGGCGGCGGCACCGCGTACCCGCGGGACCCGGAGGCGACCTACTTCCGGATGGACGGCGCGCGGCTGCACGCGGCTTTCGAGGCGCTCGGCCCCGAGCTGATCCACCAAGCGCTGGCCGAACACGGGCTGACCTGGGCGGACTTCGCGGTGGTGGCGGTGCACCAGGTGACCGTGCCGCTGCTGGAGGCGTTCCTGCGCAGGACCGGCCTGACCGCCGGGTCGCTGGTGCCGGTGCTGCCCGAGCACGGCAACCTCGCCTCCGCCTCGCTGCCGTTCCAACTCGCCCGGGCGTTGGAGCAGGGCCGCTGCGGGCCGGGCGACCGGGTGGCGCTGATCGGCCTGGCCGGCGGGGTCTCGCTCGGCGTCGTCTTCGCGCAGCTGTGAGTCCGATCGTGAGCTCGACCGTGAGCGCCATCGTGAGCTCGATTGTGAGGGAACACCAGTGACCGACCTGTGGGTGGTCGTGCCGGCCTACAACGAGGAAGTCTCGCTGCCGGCCACGCTGCGCGCGCTGGCGGAGCAGACCGACGCGGACTTCGAGTGTGTGGTGGTGGACAACACCTCGACCGACCGGACCGCCGAGGTGGTCCGGGAGTTCGCGGTCACCGCCGGCTTCCCGCTGCACCTGATCACCGAGGCGCGCAAGGGCACCGGCGCGGCGGCGGACACCGGGATGCGGTTCGCGATCGAGGCCGGCGCCCGGTACCTGGCCCGCACCGACGCCGACTGCCTCCCGGTACCCGGCTGGACGGCAGCCGTACGCCGCGGCCTGGCCGGCGGGCTGGAACTGGTCACCGGTCAACTGCAGCCGCGCACCGACGAGTTCGCGCTCAAGCTGTGGGAGAGTTGGCTGCTGCCGGCGGTGGTCGCGTTGGCGGCTCGGTTCGGCAGGTTCCGGCCCGGCAACCGGGACCCGCAGTACCTCGGCCCGTACCTGATGTGCCCCGGCTGCAACCTGGCCATCACCGCCGACCTCTACCAGCGCTGCGGCGGCTTCCCGCGCACCGCGATCGAGGAAGTGCACGAGGACCGTGCCCTGGTGAACCAGGTGCGCAAGCTCACCACCGCCTACGGGCAGGTCCCGGGCATGAAGGTCTACGGCTCGGTGCGGCGGCTGCGCGCGTTCGGACTGCGCAACACGCTGGCCTGGTACGCGGACCACCGGTACCGGCCGGACGTGGTCGACATCCGATGAAACGCCGGGAACAGCTCTGGGAACGACGGGTGCAGCTGGCCGCCCACCCGTTGGCGTACCCGTTCATCGCCGCCGTGGCCCGGCGCGGACCCGCCGTGCGGGTGCCGGGGATCGGGGTCGTGGTCAGCGATCCGGAGCTGGCCCGGCAGGTACTGCTCGACCACGAGGGGTTCCGCAAGGACGGGCCCGGCTCCTCCGGCGCGCTGTGGACGCCGATTCTGGGGCCCGCCGTGCTGCTGAACATGGAGGGCGAGGAACACCGGCGACTGCGGGCCGCGCTGGGCGGCCTGTTCACCCGGTCCCAGGCCATGGAGTTGTGCACCCGGGTGCTCGGGCCGGTGCTGGGCGAGGCCACCGACCGGCTGGGTGCGGGCGGCGCGGTGGACCTGGTCGCACTCACCAGGACGGCGGCCGGCACGGTGATCGGCGAGCTGCTCGGGGTGCCCGACGCCGCGGGCGCGGAGGTGTTCGAGCGGGGCGAGCGGATCGTGCGGATGGTCGGACTGCGGACCAAAGAGCTGACACAACGTCAAGTAGTTCAAGCAAAGGGCGTGTTGGCCGGTCTGGTGGCGGCGGCGGGCGAAGCCTACGACCGGGCGGAGGCAGGCTCGATGATGGGGCGCCTGCGCGGCTACGGGCTCGACCGGGAACAGGCGCTCGGGCTGGCAGCGGCGTTCCTGCTCACCGGAACGGAGACGGTGGCGACCACGGTGCCCCGGGTCTTCGCGCTCTGGCACGACTCCGGGCTGCTGCCTGCGCTGCGGGCCGACCTGGAGACGGGCGGCGCGGCGCTCGACGGGGCGCTCGACGAGGCCATGCGGGTGATCACCCCGAGCCCGGCGATGCTGCGCCGGGCCGCGCGGCCGGGCCTGCTGGGCGCGACGACGGTGCGCGAGGGGGACCGGGTGCTCATCGCCACGGCAAGGTGCGACCTGGCGGCGGGGCCGTTCGACCGGGCGGCGGCCTTGGGCCGGTGCCCGGCACACGATCCCAAGCGCCTGTGGTTCGGGGCCGGGCCGCACTACTGCATCGGTGCGCCGCTCGCGCTGGCCGAGATACGGGTGCTGATGCAGGCGGTGCTGACGGCGGGGGCGGAGCGAATCGTGCGGCGACGGGTCAAGCGGCGGGTGCTGATACCGACGTACGCGAGGCTGGAGGTGGCGGGCGGATGAGTGGTGAGTATTCGGAGATGCGCGGAGCACATGAGGATGGCGGTGACCGCCATGACCGCGGTGAGCGCGACCACAGCCTCGTGAGTGGCACGCCGGACCGCGGCGTCGCCGGGGTGGTCGGGCGGATCGCGGAGCATGCGCGCCGGACGCCCGATGCGGTCGCCCTGCTCGACGCGCACGGCGCACTCACCTACGCCGAACTCGCCCAGCGGATCGCCACCACCGCGAGCGGGCTGCGCGCCGTGGGCATGTCCGCCGGTGACACGGTGCTGTTCGCGGTCCGCCCCGGCCGGGACGCCCTGGTACTCGGTCTGGCCGTCATGACGGTCGGCGCCGCCGTGGTGGTGGCCGACCCGGGTGCGGGTGCCGAGCTCGACGCCGCGCGCGGGCGGCTCGTCGCCGAGCGTCTCGCCGCGCCGCGTTGGTTGGCCGCCGAGTCCTGGCTCTGCGCGCTCTCCGCCCGCAAGGCGGGACGCACGCTGCTGCGCCGCCTCGGTCTGAACCTGCCCGCGCTCTCCGACCCGACCCTGCGCTTGATCCACACCGGCCCGCGGCTCCCGGGCGTGCCCGCGAACGCGCTCTCCGCCGCCACCCTGGCACGTACCGCGCCCGCGCTCACACCGGCACCGGCACCCGCGCCCGCGGGGGACCCGGACCGTCCGGCCCTGGTCGTGTTCACCTCCGGCACCACCGCCCGGCCTCGCGCGGTCGTGCACAGCCAGGCCACGCTGCTCGCCGGCGCCGACCTGCTCGGCGAAAGCCTGGGCCTGCCCGCCGCCCCCGGCCCTGTGGTCGTGCACTCCGAGCAGCTGATGATCGCCTTCGCCTTCCTCGCCGCCGGCGCCACCTGGTCGGCGGCGCCGCTCCCGGTGCGTCCGAAGCGGTTCCTGCGGGACCTGCGGCGCCGCCGGGCCACCCACACCTTCGGCACCCCGGCCGCCCTGGCCCGCCTGCTCGCCGCCGGCCAACTCCCGGACACCCTGGGCACGGTGCTGCTCGGCGCCGCTCCCGTGCCACCCCCGATCCTGCGCCGCCTGCGGACCGCGCTCCCCTCGGCCCGGATCGCGGTGATCTACGGCGCGACCGAGATGCTGCCGATCGCCGTGACCGAGGCCGAGGAGAAGCTCGACCACGCACCCCACGGCGACCTGGCCGGCCACCCCCTGCCCGGAGTCACGGCGCGCCTCAACGAAGAGGGCGAACTCCTGCTGCGTGGCGCCCACCTGGCGACCGGCTACCTCGGCGACGGACCGATCGGCGAGCTCAACACCGGTGACCGGGCCCGGATCGATGCCGATGGCCGGATCGTGCTGCTCGGCCGGACCAAGGACATGCTGATCCGCGGCTCCTTCAACCTCTACCCGGGCCTGTACGAACCCGCGATAGCCGCCCTCCCGGGCATCGCCGAGGCCGTCATCGTGGGTGTCCCCGACCTGGTGACCGCCGACGAGGCGGTGGTGCTGGCCGTGCGCCCGGACGGCGCGGTGCCGGAACCGGAACTGCTCCGCTCCCTGTCCCGCGAACTGCCCCGCACGATCGACCACGCGGCACTTCCGGACCGGATCCACTGCCTTGCGGCGATCCCCCGGCGGGGCCGGACCGAGAAACCCGACCGCGAACAACTCCGCGCGCTGGTCACGAAGGAGGCGTCGTGATCATCGTCGTCACCGGGGCCAGCGGCTTCGTCGGCAGTGCCCTGTGCCGCACGGCGCGGGCCGCCGGGCACCAGGTGCTGGCGTTGGGGCGGCGCCGCACCGTCCCCGCCGACCTGATCGGTGGCGCGCCCTATCTCTCCTGGGACTTGGCGGACCCCGCGGTCCGGCCGGCCCTCCCGGCCCCGTTCACCCGCCCTGACGCGGTGATCCACTGCGCGGGCCTGGCGACCGACTGGGCCCGCCCCGAGGCGTTCCACCGCGGCAACGTGCTGACCACCAGGGGCGCGCTGGCGGGGTTCCCCGAGGCGGCGCGCTTCGTGCACCTGTCGACCGCGAGCGTCTACGACCCGCGCCGGCCGACCGTCATGGCCCGGGAGGGCGAGGCCGACGCGGTCCGCCACAGCGACGCCTACGGGCGCTCCAAGGCGCTGGCGGAGGAGTGGGTGCGCCGGGTCCGCCCGGAGGCGGTGATCCTGCGGCCGCACGCCGTGTACGGTCCCGGGGACACCACACTGCTGCCGCGCGTCCTCCAGGCGGTGCGCGAAACGCCTTTCGGGCCAAGGCTGTTCGCGATCGGCGACGGCAGGCAGCGGCTGAGCCTGACCAGCATGGCGAACCTGGTCGACGCCTGCCTGCTCGCCGCTGAGGGCCGTTCCTCCGGCACCTTCAACGTCACCGACCGGGAGCCGGTCGTGCTGGACGACGTGCTGCGCCAGGTCCTGACAGCCCACAACCTCTCGGCCGCACCCGTCTACCTCCCGCTCGCCCTCGCCCTCCCGCTGGCCCGCACCACCGAACTCCTGACCCGGACCGCCCGATCCGCCCGTCGCCCCCGCCTGACCGTCTACGCCGTCCGCCACCTGGCCCACGAACGCACCCTCGACCTCACGGCTGCCCGAACCCACCTGGACTACCGGCCGGCGCCGACGGACCTCGGGCCTGCCCTGCGCCGGAACTGACGCAGACTCCCCGCAGTGGGATCGGCGCGATCAGCTCCTGGGAGTCACCCAAGGTCTGTGGATGTCTCTCCAGCCCGCCCAGGTAGGGGCGTTGATCGCGGGCTGCGCCGACCGGATGCCGAGCCCGGCCCGTCTCACACCGGGACTCTGGTCCGGCCCGCGGCGGCGGCCCGGAGCGGGCTGACGGCTGCGGCCGGTTCCTCCGGGCGGCGGTTCCAGGTGGTGGCCAGTTCGACCCGCGAGGAGACGTCGAGTTTGCGGAAGATCTTCTTCAGATGGAACGCCACGGTGTGCGGGGAGATGAAGAGTTGGCGGGCCACCCGCCCGTTGGTGAGGCCCTGGCTGACCAGTTCGGCGACCGTGTACTCGGTGTCGGTCAGCTGGTTCACCGTGCTGCGCACACGGCCGGCGCCGAGCGGGACCCGGCCGCCGTTGCCTTCCAGCTCGCGGAGCTTGCTGGCCACCCGGAGGGCGTCGCGCCGGGCCCCGACGGCGTTGTAGCCGTGCGCGGCCCGCTTGAGCAGGTCGGCCGCCCGGTCCTGCTCGGGTCGGCGGGTGATCCGCACCGCACTCGCGTCCTCCAGGGCGGAGGCGCTCGCCCAGCCGTCCAGGTGCAGCGCCGAGGCCCGTTCCAAGGCGTCGGCGTTCTTCTCGTGCAGGCCCTTGGCGTGCGCGGAGGAGGCCTGGATCATCCGGAAGGTGCGGTTGTGGGCGCTCAGTCGATCGACCAGAGAGACGATGCGCAGGGCGATGCCCTCGTCGTCCAGCTGCTGCGAGGTGCGGACCAGCCAGGCGGCGGCGGCCGGTTGCGAGACCAGCAGTTCCCTGGTCATCGCCTCGTCCATGGTCAGGTCGCTGATCAGGCTGGCGACGCTGGCCGGACCGTCCCGCGCCTCCAGGGCCTGGGTGACCGCCCAGACGCACTGGCCGGGCATCAGCTTGGAGTGGCCCATCAGGGCGTTGTTCCGCAGGTCGTTGGCGTAGCGGATGCTGGTGGCGGTGTCCAGCCGGCGGGTGGCGCTGACCGTCATCACCAGGTTCCCGCTGGACACCGGCCGGCGGTCGCCGAGCTGGTGGGCCAGCAGTAGGCCGGCCTCGGCCGCGCTGGTCGCCGCGTCCAGGTCGCCGCGGGCCAGATCGGCCTCCGCCCGGCAGATCAGGGCGTGGGGCTGCCCGTCAAGTTTGTCCGAGGCGTAGGCAAGTGATGTCACGCCAGTTATCATCCTGGTGGCTGACGCCAGACCCCGGGTCCGGGTCAGCAGGGTCGCGTACCAGAGCTTCGCCCTCGGAGTGTCACTCCTCCGGTGGCCGGTGGCCTCCTTCGCCGCGGCGCTGGCGGCGAGGCTCATGCTCTTTCCCAACTGGCCGTCGAGCCAGGACTGAACGGATGCCGCGAGTATTCGATGTACTTCATTCGACGCCTCAAGAGAGGGGCCGGGGACGGTAGTTGTCTGAAGTGACACTCTAGACTCCGAATCGAAACCGGGTGCTGCTTGGCGACGGCCGCATGCGGGTGAATGCGGTCCGTCGCCCCGTTGTTCCCTGGTGTGGGTCGGGTGACATTCCGTCGTGCGGGCTGTTCAGAGGTCGTTTCAGGTTGCGATTGGGACCTGAGTCTGTCAAGCAGCTCAAGGAGCGTGCGCGCGGGGCGAACGGTGTTCTGACGAAAAGTTAACTCGTAGGAAAACTTGGTGAGTTGGCGAGTTTTTCTGGAGAGCGGAATCCGGTCATCCGTACTGTTCTCGGCGCGCGCCCCGATTTTGCGCCCCGCTGCCGCCCGCCGTGCGTCCGGTTGGCCGGAGCATGATGGCCGGAAAGTAGGCCGAAAGTGTGCAGTGAGTGCCCGTTCGGACCCCGCCACCCTGCGGTGCGGGCGATGCCCGAACGGGCAACTCCTGCCACCGGCCGGGCTACCAGGGTGAGGGATGCCCGCCGGCGGCCGAGCCTGCCTAGACTCGCTGAAGCCGACACCGTGCTTCCGCAGTCAGGTCGGCAGTCCTTTCACCCGGTAAAATCAGAGGTCTTCTGTGCCTTCTCTTCTCCACATCGACGCGAGCATCAGGACCGACGGCTCCACGTCGCGACAGCTGACGTCGTACTTCGCCACCCAGTGGCGGCAGAACCACCCCGGCGCCGACTACGTCTACCGCGACCTGTCCGCCGAGCCGATCCCGCACATCACCCATGCCGTCCGCGAGTACCTGCTCGACCCCAGCCGCGACCACGGCCAGACGGCCGAGGAGAAGGCCCTGGCCGATGCCGTGACCGCCGAGGTGCGGGCCGCCGACACGATCCTGCTGGGCGTGCCGATGTACAACTACACGATCCCGTCCAGCGTCAAGGCGTGGATCGACCTCCTGGTCACCCCGGCCCACATGGTTCCGCCCGGCGCCGAGTCCGGTCCGCTCAGCGGTAAGTCGGTCATCGTGGTCACCGCCCGCGGCGGCTCCTACGCGCCGGGCACCCCGCGCGAGGGCTGGGACTACCAGGAGCCCTACCTGCGGGCCGTGTTGAGCTCCATCGGCCTCGCCGACGACCTGACCTTCGCGCACGCCGAGCTGACCCTGGCCGCGATCGTGCCGGCCATGGCCGCGCTCAAGCCGGTGGGTGAGAAGTCCCTGGCGACCGCTCAGGAGACGCTGACCCGGCTGTCCGCCTGAGTCAGCGCGGCACCCGCCGCACCCCATACGCGGGGCCAACGGCCCGCCGCCCCACCGGACCGCTCCGGCGGGGCGGCGCGGCCGCCCCGCGGCACGACCCCATGCTCCGGAAGCAGAACCGAGTCCGTGCCGCGGCCCTGCGCCGTCCTCTCGGGCACTGCGGCACGGGCACGGCCGACCCGATACGGATGGAACGGAGAACGGGCTTCATGACTGAAGCGATCTCGTACGAGGACGCCTGGGCCCGCACGGACAAGTTCGAACCACCCGCGCTCTTCGAGGAGTTGCGCAGGGAGCGTCCGCTGGCCCGGATGACCTACCCCGACGGGCACGTCGGCTGGATCGCCACCAGCCACGAACTGGTCCGGCAGGTGCTCGGCGACCCCCGGTTCAGCCACAACCTGGAGATCGGGCACTTCCCGGTCACCAAGTACGGCGGCCCGGTGCCGCAGTTCCCGGCCATGCCGGGCATGTTCATCCACATGGACCCGCCGGAGCAGACCCGCTTCCGCAAGCTGCTGACCAAGGAGTTCACCAGCCGTGGCGTGGCCCGGCTGGCGCCGGTGATCGAGGCCGCGGCCGCCGAGCAGATCGCCGAGCTGCGCTCCCGGGGCAGCTCCGCCGACCTGCTGGAGGAGTTCGCCAAGCCGTTCGTGCTGAGGGTGCTCGCCCCGCTGATCGGCCTGCCGTACAGCGAGCGGGACCGGTTCGCCGAGGCTCCGGCCGTGATGAACGACCCGTTCGGCGACGCGCAGGCCTCGATGGCCGCGTTCCAGCAGGTCGGCGCGTTCATCCACGAGATCATCGCGGGCAAGAAGGCCGAACCGGGCGACGACATCATCAGCCGGCTGATCGCCAGCGGCGAGCTCACCGACGAGGAACTCGGCAACATCACGGCGCTGCTGCTGTTCGCGGGCTTCGAGACCACCGAGGGCGCGCTCGCCGTGGGCATCTTCGCGCTGCTGCACCACACCGAGCAGCTGGCCGCCCTGCGGGCCGACCCGTCGAAGATCGACGAGGCGGTCGAGGAGATCCTGCGCTACGTCACCGTCAACCAGTACGAGATCTTCCGCACCGCGCTGGAGGACCTCGAACTCGGCGGTGAGACGGTGAAGAAGGGCGAGACCGTCACGGTCTCGCTGCCCGCGGCCAACCGCGACCCCGCCAAGTTCGGCTGCCCCGCCGACCTGGACCTCGGCCGCGACACCGCCGGCCACGTCGCCTTCGGCTACGGCGTCCACCAGTGCCTGGGGCAGAACCTGGCCCGGCTGCAGCTGAAGATCGGCCTTCTCGCCCTGATCGAGGCCTTCCCGGGCCTGCGGCTGGCCGTTCCCGCGAACGAGGTTCCGCTGCGGACCAAGGGGTCCGTGTTCTCGGTCAAGAGTCTGCCCGTCTCCTGGTAACCCCTGACCTCCGGAAGGAGCTCGCGGCAAGGTGCGCCCCGACGTGATCGCCCCGCTCCCGGTCGTCCTGCGGGAGAACGCTGTCCGGTTCCCGGACAAGACGGCTTTCCAGGACGGCCGGAACGCGGTCAGCTACGCAGAACTCGAAGCCCGCACGCGGAGGCTGGCCGGCCACCTGGCCGGTCTCGGTGTGCGGCGCGGCGACCGCGTCGCGCTCTGCCTCGGCAACTCGGTCGAGATGGTGGAGGCCTACCTGGCCGTGGTCCGGGCCGGTGGTGTCGGCGTGCCGGTCAACCCGCAGGCCGGCCCGGCCGAGACGGAGTACCTGCTGGCCGACAGTGGTGCGGTGTTCGCCTTCACCGACACGGGGCGTGCTGAAACGTTTCTGCAGTTGCTCGGGCGGCCCTCGGACACCGTTTCCGTGATCGCCACCGGCTCCGAGGGCACACCGGCCCCGGGTACCGCCCGCTACCAGGATCTCGCCACCACCGAGCCCGCCACCCAGGCACCCGACGACCTCGGACTCGACGAGGTGGCCTGGATGTTCTACACCTCCGGCACCACCGGCCGGCCCAAGGGCGTGCTCTCCACCCAGCGCAACTGCCTCTGGTCCGTGGCCAACTGCTACATCCCCGTGCCCGGGCTCAGCGAGCACGACCGGGTGCTCTGGCCGCTGCCGCTCTTCCACAGCCTCTCGCACATCGCCTGCGTGCTCTCCGTCACCGTGTCCGGCGCCACCGCCCGGATCATGGACGGCAGCTCCGCCGACGACATCCTGACCGCGCTGCGCGAGGACCGCTCCACCTTCCTGGCCGGCGTCCCCACCACCTACCACCACCTGGTCAGCACCGCCCGGCGCACCGGCCTCGCCCTGCCCGACCTGCGGATCGGCCTGGTCGGCGGCGCCGTCACCGGACCCGAGCTGCGCCGCTCCTTCGAGAGCAGCTTCGGCGTGCCCCTGGTGGACGCCTACGGCAGCACCGAGACCTGCGGCGCGATCACCATCAACCCGCCCGACGGTCAGCACGTCGAGGGCTCCTGCGGCCTGCCCGTGCCCGGCGTCGACGTACGGATCGTCGACCCCCGCACCGGCGAGGAGCAGCCCGCCGGGCAGGAGGGCGAGGTCTGGGTCAGCGGCCCCAACGTCATGCTCGGCTATCACAACAGCCCCGAGGCCACCGCCCAGGCGCTGCGGGACGGCTGGTTCCACACCGGCGACCTCGCCCGCCGCGACGAGGACGGCTACTTCACCATCTGCGGCCGCCTCAAGGACCTGGTCATCCGCGGCGGCGAGAACATCCACCCCGACGAGATCGAGTCCGTGCTGCGCGCCGCCGAGGGCGTGGCCGACGCCGGAGTCGCCGCCCGGCCGCACGCCACCCTCGGCGAGGTCCCGGTCGCCTGGGTGGTCCCCGGGCCCGAGGGCATCGACCTCGCCCGGCTGCTCGACCACTGCCGCGGCGCGCTCTCCGCGTACAAGCTGCCCGAGCGGATCCTGGAGACCGGCAGTATCCCCCGGACCCCCTCCGGAAAGATCATTCGCCGCCTGCTCGGCGAGCTGCAGGCCCGGCTGCGGTACGCGGCCGACGGTCACCACGACGGCCTCTACCGGCCGGAGTGGATCCCCGCACCGGAAGCGCCGGAGGCGGCGGACGCGGTGGCGGCAGCGGTGGCGGACGGTCTGCGGTGGGGCCTGGCCGGTCCGGCCGGGACCACCGACGCACTGGCTGCCGACCTGCGCGCGGCGGGCGTCGCCGAGCTGCGGCACTACCCGGACCCGGCGGCCCTCCGGGCGGCCCTGGACGATGGTGCGGCCGCACCCGATCTGACCGTCCTCGTGGGCGCGGATGCGGCGGCCGAGTGGGCCGAGGCGGTCCGGCCGCACCCGAAGGCGCGGCTGCTCGTCCTCACCCGGGGAGCGGTCGCCGCAGGCGAGCGGGACGCCGCCCCCGAGCCGGCCCAGCTCGCGCTCTGGAGCGCGGCCCGGGCCGCGCAGGCGAACGGCGAGAACCTGGCCCTGCTGGATCTCGACCCCCACACGGCGGACGCCGCCCAAGCCGCCGCCGTGCTGGCCGCCGTCGCTGCCGGGCTGCCCCAGGTCGCGCTTCGGGACGGCGCGTTGCTGCACCTCCGGCTGGTCCGCGTGCCGGTCGTGGACCGGCCGGACCCGGCCGCGCCCGGACTCGACGGCACCGTGCTGCTCACCGGCGCCGACACCGCCACCGGCACCGCCCTGGCCCGGCACCTGGTCGCCGCGCACGGCGCCCGGCGCCTGGTCCTGGTGAGTGCGTCGGCCGACGAGCTGACGGTGGAAGGCGCGGAGACCACCCACCTGGTCGCCGACAGCACCGACCCCGGGAAGCTCCGGGCCGCGCTGGCCGGGCTGGGCCACCCCGTGACTGCCGTGGTGCACGCCGCCTCGGACCACAAACTCGGCCGCATGCTCGACGAGTTGACCGATGATCAGCAGATTGCCTCGTTCGTCGTGGTGACCGATGCCGCCGCGACCCTCGGCGCCGTGCCCGAGGACCCCGCCGCAGCCGTCAACGCCGCCCTCACCGAGGCCGTCGCCCGCACCCGCCGGCAGCGCCGGCTGCCCGGCGTCCAGCTCGCGACCGCCGGACCTGAGCAGGCGGCCGCCGCCTTCGACCTGCTGGTCCGCGCCGACGCCACGGCACTGCTCGCCGTCCGGCCGACCGCGACCGACCCGGGCGACCCGGAGCGGACCCCGCTCGACACCCTGCTCGACGGGCTGATCGAGCAGCCGGCCGCCGGGCCCGCCGCCGAGGCCGACGAGACCGTCACCGCCGCCCTGCGGGCCCGACTCTCGGGCCTGGACGAGCGCGCCCAACTGGCCCAGCTCGCGGCCCTGGTCTGCGAGCAGGCCGCCGCCGTGCTCACCCCCGCGAGCACCGAGCCGGTCCTGGCCGGGCGCGCCTTCCGCGACCTCGGCCTCGGCTCGCTCGCCGTGGTGCAGCTACGCAACCGCCTGACTGGGCGCACCGGTCTGCGCCTGCCCACCACCGTGACCTTCGACCACCCGACCCCGGAGGCCCTCGCCGGCCACCTGCGGGCCCGTATCCTAGGCCTGGACACAACAGTTGACGGTCCGTCGCGCCGGCTCGCCGATCCGGACGAGCCGATCGCGATCGTCGGCATGGCCTGTCGCCTGCCGGGCGGGGTGGCGAGCCCGGAGGACCTGTGGCGGCTGGTCGCGGAGAGCCGGGACGCGGTCTCCGCCTTCCCGACCGACCGGGGCTGGGATCTGGAGGGCCTCTTCGACGAGGACCCGCAGAAGGCCGGCACCTCCTACGCCAACCGGGGCGGATTCCTGGACGGCGCAGGCGAGTTCGACGCCGCCTTCTTCGGTGTCTCGCCGCGCGAGGCGGTGGCGATGGACCCGCAGCAGCGGTTGCTCCTGGAGGCCTCCTGGGAGGCCCTGGAGCGTGCGGGCATCGACCCCGGCACGCTGAAAGGCAGTGATGTCGGCGTCTTCTCCGGCCTGATGGGCCAGGGGTACGGGCCGACCGGCACGGCTCCCGCCGAACTCGAAGGCTTCGTCGCCACCGGCACCGCCTCCAGCGTGGCGTCCGGGCGGGTGTCGTACGTGTTCGGGTTCGAGGGCCCGGCGGTGACGGTCGACACCGCGTGCTCCTCCTCGCTGGTGGCCATGCACCTGGCGGCCCAGGCGCTGCGGCAGGGCGAGTGCTCGCTGGCGCTGGCCGGCGGCGCCACCGTGATGGCCACGCCGGGAACGTTCGTCGAGTTCTCGCGGCAGCGGGCGCTCGCGGCGGACGGCCGCTGCAAGTCGTACGCGGAGGCTGCGGACGGCACCGGGTGGGCCGAGGGCGCGGGTGTGGTCGTGCTGGAGCGGTTGTCGGAGGCGCGGCGCAAGGGCCACAAGGTGCTGGTGGTGGTGCGGGGTTCGGCGGTCAACCAGGACGGTGCCTCGAACGGGCTGACGGCGCCGAGCGGTCCGGCGCAGCAGCGGGTGATCCGCCGGGCGCTCGCCAACGCGGGGCTGTCCACGGCGGATGTGGACGTGGTGGAGGGCCATGGCACCGGGACGGTGCTGGGCGACCCGATCGAGGCGCAGGCGCTGCTGGCCACGTACGGTCAGGAGCGGCCCGCCGAACGGCCGCTGTGGCTGGGCTCGTTGAAGTCGAACATCGGTCACACCCAGGCCGCGGCCGGTGTCGCGGGCGTGATCAAGATGGTGCAGGCGATGCGGCACGGCGTCATGCCGGCCACTCTGCACGTGGACGAGCCCTCCTCGCAGGTGGACTGGACGGCCGGTGCAGTACAGCTTCTGACGGAGACCCAGGAGTGGTCGACCGTCGGTCGGCCGCGCCGGGCGGGTGTGTCGTCGTTCGGCGTGAGTGGCACGAACGCGCACGTGATCCTGGAGCAGGCGCCGGAGGTCGAGGCTCCCGAGGTGCCCGCCGTGGACGGTGTGGTGCCGCTGGTGGTGTCGGCGAAGAGCGTGGCGTCGCTCGCCGGGCAGGCGGAGCGGCTGGCCGCCTTCGTGGAGGCCACGGACGAGGCTGCGTTGCCGCTGGTGGCAGGGGCGCTGGTGGCCGGGCGCGCGGTGCTGGGTGAGCGTGCTGTCGTGGTGGCGGGCTCGCGGGACGAGGCGCTGGCCGGGCTCCGCGCGGTTGCTCGTGGCGAGGTCGTGCCGGGTGCGGCCGCTGAGGGCCGGACCGTGCTGGTGTTCCCGGGTCAGGGGTCGCAGTGGGCCGGGATGGGTCGTGAACTGCTGGACTCCTCGCCGGTGTTCGCGGAGCGGATCGCGGAGTGCGCGGTGGCGTTGGCGCCGTGGATCGACTGGTCGCTGATCGAGGTGCTGCGCGGCGAGGCCCCGGCCGAGCTGCTGGAGCGGGTCGATGTGCTGCAGCCGGCCAGTTTCGCCGTGATGGTGGGCCTGGCGGCTGTGTGGCAGTCGGTCGGTGTCGTACCGGACGCCGTGGTGGGCCACTCGCAGGGTGAGATCGCGGCGGCCCACGTGGCCGGGGCGCTCTCGCTGGAGGACGCCGCGCGGGTGGTGGCGGTGCGCAGCCAGGTGATCGCCCGTGGGCTGGCGGGGCGTGGCGGGATGGCGTCGGTGGCGCTGTCGGAGGATCAGCTGGCGGAGCGGCTGGAGCGCTGGGGCGGTCGGGTCGAGATCGCGGCCGTGAACAGCCCGTCCTCGGTGGTGGTGGCCGGTGACGCGGAGGCGCTGGACGAACTGGTCGAAGCCTGGGGCGCCGAGGGCGTCCGGGTGCGCCGGATCGCGGTGGACTATGCCTCGCACACCCGCCATGTCGAGCTGGTGGAGCAGGAGTTGGGCGAGGCGCTGGCGGGGGTGACCGCTGCGGCGCCGCTGGTGCCGTTCTTCTCCACGCTGCTGGGGGAGTGGGTCCGGGACGCCGGTGTGCTGGACGGCGGGTACTGGTACCGCAACCTGCGCGGCCGGGTCGGATTCGGCGCTGCCGTAGCGGAGCTGGCGGCCCAGGGCTTCGGGGTGTTCGTGGAGTCCAGCGCCCACCCGGTGCTGGTGCAGCCGGTCAGCGAGGTCGCGGACGGAATCGACGGAGCATCGGTCGTCGTCTCCGGTTCACTGCGTCGCGAGGACGGCGGCCCGCGCCGGCTGCTGGCCTCGATGGCCGAACTGTTCGTGCGTGGCGTCCCGGTCGACTGGACCGCCGTCCTGCCGGCCGGCGCCACCGACGGGCACCTGGACCTGCCCACCTACGCCTTCGACCACCAGCACTACTGGCTGCAGACCGCGCCCGAGACGGATGCGGCCTCGCTGGGCCAGGCCGCGGCCGACCACCCGCTGATCGGCGCGCTGATCGGCCGGCCGGACCCCGGCGGTTTCCTGACCACCTCCCGCTGGTCCGTGCGCACGCACCCGTGGCTGGCCGAGTACGCCGTCGGCAGCGCCGTCATCGTGCCGAGCGCGGCGCTGGTCGAGCTGGCCGTCCGGCTCGGCGACGAGGTCGGCAGCCCGGTCCTGGAGGAGCTGACCGTCGACCGGCCCGTGGCGCTGCCGCTGCGTGGCAGCAGGGTCGTCCAGGCGTCCGTCGGCGAGCCCGACGGACAGGGTCGGCGCTCGATCGAGGTGTACTCGCGGGCGGAGAACTCGGCGTTGGACGCCGAGTGGACCCGCCACGCGACCGGCACCCTGACTGTCGTGGCCGCCCCGAGCGGCGTGGCCGCCGCCGACCAGCCGGCCACCGAGGCCGAGGTCGCGCTGGACGAGGCGCTCGGCGACGCCGACCGCTACGGCCTGCACCCGGCGCTGCTGGACGCGGCGGTCCGCACGGCCGTCCCCGAAGGCACGGCCGCCACCCGCTGGCAGGGCGTGACCCTGCTGGCCGCCGGTGCCGCCGCCGTCCGGGTGCGCTCGGTGCGCACGGCGGACGACACCACCCGGCTTGAGCTGGCCGACGGCACCGGCGCGCCTGTGCTGACCGTGCACGCGGTGCTCACCGAGCCGTTCTCACCCGTCGGTGCGGGGCTCGCCGAGGAGGCCGGCCGGGACGGCCTGTTCCGCGTGGACTGGGTCGAACTTCCCACGGCCGAGCGCGAGTCGGAGCTGACCGTCGCCGAGGTCGCGGCCGCCGCCGAGCTGCCCGAGCTCGCTGCGGCCGGCGCGAGCCCGCCGGACCTGGTGCAGTACCGGGCCGAGCGGGCCCCCGGCGACCCGCGCGGGGCGGTCGCCGCCGCGCTCGCGGTGCTGCAGGCCTGGCTGGCCGAGCCCGAGTTGGCGTCCACCCGGCTGGTGGTCACGCTCTCCGGGGACCCCGAGGACCTCGCCGAGGCGGCCGTCGCGGGTCTGTTGCGCTCGGCCCAGTCCGAGCACCCGGACCGGATCACGCTGGTCGAGTGCGACCAGGCCGACGACGAGGCGCTGCTGGTCGCGGTCGCCGCGGCGAGCGCTGCCGGTGAGCCGCGGGTGCGGGTGCGCGGCGGGGCGGTCTCCGTCCCGCGGCTGGTCCGCGCCGCCGTGCCGGACGAGCCGCGCGGGGAACTCGACCCCGAGGGAACGGTGCTGATCACCGGCGGCAGCGGGACGCTCGGTGCCCTGACGGCCCGCCACCTGGTTGACGCATACGGCGCCCGGCACCTGCTGCTGGTCAGCCGGAAGGGCCCGGACGCCGAAGGCGCGACCGAGCTGCGCGAGGAACTGACCGCGCTGGGCGCCACCGTCACCGTCGCCGCGTGCGACGTGGCCGACCGGGATGCCGTCGCGGCGCTGCTCGCCACCGTGCCGACCACGCATCCGCTGACCGCCGTCGTGCACACCGCCGGCGTGCTCGACGACGGGGTGGTCACCGCGCTGAGCGCCGAGCGGGTCGACACCGTGCTGCGGCCGAAGCTGGACGCCGCGCTGCACCTGCACGAGCTGACCCGGGACGCGGACCTCGCCGCCTTCGTGCTGTTCTCCTCGGCCGCCGGCGTGCTCGGCAATCCCGGCCAGGGCAACTACGCGGCGGCCAACGCCGCGTTGGACGCGCTCGCCGTTCACCGCCGCCGGCTCGGCCTGCCGGGCGTCTCGCTCGCCTGGGGCTACTGGAGCGAGGTCAGCGGCATGACCCGGCATCTCGGTGCCGCCGACCTGCAGCGCACCCGACGCCTCGGCATGGTCGGGCTGACCGCGGCCGAGGGGACGGCGATCCTCGACACGGCCCTGCGTGCCGAGCACGCGGACGGCGAGAGCGCCGCCCTGGTTGCCGCCCGGTTCGACCTGCCCGCCCTGCGCGCCGCCGCCCGCTCCGGGGCACCCGTGGCACCCCTGCTGCGCGGCCTTGCCCCCGCGCCCCGGCGCACCGCCAACCCCGCGCAGGCCGCCCGGACCGGCGCCCTGCGCGAGCGCCTGGAGCAGCTGGGCAGCCGGCAGCGGACCGACGCGCTGGTGGAGCTGGTGCGGTCGAGCGCTGCCCAGGTGCTGGGCCACGCGACGGCCGAGGCGGTCCGGGCCGACCGCGCGTTCAAGGACGCCGGGTTCGACTCGCTGACCGCCGTCGAGCTGCGCAATCGGCTCGCCGCCGCGACCGGGCTCACCCTCTCCGCCACCCTGGTCTTCGACTACCCGAAGCCGGTGGCGCTCGCCGAGCACCTGCGCGAGCGGTTCTTCGGGGCGGCGGAGTCCGCGGGCCGCGCCGCGGACCAGGCTCCGCCGCGCCCGGCGGCCGGCGCCGACGACCCGATCGCGATCGTCTCGATGGCCTGCCGGTTCCCCGGCGGCGTGGCCGGCCCCGAGGACCTGTGGCGGCTGGTGGCCGACGGCGTCGATGCCGTCGGCGAGTTCCCCGCGGACCGGGGTTGGGACATCGACCGGCACTACGACGCCGACCCGGACAGCACCGGCAAGACCTATGTGCGGCACGGCGGTTTCCTCGCCGACGCGACCGGGTTCGACGCCGCGTTCTTCGGCATCTCGCCGCGCGAGGCGCTCGCCATGGACCCGCAGCAGCGGCTGCTCCTGGAGACCTCCTGGGAGGCCCTGGAGCGCGCCGCGATCGACCCGAGCGGGCTCGGCGGCCAGGACGTCGGCGTTTTCGTCGGCGTCAACAGCCAGGACTACACGGTGCGCACGCACCACGCCTCCGGCGTCGAGGGCTTCCGGCTGACCGGCAACTCCGGCAGCGTGCTCTCCGGCCGGATCGCCTACCAGTTCGGCTTCGAGGGCCCGGCCATCACGATCGACACGGCCTGCTCCTCCTCGCTGGTCGCGCTGCACCTGGCGACCCGGGCGCTGCGGCAAGGCGAGTGCTCGATGGCTCTGGTCGGCGGCGTGATGGTGATGGGCAACCTGGAGACCTTCGTCGAGTTCTCCCGGCAGCGCGGCCTCTCCCAGGACGGCCGGTGCAAGGCCTTCGCGGACGCGGCGGACGGCACCGGCTGGTCCGAGGGCGTCGGCGTGCTGCTGGTTGAGCGGCTCTCGGACGCCCGCCGCAACGGCCACCAGGTGCTCGCGGTGGTCAGCGGCTCGGCCGTCAACCAGGACGGCGCGTCCAACGGGCTCACCGCGCCCAACGGGCTCTCCCAGCAGCGGGTGATCCGCCGGGCGCTCGCCGACGCCGGCCTGTCCGCCGCGGAGGTGGACGCGGTGGAGGCGCACGGCACGGGCACCGTGCTGGGCGACCCGATCGAGGCGCAGGCGCTGCTGGCGACCTACGGCCGGGACCGCGACCCCGAGCACCCGCTCTGGCTCGGCTCGGTGAAGTCCAACATCGGCCACACCCAGGCGGCCGCCGGTGTCGCCGGGATCATCAAGATGGTCATGGCGATCAGGCACGGCATGCTGCCCCGGACGCTGCACGTGGACCGGCCGTCCAGCCAGGTGGACTGGTCGGCGGGCGCGGTGGAACTCCTCACCGAGGCCCGGGAATGGCCGGAGAGCGGGCACCCACGCCGCGCCGGGATCTCCTCCTTCGGCATCGGCGGCACCAACGCCCACGTGGTGATCCAGCAGGCGCCGGCGGTGGACTCCGCGCAGGTTGACGAGCCGTCTACCCATTCCTCGCCGATTGGCGAGCCGTCAGCTCCGCTTGCGCTTCCGCAGGACCCGGCCGTGTTCCCGGTCCCGTTGTCGGCCCGGACCGCGACCGCCCTGCACGGGCAGGCCGAGCGGCTCGCCCGGTTCCTCGAAGCCCGCCCCGAACTCCCGCTGGCCGACACCGCCCACGCCCTGGCCACCGGCCGGGCCCGGCTCGACCACCGGGCCGTGCTGCTCGCCGCCGACCGGCAGCAACTCGCCGACGGGCTGCGAGACCTCGCCGCCGGCACGCCCACCGCAGCCGCCGTGACCGGCACGCCCCAGGAGGGCAAGCTGGCCTTCCTCTTCACCGGCCAGGGCAGCCAGTGGGCCGGCATGGGCCGGGAACTCGCCGACCGCCACCCGGTGTTCCGGGAGGCCTTCGCCGCCGCCTGCGCGGCCGTCGAACTCCACCTGGCCGACGCTCGGTTGGACGGCGAGCCGGTGCGGCCGCTGCGCGAGGTGGTGTTCGCCGAGCCGGGAAGCGCCGAGGCCGCACTGCTCGACCGCACCCTCTACACCCAGGCCGGCCTGTTCGCCCTGGAGACCGCGCTGTTCGAGCTGCTCGGCTCCTGGGGCGTGCGCCCCGACCTGGTCGCCGGGCACTCGGTCGGCGAGATCGCGGCCGCCCACGCGGCCGGCCTGCTGGACCTCGCGGAGGCGGGCCGACTGGTCGCCCACCGCGCCCGGTCGATGCAGGCCCTGCCAGAGGACGGCGCGATGGTGGCGGTCCAGGCGAGCGAGGCCGAGGTCGCGCCGCTGGTGGCCGCGGCCGAGGGCGAGCTGGCGATCGCCGCCGTCAACAGCCCCGACTCCGTGGTGCTCTCCGGCACCGAGGCGGCCGTGCTGACCGCCGCCGCCCAGCTGGCCGAACTCGGCCGAAAAACCAAGAGGTTGGCTGTGAGTCACGCCTTCCACTCGCCGCTGATGGCGCCCATGCTCGACGGGTTCCGCACTGCCCTCGCGGGCCTGCGGCCCCGGCCGGCCGGCATCCCCGTGGTGTCCACCCTGACCGGCGGACCCGCCGAGCAGGGCCGGTTCGGCACCCCCGAGTACTGGGCCGACCAGGTGTGCGGGACCGTACGGTTCGCCGACGCGGTCGCCGCGCTGCGCGAACAGGGTGTCGGCACCTTCCTGGAGATCGGGCCCGGCGGCGCGCTGACCGCGCTGGCCCTCGGCACGCTCGGCCCCGACCACCGCGGCTGCGTCGCCACCCTGCGCCAGGACGGCTCCGAGTCGGCCGCCGTGCTCACCGCACTTGCCGAACTGCACGTGCGCGGTGCCGCGCAGATCGACTGGACCGCCGTGCTCGGCGCCCCGGCCGAGGCCGTCGGCACCGAACTGCCCACCTACGCCTTCCAGCACCAGCGCTTCTGGGTCGACGTCGAGCCCTCGGCCGTGGACGCGGAGGCGCTCGGCGCCCGCAGCACCGGCCACCCGCTGCTCGGCACGGCCGTCGAACTGCCCGACGGGCCCGACAGCACGCAGGTGGTGCTCACCGGGCGGATCGACCGGGGTGCGCTGGAGAAGCTCGGCGGCCTGATCGACCCCGCCACCGGGACCGCCTCCGCCGCCCTGCTGCTCGACCTGCTGGTGCACGCCGGCACCGAGGCGGGCAGCGGCGCCGTCGAGCAGATCGCCGTCGACGCGCCGCTCACCGTGCCCGAGCACGGCCACCTGCAGCTCCGGGTCCGGGTCGAGACCCCGGGTGCCGACGGGCTGCGCCGGGTCGCCGTGCACAGCAGGGCGCACCGGGCGGACGAGGCCGCGCCGGACGGCGGCTGGACCCGGCACGCCGGGGCCCTGCTCCGTCCCGGCCTGCCCCACCCCGCCTTCGACCTGCGGGACCGCCCGGACACCGCGGCGGCCGGCGGCGGCCTGCTGGAGCACGACGGCCGGCTCTTCGCCGACCTCGCGCTGCCCGCCGAACTCGGCGACAGCGCCGAGGCGTTCGCGCTCCACCCGGTGCTGGTCGACCGCGTGCTGCGGCTGCTCGCCGCCCGCACCGGCGAATTCGGCGCCGGGTTCGAGCTGACCGCCTGCGCCGACCTCGCCGTCTACGCCGAGGGCGCCGTCGCACTGCGGATGCGGGTCACGCCCGTCGAAGGCGGCCGCCACTTCGTGGAGCTCGCCGACCACACCGGCGAACCGGTTGCCGCGCTGGGGCCGCTGACGCTGGATCAGCTCGCCGCGGCCGGCCCGACGGAGGCCGCCGCCCCCGTCGAGCCCGCCTGCGCCGACGCTGCCGACGCCGCCGCCGGGCCACTGGTCCGGCGCGCGGTCGGCCGGCCGACCGTTGGGAGCAGCCCGCTGGCCGACCGGCTCGCCGCCCTCGGCGAGACCGAACAGCTGCGCCTGCTCATGGAGTTGGTGCAGGAGAGCGCCGCCGTGGTGCTCGGCCACACCGGCACCGGGGCGCTGGCCGAGAGCCAGTCCTTCCGGGACCTCGGCTTCGACTCGCTGAGCGCCGTCCGGCTGCGCAACCGGCTGCACGACTACACCGGCATGAGCCTGCCCAGCAGTCTGGTGTTCGACTACCCGACCCCGGCCGCCCTGGTCCGCCATCTGCGCACCGAACTCCTCGGCGACGAGGCCGCCACGGGTGACCCGTCGCCGCAACGCAAGGCCGACCCGGACGAGCCGATCGCCATCATCGCCATGAGCACCCGGCTGCCCGGCGGTGTGAGCACCCCCGAAGAGCTGTGGAACCTGGTGGCCGAGCAGCGCGACGCGCTCTCCGGCTTCCCCCAGGACCGGGACTGGGACGTGGACAAGCTCTACCACCCGGACCCGGCCCACCCCGGCACCACCTACACCCGGGTCGGCGGATTCCTGCACGACGCGGCGCAGTTCGACGCCGGGTTCTTCGGGATCTCGCCGCGCGAGGCGCTCGCCATGGACCCGCAGCAGCGGCTGCTGCTGGAGACCTCCTGGGAGGCGCTGGAGCGCGCGGGCCTCAACCCGCTCGCCACCCGAGGCCAGGACATCGGCGTCTTCACCGGCATCGTGCACCACGACTACGTCACCCGGCTGCGGCAGGTCCCGGACGACGTCCAGGGCTACGTGATGACCGGCACCTCGTCCAGCGTGGCCTCGGGCCGGGTGTCGTACGTGTTCGGGTTCGAGGGCCCGGCGGTGACCGTGGACACGGCCTGCTCCTCCTCGCTGGTGGCCATGCACCTCGCGGCCCAGGCGCTGCGGCGCGGCGAGTGCTCGCTGGCGCTGGCCGGCGGCGCCACCGTGATGGCCAGCCCCGACGCCTTCGTGGAGTTCGCCCGCCAGCGCGGCCTCTCCGCCGACGGCCGGTGCAAGGCCTACTCCTCGACCGCCGACGGCACGGGCTGGGCCGAGGGCGTGGGCGTGGTGCTGCTGGAGCGGCTCTCCGAGGCCCAGCGCAACGGGCGCCGGATCCTCGCCGTGCTGCGCGGCAGCGCCGTCAACCAGGACGGCGCCTCCAACGGCCTGACCGCGCCCAACGGGCCCTCGCAGCAGCGGGTGATCCGCCGCGCGCTGGCCGACGCCGGACTCACCCCGGCTGACGTGGACGTGGTGGAGGGCCACGGCACCGGCACCTCGCTGGGCGACCCCATCGAGGTGCAGGCCCTGCTGGCGACCTACGGCCAGCAGCGGCCCGCCGAGCGGCCGCTGTGGCTGGGCTCGTTGAAGTCGAACATCGGTCACACCCAGGCCGCGGCCGGTGTCGCGGGCGTCATCAAGATGGTGCAGGCGATGCGGCACGGCGTCATGCCGGCCACCCTGCACGTCGACACCCCGACCCCGCAGGTGGACTGGACGGCCGGCGCCGTCGAGTTGCTGACCGAGGCGCGGGAGTGGCCGGCCGACGGGCGGCCGCGCCGGGCCGCCGTCTCCTCCTTCGGTGCGAGCGGGACGAACGCGCACGTGATCCTGGAGCAGGCGCCGGAGGTCGAGGCTCCCGAGGTGCCCGCCGTGGACGGTGTGGTGCCGCTGGTGGTGTCGGCGAAGAGCGCGGGTTCGCTGGTCGCGCAGGCCGAGCGGCTGGCCGCCTTCGCGGAGGCGGACCGGGCCCCGCTGCCGCTGGTGGCGGCCGCGTTGGTGGCCGGGCGTGCGGTGCTGGGTGAGCGTGCGGTGGTGGTGGCGGGGTCGCGGGAGGAGGCGCTGGCCGGGTTGGGTGCGCTGGCGCGGGGCGAGTCGCACCCGGGTGTGGTGAGCGGCGGGGCGGCCGCGCTGGGCAAGGCCGCGTTCGTCTTCCCGGGTCAGGGGTCGCAGTGGGCCGGTATGGGGCGTGAGCTGCTGGACTCCTCGCCGGTGTTCGCGGAGCGGATCGCGGAGTGCGCGGTGGCGTTGGCGCCGTGGATCGACTGGTCGCTGATCGAGGTGTTGCGTGGCGATGCTCCTGCGGAGTTGCTGGAGCGGGTCGATGTGCTGCAGCCGGCCAGTTTCGCGGTGATGGTGGGCCTGGCGGCTGTGTGGGCGTCGGTGGGTGTGGTGCCGGATGCGGTGGTGGGTCACTCGCAGGGTGAGATCGCGGCGGCGTGCGTGGCTGGGGCGCTGTCCCTGGAGGACGCCGCGCGGGTGGTGGCGGTGCGGAGCCAGGTGATCGCCCGTGGGCTGGCGGGGCGTGGCGGGATGGCGTCGGTGGCGCTGTCGGAGGATCAGCTGGCGGAGCGGCTGGAGCGCTGGGGCGGTCGGGTCGAGATCGCGGCCGTGAACAGCCCGTCCTCGGTGGTGGTGGCCGGTGACGCCGAGGCGCTGGACGAACTGGTCGAAGCCTGGGGCGCCGAGGGTGTCCGGGTGCGCCGGATCGCGGTGGACTATGCCTCGCACACCCGCCATGTCGAGGCGGTGGAGCAGGAGTTGGGCGAGGCGCTGGCGGGGGTGACCGCTGCGGCGCCGCTGGTGCCGTTCTTCTCCACGCTGCTGGGGGAGTGGGTCCGGGACGCCGGTGTGCTGGACGGCGGGTACTGGTACCGCAACCTGCGCGGCCGGGTCGGATTCGGCGCTGCCGTAGCGGAGCTGGCGGCCCAGGGCTTCGGGGTGTTCGTGGAGTCCAGCGCCCACCCGGTGCTGGTGCAGCCGGTCAGCGAGGTCGCGGACGGAATCGACGGAGCGTCGGTCGTCGTCTCCGGTTCACTGCGCCGCGAGGACGGTGGCTCGCGCCGGCTGCTGGCCTCGATGGCCGAGCTGTTCGTGCGCGGCGTCCCGGTCGACTGGTCGGCCGAACTGCCGACCGCCGGCCATGTCGACCTGCCCACCTACGCCTTCGAGCGCCGGCACTACTGGCTCCAGGAGGCCGAGGGCACCGAGGACGGCAGCGCGGCCGCCGAGGGAGCGGACGCCGACTTCTGGACCGCGGTCGAGCAGGCCGACGCCGACTCGCTCGCCGGGCTCCTCGCGCCCGACTCGGCCGGCCTGCGGGAGGCGCTGCGCACGGTGGTGCCCGTCCTCGCGGACTGGCGCGGCAAGCAACGGCAGCGCTCCAGCGCCGAACGGCTGCGCTACGGCGTGACCTGGCGGCCGCTGGAGCGCGAGGCGGCCGGAGTGCCCGCGGGCCGCTGGCTCGCCGTCCTCCCGGCCGGCGCCTCGGCCGAGGCCGCCGGCTCCCCGGCGGGCGAGCTGCTCGCGGCGCTCACCGCGCAGGGCCTGGACGTGGTGCCGCTGGAGTCGGCGCCCGCCGAGCCGACCCGCGCGGGACTGGCCGAACGGCTGGCCGAGGCCCGATCCGAGCACGCCCCGGCCGGGGTGCTCTCGCTGCTGGCCGTCACCGAGCAGGCGGCCGACGCGGCCGCCGCCCCCGCACTCACCGCGCAGACCCTCGCCCTGGTCCAGGCCCTCGGCGACGCCGCGGTGGACGGACCCCTCTGGTGCCTGACCCGGGGCGCCGTCAACACCGGCGTCCAGGACAGCGTCACGGCGCCCGGCGCCGCCGCACTCTGGGGCCTGGGCCGGGCGGCCGCGCTCGAACACCCGGACCGCTGGGGCGGCCTGGTCGACCTGCCGGCCGCGACCGCCGACGCCCGGACCGCCCAGTACCTGGTGGGCGTGCTGAACGGCGCCAACGACGACGACCAGCTCGCCGTCCGCCGCTCCGGCGTCTACAGTCGCCGGCTCACCCGCAAGCCCGCACCCGAACCGAGCACCAGCGGCTGGCAGCCCAGCGGCACCGTGCTGGTCACCGGCGGCGCGGAGGCGCTCGGCCGGCACGCCTCGCTCTGGCTGGCCCGGTCCGGCGCCCAGCACCTGATCGTCACCACCACCGCGCCCGCACCCGCCGACGCCGTGGACACCCTGCGTGCCACGCTCGCGGCCGACGGGCTGGCCACCACCGTCGACTGGTGCGCGGACGGCGACCGGGCCGAACTGGCCCGGCTGATCGACCGGGCCCCGGCGGACCAGCCGGTCACGGCCGTCGTGCACGCCGCCGACACCAGCTGGACCAGCAGCGTCGCCGACACCGGCCTCGCCGACCTCGCCGAGGTGTTCGCCGGGAAGGTGGAGACCGCCGCCTGGCTCGACGAGCGGTTCGCCGACCCGGACGGCCCGCTCGACGCGTTCGTCGTCTTCTCCTCCATCGCCGGTATCTGGGGCGGTGGCGGGCAGGGCGTCTCGGGTGCGGCCAACGCCGTGCTCGACGCCCTGGTGGAGCGCCGGCGCGGCCGTGGTCTGGCCGCCACCTCGATCGCCTGGGGTGCGCTGGACGAGGTCGGCACCGGCATGGACCAGGAGACCCTCACCCAGCTGCGCCGCCGCGGCGTGCTGCCGATGGCCGCGCAGCTCGCCACGGCCGCCCTCGAACAGGCCGTCGAGGCCCGGGAGAAGGCCGTCACGGTGGTGGACATGGACTGGGCGGCGTTCGTCCCGGCGTTCACCTCGGCGCGGGTCAGCCCGCTGCTCGCCGACCTGCCGGAGGCCGCGGCCGCGCTGCGCGCCGCCCAGCCCGACACCGAGGACACCGGCACCGCCGCCTCGCTGTCGGACTCGCTGCGGGACGTCCCGGAAGCCGAGCAGAACCGCATCCTGCTCCGGCTGGTGTGCGGGCAAGCGGCGACCGTCCTGGGCCACAGCAGCGGGGAGAGCATCGGGGCGCAGCAGGCCTTCCAGGAGGTCGGCTTCGACTCGCTCGCCGCCATCAACCTGCGCAACAGCCTGCACGTGGCCACCGGCCTGAGACTGCCCGCCACGCTGATCTTCGACTACCCGACACCCGGCGCCCTGGTCGGCTACCTCCGCTCGGAGCTGCTGACCGAGCCGGCCGGCGAGCTCCCGGACGGCCGGGAGGAGGACCTGCGGCGGGCACTCGCGCAGGTCCCGCTCGCCCGGTTCCGGGAGGCAGGGGTACTGGACACCCTGCTCGCGCTCGCCGCACCCGAGGACGGCCCCGACTCCGGGGCGGCCGCCGATCCGGCACAGCCGCAGGCCGGGGACGACCTCGACCTGATCGACGCGATGGACATCGCCGGCCTGGTGCAGCGCGCCCTCGGCACCACCGAGTGACCCACGCACCACCGACCGACCCGCACCACCGAGCGACCAGCACGACCAAGTGATCTACCTGACCACTGACGTTCGCGGACACACGGAGGACGGACCGAGATGACGGCGCAGGACGAGCAGATCGTCAACGCACTGCGTGCCTCGCTGAAGGAGAACGCGAGGCTGCAGCAGGAGAACCAGCGCCTCGCCGACGCCTCGGCCGAACCCATCGCGATCGTCTCGATGGCCTGCCGGTACGCGGGCGGCATCCGCACACCCGAGGACCTCTGGCGGGTGGTGACCGACGGCACCGACGTCTACACCGCCTTCCCCGAGGACCGCGGCTGGGACCTGGAGGGCCTCTACCACCCGGATCCCGACAACCCCGGCACCACCTATGTCCGCGAGGGCGCCTTCCTGCACGACGCCGGCCAGTTCGACGCCGCCTTCTTCGGCATCTCGCCGCGCGAGGCGCTCGCCATGGACCCGCAGCAGCGCCAGCTCCTGGAGGTCTCCTGGGAGGCGCTGGAGCGGGCCGGCATCGACCCGCACTCGGTCCGCGGCACCGACATCGGCGTCTTCGCGGGCATCGTCCACCAGGACTACGCGCCCGACCTGGCCGGTCTCGAAGGCTTCCTGAGCCTGGAGCGGGCGCTCGGTACCGCGGGCGGCGTCGCCTCCGGCCGGGTCGCCTACACCCTCGGCCTGGAGGGCCCCGCCGTCACCGTCGACACCATGTGCTCCTCCTCGCTGGTCGCCATCCACCTGGCCGCCCAGGCACTGCGGCGCGGCGAGTGCTCGATGGCGCTGGCCGGTGGCGCGACCGTGATGTCCACGCCCGGCGGATTCGTCGGCTTCGCCCGGCAGCGCGGCCTCGCCTTCGACGGCCGCTGCAAGTCGTACGCCGCCGCGGCCGACGGGTCCAGCTGGGCCGAGGGCGCCGGCGTGATCCTGCTGGAGCGGCTCTCCGAAGCCCGCCGCAACGGCCACCAGGTGCTCGCGGTGATCCGCGGCTCCGCGCTCAACCAGGACGGCGCCTCCAACGGCCTGACCGCCCCCAACGGCCCCGCCCAGCAGCGGGTGATCCGCAAGGCGCTGGCCGGCGCCGACCTGGCCGCCACCGACATCGACATGGTCGAGGGCCACGGCACCGGCACGGTGCTCGGCGACCCGATCGAGGTGCAGGCGCTGCTCGCCACCTACGGCCAGGACCGCCCCGCGGACCGGCCGCTGCGGCTGGGCTCGGTCAAGTCGGTGATCGGCCACACCCAGGCCGCCTCCGGCGTGGCCGGCGTGATCAACATGGTGCAGGCGCTGCGCAACGGCGTCATGCCGGCCACCCGGCACGTCGACGCGCCCACCCCGCAGGTCGACTGGTCGGCCGGCGCGGTGCAGCTGCTGACGCAGGCTCGGCAGTGGGCGACGGAGCAGGACCGGCCGCGCCGGGCCGGCGTCTCCTCGTTCGGCGCCAGCGGCACCAACGCGCACGTGATCCTGGAGCAGGCGCCGCAGACCGAGCCGGCCGAGGTGGCCGAGGCGGCCGGCGGCGTTGTGCCGCTGGTGCTCTCCGCCGCCTCCGCCGCCTCGCTCACCGGACAGGCCGAGCGGCTGGCTGCCTTCCTCGAAGCGGCCACCGGCGAGGCGCCGACGCTCACCGAGGTGTCCGGCGCGCTGACCGCCGGCCGGGCGGTGCTCGGCGAGCGCGCGGTGGTGATCGCCGGCTCGACCGAGGAGGCGCTGGCCGGGCTGGGCGCCGTGGCGCTCGGCCAGTCCGCGCCCTCGGTCGCCGTGGCCGGCGCGGCGGCCGCCGCCGCCGGCGGCGGCAAGGTGGTGCTGGTCTTCCCCGGCCAGGGCTCGCAGTGGATCGGCATGGGCCGTGAACTCCTGGACTCCTCACCGGTGTTCGCCGACCGGATCGCCGAGTGCGCGGCCGCCCTGGAACGCTGGACCGACTGGTCGCTGACCGAGGTGCTGCGCGGTGAGGCCCCGGCCGAGCTGCTGGAGCGGGTGGACGTCGTGCAGCCCGCCAGCTTCGCCGTGATGGTCGCGCTGGCGGCCGTCTGGCAGTCGGTCGGCATGCAGCCGGACGCCGTCATCGGCCACTCGCAGGGCGAGATCGCCGCCGCCTGCGTCTCCGGCGCGCTCACCCTGGAGAGCGCCGCCCGGATCGTCGCCGTCCGCAGCCAGGTGATCGCCGCCCAGCTCGCCGGGCGCGGCGGCATGGCCTCGGTGGCCCTGCCCGAGGACGAGGTGGTGGCGCGGCTGGAGCGCTGGTCGGACCGGGTGGAGGTCGCGGCCGTCAACGGCCCGTCCTCGGTGGTGGTGGCCGGTGATGCCGAGGCGCTCGACGAGGCGCTCGACACGCTGGAGGACCAGGGCGTCCGGGTCCGCCGGATCGCCGTGGACTACGCCTCGCACTCGCGCCACGTGGAGGCCGTCCAGGAGACCCTGGGCGAGGCCTTCGCCGACATCCGCAGCCAGGCCCCCGCCGTGCCGTTCCGGTCCACCGTGACCGGCGACTGGATCCGCGAGGCCGGCGCCCTGGACGGCGGCTACTGGTACCGCAACCTGCGCCGGCAGGTCCGCTTCGGCCCCGCCGTCGCCGAGCTGCTGGCCGACGGCCACACCGTCTTTGTGGAGGCCAGCGCCCACCCCGTGCTGGTCCAGCCGATCAGCGAGATCGTGGACCGCGCCGAGGCCGACACCGTGGTGACCGGCTCGCTGCGCCGCGACGAGGGTGGCCCGCGCCGGCTGCTGCAGTCGATGGCCCAGCTGTTCGTCCAGGGCGTCGGGATCGACTGGACCGGGATGCTGCCGGACGGCGCCGCCGGCGCCCGGGTGGACCTGCCGACCTACGCCTTCGACCACCAGCACTACTGGATCCAGCTGACCGGCGGCGCGAACGACGCCGCCTCGCTGGGCCTGACCGGCACCGACCACCCGCTGCTCGGCGCCGTGGTCCCGCTGCCGCACTCCGACGGCCTGGTCTTCACCTCCCGGCTGTCGCTGCGCACCCACCCCTGGCTGGCCGACCACGCCATGCAGGGCGTGGTGATCGTCCCCGGCACCGCCTACGTCGACCTGGCCGTCCGGGCCGGCGACGAATTCGGCTGTGGTGTGCTGGAGGAACTGGTCATCGAGGCCCCGCTGATCCTGCCCGAGCAGGGCGGCGTCCGGGTCCAGGTCGCCGTCGGCGGCGCCGCGCAGAACGGCTCGCGCACCGTCGACGTCTACTCGCTGCGCGAGGACGCCGCCGACGCCGCCGGGCAGGGGGAGTGGACCCGGCACGCCACCGGTCTGCTCTCCGCCGCCCGGACCGCCGCAGCCGCGCCCGCCATCGACTTCGCCGTCTGGCCCCCGGCCGGCGCAACCCCCGTCGCCATCGAGGACTTCTACACCGACCTGGTCGCCCGCGGGTACTCCTACGGCCCGGCCTTCCAGGGCCTGCGCGCCGTCTGGCGGCGCGGCACCGAGCTGTTCGCCGAGGCCGTGCTGCCGCCGGAGCAGCGGGACACCGCCGACCGGTACGGCATCCACCCGGCGCTGCTCGACGCCGCCCTGCACACCAATGCCTTCGCCAACCCGGACGACGACCGCAACGTGCTGCCGTTCGCCTGGAACGGCCTGGTGCTGCACGCTCAGGGCGCCTCCGCGCTGCGGGTACGGGTGGCCCCGACCGGCCCGGACGCGCTCTCCTTCCAGGCGGCCGACGAGACCGGCGACCTGGTGCTGACCATGGACTCGCTGGTGTCGCTGCCGGTCACCGCCGAGCAACTCGGCGCCGGCCCGGCCGGCCAGGAGGGTCGCGACTCGCTGTTCCGGGTCGAGTGGACCCGGCTGCCCGCCCCCGAGGGCGCCGCTGCCCCGGCCTCCTGGGCGCCCGTCGCCGGCGCCGCCGAGGTGGCCGCGCTCGCCGCCCGGGAGACCCTGCCGCCGGTCGCCGTGCTCACCGCGACCAGCGGCGAGGGCGAGGAGCCGCTCGCGCTGACCGCCCGGGTGCTGGCCGCGGTCCAGGCCTGGCTGACCGCACCGGGCGTGGACGCCATCCCGCTGGTCGTCGCCACCTGCGGCGCCGTCCCCGCGGGCGGCGACGCGGACGTGACCGACCCGGCCGGCGCCGCCGTCTGGGGCCTGCTCCGGGCCGCCCAGGCCGAGAACCCCGACCGGATCGTGCTGCTCGACCTCGACCCCGCCGGCTCCGCCGGGGCCGGCCCTGTGCTCGGCCCGGTGCTCGCCGCCGGGGAACCGCTGGTCGCCGTCCGCGGTACCACGCTGTCCGCCCCGCGCCTGGTGCGCGCCGTCACCGAGACCGAGGCCGGGGCCGAGTCCGCCGAGGAGGCGTTCGCCCCGGAGGGCACCGTGCTGGTCACCGGCGGCACCGGCTCGCTGGGCGTGATGGTCGCCCGGCACCTGGTGGTCGAGCACGGCGTGCGACACCTGCTGGTGGCCGGCCGACGCGGCCCGGCGGCCGAGGGTGCTGCCGAACTGACCGCCGAGCTAGCCGAGTTGGGAGCCTCGGTGCAGGTGGTGGCGGCCGACGTGGCCGACCGGGAGGCGGTCGCGGCACTGCTCGCGGCCGTACCGGCCGAGCACCCGCTCACCGGGGTGCTCCACCTCGCGGGCGTGCTCGACGACGGTGTGCTCGGCGCGCTGACCCCGGAGCGCCTCGCCCAGGTCTTCCGACCGAAGGTCGAAGGCGTCCGCCACCTGGACCAGCTGACCCGCGAACTGGCGCCCGCCCTGCGGACGTTCACCGTCTTCTCGTCCGCCGCCGCGCTGCTCGGCTCGGCCGGCCAGGGCAGCTACGCGGCCGCCAACTCCTACCTCGACGCGCTGATGGCGCACCGGCGGGCCGCCGGGCTGCCCGGCGTCTCGCTGGCCTGGGGCCTGTGGCAGCAGAGCACCGGCCTGACCGCCCACCTCAGCGAGGTGGACCAGGCCCGGATGAGCCGCGGCGGCGTGCTGGCGCTCACCCCCGCCGAGGCCCTCGGCTTCCTGGGCACCGGCCTGCAGGGCCGGCACGCCCTGCTGGTGCCGATCAAGCTCGACCTGCGCGCCGTCCGCGCGGAGGCCACCTCCGGGGGCTCCGTGCCGCACATGCTGCGCGGCCTGGTCCGCACCGGACGCCGACTCGCCCGGGCCGGTGCGGGCGACGCCGGCGGCCTGGTCCGCCGGCTCGCCGGGCTGCCCGAGGCCGAGCAGGAGCGCGTGCTGCTCGGCATCGTGCAGGCCGAGGCGACCGCCGTGCTCGGCTTCAACGCCGCCGAACTCGCCCAGGGCATCCGCGGGTTCAGCGAGATCGGGTTCGACTCGCTGACCGCCGTCGAGTTGCGCAACCGGCTCGGCGCCGTCACCGGCGTCAAGCTCCCCGCCACCCTGATCTTCGACTACCCCACGCCGGTGGCGCTCGCCCGCTACCTGCGCGAGGAACTCGGCGAGAGCTCGGCCGGCGCGGCCGCCACCAGCACCGTGGTCGCCGCCGATCCGGACGAGCCGATCGCCATCGTCGGCATGGCCTGCCGGCTGCCCGGCGGCGTCGCCGACCCCGACGGCCTGTGGAGCCTGGTGGTCGAGGGCCGCGACGGCATGTCGCCGCTGCCGGACGACCGCGGCTGGGACCTCGAAGGCCTCTTCGACACCGACCCGGACAAGGCCGGCACGGCCTACGTCCACAAGGGCGGATTCCTGCAGGGCGCAGGCGAGTTCGACGCCGGCTTCTTCGGCATCTCGCCGCGCGAGGCGCTCGCCATGGACCCGCAGCAGCGGCTGCTCCTGGAAACCTCCTGGGAGGCCCTGGAGCGCGCGGGCATCGATCCCGACAAGGCGCGCGGCGGCAACATCGGCGTCTTCTCCGGCATGTCCATCCACGACTACGTCGAGTCCCTCAGCGACATGCCCGACGAGCTCGAAGGCTTCGTCACCACGGCCACCGCGGGCAGCGTCGCCTCCGGCCGGGTCTCCTACGTGTTCGGCTTCGAGGGCCCGGCGGTGACCGTCGACACCGCCTGCTCCTCCTCGCTGGTCGCCATGCACCTCGCCACCCAGGCGCTGCGCCAGGGCGAGTGCTCGCTGGCGCTGGCCGGCGGCGTCGCCGTCATGGGCTCCCCGATCGGCCTGCGCGGCATGTCCCGCCAGCGCGGCCTGGCCGCCGACGGCCGGGTCAAGGCCTTCTCCGCCGGAGCCGACGGCACCGTGCTCTCCGAGGGCGTCGGCATCGTCGTGCTGGAACGCCTTTCCGAGGCGCGGCGCAACGGCCACCAGGTGCTCGCGGTGGTCCGCGGCTCCGCGGTCAACCAGGACGGCGCCTCCAACGGGCTCACCGCGCCCAACGGCCCGGCGCAGCAGCGGGTGATCCGCAAGGCGCTCGCCAACGCCGGCCTGGCCACCGCCGACATCGACGTGGTCGAGGCGCACGGCACCGGCACCGAACTCGGCGACCCGATCGAGGCCCAGGCACTGCTGGCCACCTACGGCCGGGACCGTGACCCCGAGCACCCGCTCTGGCTCGGCTCGATCAAGTCCAACTTCGGCCACGCCCAGGCCGCGGCCGGCGTCGCTGCCGTGATCAAGATGGTGCAGGCGCTGCGCCACGGCGTCATGCCGCCCACCCTCAACGTGACCGAGCCGACCCCGCAGGTGGACTGGACCGCCGGCGCGGTCGAGCTGCTGACCGAGGCCCGGGACTGGCCGGAGGAGGGGCGCCCGCGTCGGGCCGGCATCTCCTCGTTCGGCATCAGCGGCACCAACGCGCACCTGATCCTGGAGCAGGCACCGGAGACCGAGCCGGTCGAGCAGCCCGCGGTGGACGGCGACGGCGGCGTGCTGCCGCTGGTGGTGTCGGCGAAGAGCGCGGCCTCGCTGGCCGGCCAGGCGGAGCGGCTCGCCGCGTTCCTGTCGGCCGCCGACGCGGCTCCGCTGAGCGCCGTGGCGGGCGCCCTGGTGGCCGGGCGTGCGGTGCTGGGCGACCGCGCCGTGGTGCTGGCCGGCTCCCGCGACGAGGCGCTGGCCGCACTGGCCGCCGTGGCCCGGGGCGAGAGCAGCCCCGCCGCGGTGACGGGCGGCGAGTCGGGCGCGGGCGCGGTGGGCAAGGTGGCGTTCGTCTTCCCCGGCCAGGGTTCGCAGTGGGCCGGGATGGGGCGTGAACTACTGGACTCCTCGCCGGTGTTCGCGGAGCGGATCGCGGAGTGTGCGGCGGCGTTGGCGCCGTGGATCGACTGGTCGCTGATCGAGGTGCTGCGCGGCGAGGCCCCGGCCGAGTTGCTGGAGCGGGTCGATGTGCTGCAGCCGGCCAGTTTCGCCGTGATGGTGGGCCTGGCGGCGGTGTGGGCGTCGGCGGGTGTGCTGCCGGATGCGGTGGTGGGCCACTCACAGGGCGAGATCGCCGCGGCTTACGTGGCCGGGGCGCTGTCCCTGGAGGACGCCGCGCGGGTGGTGGCGGTGCGCAGCCAGGTGATCGCCCGCGGGCTGGCGGGGCGCGGTGGGATGGCGTCCGTCGGCCTGCCTGAGGACCGGCTGGCCGAGCGTCTGGAACGGTGGGGCGGCAAGGTCGAGATCGCGGCCGTGAACAGCCCCTCCTCCGTGGTGGTGGCCGGTGACGCCGAGGCACTCGACGAGCTCGCCGAGGTCTTCGGCGCCGAGGGCGTCCGGGTGCGCCGGATCGCCGTGGACTACGCCTCGCACACCCGCCACGTGGCGGCGGTGGAAGACGAGTTGACCGAGGTGCTCGGCGGTGTGTCCGCTGCGGCCCCGCTGGTGCCGTTCTTCTCCACGCTGCTGGGGGAGTGGGTCCGGGACGCCGACGTGCTGGACGGCGGCTACTGGTACCGCAACCTGCGCAACCGGGTCGGATTCGGCACCGCGGTGGCCGAGTTGGTCGCCGACGGCTTCGGGGTCTTCCTGGAGTCCAGCGCCCACCCCGTGCTGGTGCAGCCGGTCAGCGAGGTCGCGGACGGGATCGACGGAACGTCGGTCATCGTCTCGGGCTCGATCCGCCGCGAGGACGGCGGCCAGCGCCGCCTGCTGACCTCGATGGCCGAGCTGTTCGTGCGTGGTGTCGAGGTGGACTGGACGGGCGTGCTGCCGGCCAACTCGGCCGCGGCGGGCGTGAACCTGCCCACCTACGCCTTCGACCACCGCCACTACTGGCTGCGGACCGCCCCCGCGACCGACGCCGCCTCGCTGGGCCTGACCGGCACCGACCACCCGCTGCTCGGCGCCGTGGTCCCGCTGCCGCACTCCGACGGCTTGGTCTTCACCTCCCGGCTGTCGCTGCGCACCCACCCCTGGCTGGCCGACCACGTGGTCGGCGGCGTCGCCCTGCTGCCCGGCAGCGGCCTGGTCGAACTGGCCGTCCGGGCCGGTGACGAGGTCGGCTGCGGCACCCTCGAAGAGCTGGTGATCGAGGCCCCGCTCGTCCTGCCCGAGCAGGGCGGCGTCCGGGTCCAGATCACCGTCGGCGGCACCGACGAGGACGGCATTCGCACGGTCGAGGTCTACTCGATCCGCGAGGGCGCCGACGAGGAGGCGGGCGCCGACGCCTGGACCCGGAATGCCACCGGCCGGCTCTCCGCCGCCCGCGCCGACCGCCCCGCGCCCGACACCGACCTGGTCGTCTGGCCGCCCACCGGCGCCCGCAGCGCCGGCGCCGACGAGCTCTACGACGACCTGCTCGGGCTCGGCCACGCCTACGGCCCCGCCTTCCAGGGCGTCCGGGCACTGTGGCGGCGCGGCGAGCAGGTCTTCGCCGAGGTCGCCCTCCCGGACGGGCCGCGGGCCGACGCCAACCGCTTCGGCCTGCACCCGGCGCTGCTGGACGCCGCCCTGCAGTCGGGCCTGCGCCACGCGGCCACCGCGGCCGGCACCCCCGCCGGGGATGCGCAGCGGCTCTGGCAGCCCGCCGAATGGGCCGGTCTGACCCTGCACGCGGCCGGCGCCGCGACGCTGCGGGTCAAGCTCGCCCCCGCCGGGCCCGACCGGCTGACGCTGACCGCCGCCGACGAGACCGGCGAACCCGTCCTCACCCTGGACGCGCTCTCCTTCCTGCCGGTCTCCGCCGAGCAACTCTCCGCCTCGGCCGCCGCCGGCGGCGGCCAGGACTCGCTCTTCCGAGTGGAGTGGGCCGAACTGCCCGCACCCGCCGCGGGATCCGAGACCCTGCTGCCGTGCGTGCCGCTCTTCCACGCCGACGAGGTGGAGATCCTCGCCGCCAACGTCAGCACCCCCGTCATCGCCGTGACCGAGGCCGCCGGCGGCGACGCCCTGGCCCTGACCGACCGGACTCTGGCCATGGTCCAGGCCTGGCTCGCCGCGCCTGGCCTGGCCGCCTCCCGGCTGGTCGTCCTCACCCGGGGCGCGGTGCCCGCCGGCGGCGACGTCGACGTCACCGACCCGGCCGGCGCCGCCGTCTGGGGCCTGATCCGCGCTGCGCAGGCCGAGGACCCGGACCGGATCGTGCTGCTGGACATCGCCGCCGACGCCAACCTCGACGTCACCGGCATCGAGCTGGAACCCCTGCTCGCCGCCGTGCTGGCCACCGGTGAGCCGCAGGTCGCGGTGCGCGGCTCGGTGCTCTCCGCACCCCGGCTGGTCCGCGACAGCAGCAGCGCCGCGCCGGACGCCGGCACCGTCTTCGACCCCGAGGGCACCGTGCTGGTCACCGGCGGCACCGGCTCGCTGGGCGCCCAGCTGGCCCGGCACATGGTCGCCGGCCACGGTGTCAGGCACCTGCTGCTGGTCAGCCGGAGCGGCCCGGCGGCCGACGGCGCCGCCGAACTGGCTGCCGAACTCACCGAGTCCGGCGCGTCCGTACAGGTGGTGGCGGCAGACGTCACCGACCGGGACGCCGTCGCGGCACTGCTCGCTGCGGTGCCGGCCGAGCACCCGCTGACCGGCGTGGTGCACACCGCCGGCGTGCTGGACGACGGCGTGATCCCCGCGCTCACCACGGACCGGCTGGCCTACGTGTTCGGCCCGAAGGTCGCCGCCGCCGGCCACCTGGACGAGCTCACCCGCGGCCTCGACCTGTCGGTGTTCGCCGTCTTCTCCTCGGGCGCCGGCCTCTTCGGCTCCGCCGGCCAGGGCAACTACGCGGCCGCCAACGCCTTCCTGGACGGCCTGATGGCCCGCCGCCGGGCGGCCGGCCTCCCCGGCGTGTCCATGGCCTGGGGCCTGTGGGAGCAGACCACCGGCCTGACCGCCCACCTCAGCGAGCGCGACCAGGCCCGGATGAGCCGCGGCGGCGTCCAGGCCCTCACCCCCGCCGAGGGCTTCGCGCTCTTCGACACCGCCCTGACTGCCGGTCAGGCGCTGGTCGTGCCGATCAAGCTCGACCTGCGCGCCGCCCGCGCCGACGCGGCCGCCGGCGGCACCGTGCAGCCGCTGATGCGCGGCCTGGTCCGCAGCGGCCGGCAGAGCGCCCGTGCGGCCGCCACCCAGCGCGGCACCGGCGGCCTCGCCGACCGGCTCGCCGGGCTGACCCCGCAGGAGCAGGAGGCACTGCTCCTCGACGTGGTCCGCGGCCAGGTGGCCACCGTGCTCGGCCACGCCGGCGCCGAGGACGTGCGGCCCGAGAAGGCCTTCCGCGACTCCGGCTTCGACTCGCTCACCTCGGTCGAGCTGCGCAACCGGATCCGCGAGGCCAGCGGACTCAGCCTGCCCACCACCGTGGTCTTCGACTACCCGACCCCGCTCGCCCTGGCCCGCCACCTGCAGGAGCGCTTCGGCCACGTGCCCGCCGCCACCGGCGGACCGGCCGCCCCGGCCCTGGCCCCGGCCGACCCCGGCGAGCCGATCGCGATCGTCGGCATGGCCTGTCGCCTGCCGGGCGGGGTGGCGAGCCCGGAGGACCTGTGGCGGCTGGTCGCCGAGGGCCGCGACGCGATGTCCGGCTTCCCGACCGACCGCGGCTGGGAGCTGGACGGCCTCTTCGACTCCGACCCCGGCCGGGTCGGCACCTCCTACGTCAACCAGGGCGGATTCCTGTACGACGCGGGCCTGTTCGACGCCGGGTTCTTCGGGATCTCGCCGCGCGAGGCGCTCGCCATGGACCCGCAGCAGCGGCTGCTGCTGGAGACCTCCTGGGAGGCGCTGGAGCGGTCCGGCATCGACCCCGGCACGCTGAAGGGCACCGATGTCGGAGTCTTCTCCGGCGTGATGACCCAGGGCTACGGCTTCGGCGGCGAAGTACCGGCCGAACTCGGCGGCTTCACCGCCACCGGTTCCGCGGGCAGCGTGGCGTCCGGCCGGGTCTCCTACGTGTTCGGCTTCGAGGGCCCCGCGGTGACCGTGGACACCGCCTGCTCCTCCTCGCTGGTCGCCATCCACCTGGCCGCCCAGGCGCTGCGCCAGGGCGAGTGCTCGATGGCCCTCGCGGGCGGCGCCACTGTGCTGGCGAACCCCTACACCTTCGTCGAGTTCTCCCGCCAGCAGGCGCTCTCGCCCGACGGACGCTGCAAGGCCTTCTCCGCGACCGCCGACGGCACCGGCTGGGCCGAGGGCGCGGGCGTGGTCGTGCTGGAGCGGCTCTCCGAGGCACAGCGCCGAGGCCACCGGGTGCTCGCCGTGATCCGCGGCTCGGCCGTCAACCAGGACGGAGCGTCGAACGGCCTGACCGCGCCCAACGGGCCCTCGCAGCAGCGGGTGATCCGCAAGGCGCTGGCCGGCGCCGGCCTGACCACCTCCGACGTGGACGCCGTGGAGGCGCACGGCACCGGCACGGTGCTGGGTGACCCGATCGAGGCGCAGGCGCTGCTGGCGACCTACGGTCAGGACCGGCCCGCCGACCAGCCGCTGTGGCTCGGCTCGGTCAAGTCGAACATCGGGCACGCGCAGGCCGCCGCCGGCGTCGCCGGTCTCATCAAGATCGTCGAGGCGCTGCGGCACGGCGTCCTGCCGCCCACCCTGCACGTCACCGAACCGTCCACCGAGGTCGACTGGACGGCCGGGTCGGTCGAACTGCTGACGCAGGCACAGGTTTGGCCGGAGACCGGCCGGCCGCGCCGCGCGGGCGTTTCCGCCTTCGGCGTGAGCGGGACGAACGCGCACGTCATCCTGGAGCAGGCGCCGGAGGTCGAGGCGGTGGAGGCTCCCGAGTCGGATGGCCTGGTGCCGCTGGTGGTGTCGGCGAAGAGCACCGAGTCGCTGGCCGGTCAGGCGGAGCGGCTGGCGGCGTTCCTGGCGGCGGGTGAGGTGGCGCTGCCTCAGGTGGCGGGTGCGCTGCTGGCCGGGCGTGCGGTGTTGGGCGAGCGTGCGGTGGTGGTGGCCGGGACGCGGGAGGAGGCGATTGCCGGGCTTCGGGGGATCGCTGACGGCCCGTTGGGTTCGGTGGGTGCGGTGCGGACGGTGGTGGTCTTCCCGGGGCAGGGTTCGCAGCGGGTGGGCATGGGCCGGGAGTTGTACGAGCGGTTCCCGGTGTTCGCGGAGGCGTTCGATGCCGCGTGTGCGGCGCTGGACGCCCGACTCGCGGAGTCGGTGGAGTTCCCGGTCGCCGAGGTGGTGCTGGGGCGCTCGGGTGATCTGAGTCAGACGGTGTTCACGCAGGCCGGGTTGTTCGCGGTGGAGACGGCGCTGTTCCGGTTGGTGGAGTCGTGGGGTGTGCGGCCCGATGCGGTGATGGGTCACTCGATCGGTGAGATCGTGGCGGCGCATGTGGCGGGCGTGCTGTCGTTGGAGGACGCGGCGGCGGTGGTGGCGGCTCGTGGCCGGTTGATGCAGGCGCTGCCGTCCGGTGGTGCGATGGTGGCGGTGGCGGCTTCCGAGGCTGAGGTCGTGCCGTTGCTGGGTGAGGGTGTGGACCTGGCGGCGGTGAACGGACCGGCGGCGGTGGTGCTCTCCGGTGTGGAGGATGCGGTGCTGGCGGCGGCGGCGACGCTGGCCGAGCAGGGGCGTAGGACCCGTCGGCTGACGGTCTCGCATGCGTTCCATTCGGTGTTGATGGAGCCGATGCTGGAGGAGTTCGCCGCCGTTCTGGCGGGCGTGAGCTGGTTGGAGCCGCGCTTCCCGGTGATCTCGAACGTGACCGGAAGGATCGCTGAGGCCGGTGAGCTGGCCAACCCCTCCTACTGGGTGGAGCACGTGCGCCGCCCGGTCCGGTTCGCCGACGGTGTCGCCGCGGCGGCCGGTACGGGTGAGGTCGTCTTCGTCGAACTCGGTCCGGGTGCCGCGCTGTCCGGTGTGGTCGCCGACTCGGCGGGCGAGCGCGCGACCTGTGTGGCGGCGCTGCGTGACAACCATGGTGAGGCGCAGACTCTGCTGACCGCACTTGCCGAGGTGTTCGTGCGCGGCGCCACCGTGGACTGGTCCCGACTCGTGCCGACCACCGGCCACGTGGACCTGCCGACCTACGCCTTCGACCACCGTCACTACTGGCTCCAGCTGGCCCCGACCATCGACGCCGCCTCGCTCGGCCAGGCCACCGCGGACCACCCGCTGCTGGGCGCCGTGGTGGAGGTGCCGGAGACCGGCGGTGTGCTGTGCACCTCCCGGCTGTCGCTGCGCACCCACGCCTGGCTGGCCGACCACGCGGTCGGCGGCGTCGTCCTGCTGCCCGGCACCGGCCTGGTGGAGCTGGCCGTCCGCGCCGGTGACGTGGTGTCCGCCGGGGTGCTGGACGAGCTGGTGATCGAGGCCCCGCTGATCGTCCCCGACCAGGGCGGCGTCCGGATCCAGGTCGCCGTCGGTGGCCCGGACGAGCACGGCACCCGCAGCGTCGCCGTCTACTCGGCGCGCGAGGACGCCAGTGGCGAGATCGGTCCGGACACCTGGAACCGGCACGCCACGGGCACCCTCGGTGCCGCCCCGGCGGAGAACGCGGCGGGCGCGACCGGCTTCGACGTGAGCGTCTGGCCGCCGGCCGGCGCCGAGCGGGTGCCGCTCGACGTCGCCGGGTTCTACCAGGAGCTGCTCGGCCACGGCTACGCCTACGGCCCGGCGTTCCAGGGCCTGCGCGCGGTCTGGCGGCGCGGCGAGGAGCTGTTCGCCGAGGTCGCCCTGCCGGAGGAGCAGCGAGACAGTGCCGCCCGCTTCGGCCTCCACCCCGCCCTGCTCGACGCCGCCCTGCACACCGAAGCGTTTGCTCAGCCGGACGAGGGCCACAACGTGCTCCCGTTCGCCTGGAACCAGCTGGTGCTGCACGCCGGGGGCGCCGCCGCGCTGCGGGTGCGGATCGCTCCCGAGGGCCCGGACGCGCGCTCGGTGATCGCCGTGGACGAGACCGGTCGCCCGGTCCTCTCGGTGAGCTCGGTGACCTTCCGCCCGGTGGACGTCGCGCAGTTGGACGCCGCGGCCGCGCTCGCGGCCGAGGACGACCGCGACTCGCTGTTCCGGGTCGAGTGGACCGAACTGCCGTCCGTGCCCCGCAGCGCGGCCGAGCCGGAGCCCGCCTGGGCGCCGGTCTCCTCCGCGGCCGACGTCGCCGCGCTGGCCGCCGAGGCACCGGCCGTCGCCGTCCTGCGGGCCGACGGCGGCGGAAACCGCGGCGTGGACGAGGTGCTCGCCCTGACGGCCAGTGCGCTGTCGGTGGTCCAGGCCTGGCTGGCCGACGAGGCGTTCGAGGAGTCCACCCTGGTGGTGGCCACCCGTGGTGCGGTCGCGGCGGGTGATGACGGTGACGTGACCGATCCGGCTGCGGCTGCGGTGTGGGGTCTGGTGCGGACCGCGATGGCGGAGAATCCGGACCGGATCGTGCTGCTCGACACCGAATCGGAGGCCGTGGAGCAGGAGTTGGCTGTCGTGCTGGCCTCCGGCGAGGCCCAGGTGGCAGTCCGGGGCGGGGCGCTGCGGGTGCCCCGCCTGGTGCGGGTCGCGGCGGGCCCAGAGGGCGGCGAACTGGCCGCCGGTGGCACGGTGCTGGTGACCGGTGGTACCGGTTCGCTGGGTGCGCTGGTCGCCCGGCACCTGGTGGTCGAGCACGGTGTGCGGCACCTGTTGCTGGCCAGCAGGAGCGGCCCGGCGGCCGAGGGAGCCGCTGAACTGCTCGCCGAGCTTGCCGAGTTGGGCGCCAATGCGCACGTGGTCGCGGCCGACGTCTCCAACCGGGAGGACGTCGCGGCGCTGCTGGCAGCAGTCCCGGCGGAGCACCCGCTCACGGGCGTGGTGCACACGGCCGGTGTGCTGGACGACGGTGTGATCGGGGCGCTGACCCCGGAGCGTCTGGCATACGTCTTCGCTCCGAAGGTCGCCGCCGTCGGCCACCTGGACGACCTGACCCGCGGTCTCGACCTGGCGGTGTTCGCGGTCTTCTCCTCCGCCTCCGGTCTCTTCGGCTCGGCCGGCCAGGGCAACTACGCGGCGGCCAACGCCTACCTGGACGCGCTGGCCCATCAGCGCCGGGCGGCCGGCCTGCCCGCCACCTCGCTGGCCTGGGGCCTCTGGGAGCAGGTCAACGGCATGACCGCCCACCTGGGCGCAGCCGACCAGGCCCGAATGAGCCGCGGCGGTGTCCTGCCGATCGCCCCCGCCGAGGGCATGCGGCTGCTCGACACGGCACTGCGGAGCGGCGCGGCCCTCGCGGTGCCGGTCAAGCTGGACCTTCGGGCACTGCGCACCGACGCGGCCGCCGGCCGCCCGACCCAGCCGCTGCTGCGCGGCCTGGTCAACGCCGGCCGGCAGACCGCCCGCACGGCCGCGCCTGAGAGCGGCGGGCTGGCCCGCCAGCTGGTCGGCCTGGACCCGGAGCAGCAGGAGGCGCTGCTGCTCGACCTGGTCCGCGGTCACGTGGCGAGCGTCCTCGGCCACGCGGGCGTGGAGAGCGTCGGCGTCGAGACGGCCTTCCGGGACGCGGGCTTCGACTCGCTCACCGCGGTCGAGCTGCGCAACCGGCTCCGCGCGGCCAGCGGCCTGAAGCTGGCGGCGACGGTGGTCTTCGACTACCCGACCCCGCTGGCGCTGGCCCGCTACCTGCACGCCGAACTCGGTACCACCGACGACGCCCTGTCCCTGGTGAACACGAAGATCGAGGACATCGAGTCGTTGCTGGCCGAATCGCTGCTGGCCGGACTGCTGTCCGACGAGTCCAAGAAGTCCGGCGTCATGCTCCGCCTTCAGGCACTGGTCGCCAAGATCAGTGGAGCCGCCGAGCAGACGGAGAGCTCGACAGTGGCACAGCAACTGGAATCCGCCTCCGCCGATGAGGTCCTCGACTTCATCAACGACGAGCTCGGAATCTCCTGACCTGCCCCTCCTGCCTCGCCTGCACCGCCTCCACTGACTGCCACTGCCGAACCCCGGTGAGGAACCTGAAGATGGCCACGGACGACAAGATCCTCAAGTACCTCAAGCGCGTCACCGCCGAGCTCCACGACCTGCGCCAGCAGGTCGCGCGCACCGCGGACGAGCCGATCGCGATCGTCGGCATGGCGTGTCGTCTGCCGGGCGGGGTGGCGAGCCCGGAGGACCTGTGGCGGATGGTCAGCGAAGGCCGGGACGGCGTCTCCGGCTTCCCCACCGACCGGGGCTGGGAGCTGGACGGCCTGTTCGACGCCGACCCGGACAAGGCCGGCACCTCGTACGTCGACCAGGGCGGATTCCTGCACGGCGCAGGCGAGTTCGACGCCGCCTTCTTCGGGATCTCGCCGCGCGAGGCGCTGGCGATGGACCCGCAGCAGCGGCTGCTGCTGGAGACCTCCTGGGAGGCCCTGGAGCGGGCCGGGATCGACCCCGGCTCGCTCAAGGGCAAGGACGTCGGCGTCTTCAACGGCATCATGGGCGTGGACTACTTCTTCGGCGGCAACGTGCCGCCGGAGCTGGAGGGCTTCGCCGGAACGGGCGCGGCCGGCAGCGTGGCGTCCGGCCGAGTCTCCTACGTGTTCGGCTTCGAGGGTCCGGCGGTGACCGTGGACACGGCCTGCTCCTCCTCCCTGGTGGCCATTCACCTGGCGTCCCAGGCGCTGCGCCGCGGCGAGTGCTCGATGGCGCTGGCCGGCGGCTCGACCGTGATGGCCACCCCGCACACCTTCGTCGAGTTCTCGCGCCAGCGGGGGCTCGCCTCGGACGGACGGTGCAAGTCCTACTCGGACGCCGCCGACGGCACGGGGTGGGCCGAGGGCGCGGGCGTGGTGCTGCTGGAGCGGCTCTCGGAGGCCCAGCGCAACGGGCACCGGGTGCTCGCGGTGGTCCGGGGCTCGGCCGTCAACCAGGACGGTGCGTCGAACGGCCTCACCGCGCCGAACGGACTCGCGCAGCAGCGAGTGATCCGCAAGGCGCTGGCGGCCGCCGGCCTGACAGCGGCCGAGGTGGACGTGGTCGAAGGACACGGCACCGGCACGGTGCTCGGTGACCCGATCGAGGCCCAGGCGCTGCTCGCGACCTACGGTCAGGAGCACTCCGCCGAACGGCCGCTGTGGCTGGGGTCCCTGAAGTCGAACGTGGGCCACACCCAGGCCGCGGCCGGCGTCTCGGGCGTGATCAAGATGGTGCAGGCGCTGCGGCACGCTGTGCTCCCGGCCACCCTGCACGTGGACGAGCCGTCCTCGCAGGTGGACTGGACGGCCGGCGCCGTGGAACTGCTCACGGAGTCCCGCGAGTGGCCGGAGGCGGCGGACGGCCGGCCGCGCCGGGCGGGCGTGTCGTCGTTCGGTGTGAGCGGGACGAACGCGCACCTGATCCTGGAGCAGGCGCCGGAGGTCGAGGCGGTGGTGGCTCCCGAGTCGGACGGCCTGGTGCCGCTGGTGGTGTCGGCGAAGGGCACCGAGTCGCTGGCCGGTCAGGCGGAGCGGCTGGCGGCGTTCCTGGCGGCGGGTGAGGTGGCGCTGCCTCAGGTGGCGGGTGCGTTGGTGGCCGGGCGTGCGGTGTTGGGTGAGCGTGCGGTGGTGGTGGCGGGGTCGCGGGAGGAGGCGATCGCGGGGCTTCGGGGGATCGCTGACGGCCCGTCGGGTTCGGCGGGTGCGGTGCGGGCGGTGGTGGTCTTCCCGGGGCAGGGTTCGCAGCGGGTGGGCATGGGCCGGGAGTTGTATGAGCGGTTCCCGGTGTTCGCGGGGGCGTTCGATGCCGCGTGTGCGGCGCTGGATGCCCGGCTCGCTGGCTGGGTGGAGTTCCCGGTGGCCGAGGTGGTGCTGGGACGGGCGGGTGATCTGAGTCGGACGGTGTTCACGCAGGCCGGGTTGTTCGCGGTGGAGACGGCGCTGTTCCGGTTGGTGGAGTCGTGGGGGGTGCGGCCCGATGCGGTGATGGGTCACTCGATCGGTGAGATCGTGGCGGCGCATGTGGCGGGCGTGCTGTCGTTGGAGGACGCGGCGGCGGTGGTGGCGGCTCGTGGCCGGTTGATGCAGGCGCTGCCGTCCGGTGGTGCGATGGTGGCGGTGGCGGCTTCCGAGGCTGAGGTCGTGCCGTTGCTGGGTGGGGGTGTGGACCTGGCGGCGGTGAACGGGCCGGCGGCGGTGGTGCTCTCCGGTGTGGAGGACGCGGTGCTGGCGGCGGCGGCGACGCTGGCCGAGCAGGGGCGCAGGACCCGTCGGCTGACGGTCTCGCATGCGTTCCATTCGGTGTTGATGGAGCCGATGCTGGAGGAGTTCGCGGCGGTCCTGGCGGGCGTGAGCTGGTTGGAGCCGCGCTTCCCGGTGATCTCGAACGTGACCGGAAGGATCGCTGAGGCCGGTGAGCTGGCCAACCCCTCCTACTGGGTGGAGCACGTGCGCCGCCCGGTCCGGTTCGCCGACGGTGTCGCCGCGGCGGCCGGTACGGGTGAGGTCGTCTTCGTCGAACTGGGCCCGGGTGCCGCGCTGTCCGGTGTGGTCGCGGAGTCGGCCGGGGAGCGCGCGACCTGTGTGGCGGCGCTGCGTGACGACCACGGTGAGGCCCGGACTCTGCTGACCGCGCTCGCCGAGGCCTTCGTGCGCGGCGCCACCGTGGACTGGTCCCGACTCGTCCCGGCCACCGGCCACGTGGACCTGCCGACCTACGCCTTCGACCACCAGCACTACTGGCTCCCCGCCACCCCCGCCACCGACGCGACCTCGCTCGGCCAGGGCCGCGCCGACCACCCGATGCTGGGCGCGGTGGTCCGCCTGCCGCACTCCGACGGCCTGGTCTTCACCTCCCGCCTCTCCCTGCGCACCCACCCCTGGCTGGCCGACCACGCCGTCGGCGGTGTTGTCCTCCTCCCCGGAACCGCCCTGGTGGAGCTGGCCGTGCGCGCCGGTGACGAGGCCGGCTGCGGCACCCTCGACGAGCTGGTGATCGAGGCGCCCCTGGTCGTTCCCGAGCAGGGCGGTGTCCGGGTCCAGGTGGCGGTCGGCGGCCCGGACGCCAACGGTGCACGCACGGTGGACGTCTATTCCACCCGCGAGGACGCGCACGCCGACTCCGTCGAGGCGTGGACCCGCCACGCCACCGGACTCCTCTCGCCGACCCCGCTCGCCGCTCCCACGCCGAAGTTCGACTTCAGCGCCTGGCCCCCGCCCGGCGCCCAGCGGGTCGAGGTGGACCTGGACGAGTTCTACGCCGGACTGATCCGGGTGGGCTACACGTACGGTCCGGCGTTCCAGGGCCTGCGCGCGGTCTGGCGGCGCGGCGAGGAGCTGTTCGCCGAGGTCGCTCTGCCCGATCAGCAGCGCGAGGGCGCCACCGGCTTCGGCATTCACCCCGCGCTGCTCGACGCGGCCCTGCATGCCAACGGCTTCGGCCGCCAGGTCGACGCCACGGCCGGCGCGGGCGAGGCCCGGACGGTGCTGCCGTTCGCGTGGAACGGCCTGGCCCTGCACGCCGTCGGTGCCGCCGACCTGCGGGTGCGGATCGTGCCGGCGGGGCCGGACGCGGTGGCACTGCAGGCGGCCGACGAGACCGGCGGACTCGTTCTGACCACTGACTCGCTCGTCTTCCGCGAGGTCTCCGCCGAGCAGTTGGAGGCCGCAGCCGGATCACCGGACAGCGACGTGCTGTACGGGGTGGACTGGGTCGAGCAGTCCGCTGTTCCTGCCAGGGACGCCTCATTCGTGCCGTCCTGGGCACCGGTCGATACGGCCGCCGCGCTGGCCGCGCTGGCCGGGAGCGGCGAAGCCCCGGCCGCCCTGGTGGTGCGGGCGACGGCCCCGGACGGGGAGACCGATGCTGCCCTGGCCCTGACGGCTCGGGTACTCGGAGTGCTCCAGGCGTGGCTGGCGGACGGGGCGTTCGAGGAGTCCACGCTGGTGGTGGTCACCCGTGGTGCGGTCGCGGCGGGTGGTGACGGTGACGTTACCGATCCGGCTGCGGCTGCGGTGTGGGGTCTGGTGCGGACCGCGATGGCGGAGAATCCGGACCGGATCGTCCTGCTCGACACCGAATCGGAGGCCGTGGAGCAGGAGTTGGCCGCCGTGCTGGCCTCCGGCGAGGCCCAGGCGGCAGTCCGGCGCGGCGCGCTGCTGGTGCCCCGGCTGGTGCGGGTCGCGGCGGGGCCGCAGGGCGGCGAACTGGCCGCCGGTGGCACGGTGCTGGTGACCGGTGGTACCGGTTCGCTGGGTGTGCTGGTCGCCCGGCACCTGGTGGTCGAGCACGGCGTGCGGCACCTGCTGCTGGCCAGCCGGCGCGGCCCGGCAGCCGAGGGCGCTGCCGAACTGACCGCCGAGCTCGCCGAGTTGGGTGCTGCAGTGCAGGTGGCGGCCGCTGACGTGGCCGACCGGAACGACGTCGCGGCGCTGCTGGCAGCGGTCCCGGCGGAGCACCCGCTCACGGGCGTGGTGCACACGGCCGGCGTCTTGGACGACGGTGTGATCGGGGCGCTGACCCCGGAGCGGCTGGCCCACGTCTTCGAGCCGAAGGTGACCGCCGTTCAGCATTTGGACGAGCTGACCCGCGGTCTCGACCTGGCGGTGTTCGCGGTCTTCTCCTCCGCCTCCGGTCTCTTCGGCTCGGCCGGCCAGGGCAACTACGCGGCGGCCAACGCCTACCTGGACGCGCTGGCCCACCAGCGCCGGGCGGCCGGTCTACCCGCGACCTCGCTGGCCTGGGGTCCGTGGGAGCAATCCACGGGCATGACCACCGGTGCCGAGGCCGCCCAGCGCACCCGGTCCAACCGGCGCGGCGGCATCCTGCCGCTCCGCGCCAAGGAGGGCCTGGCCCTGTTCGACGCGGCGATCGGCGGCGGACGGGCCCTGGCCGTACCGGTCGGGCTCGATCTCCGGGCCGTGCGCACGGAGGCGGCGGCGGGCGGCGGCGTGCCGCAGCTCTTCCGGAACCTGGTACGCGACGTGCGCCAGGCGGTGCGGGCCGCCTCCGGCGACGGCCTGCTCCGCCGGCTGGCCGGGCTGACCCGGACCGAGCAGGAGGCGGTGCTGGTCGATCTGCTGCGCGGCCAGGTGGCGCTGGTGCTCGGACACAGCGGTCCCGAAGGCGTCGTCGCCGGTACCCGCTTCCGGGATGCGGGCTTCGACTCGCTGACCTCGGTCGAGCTGCGCAACCGGCTCCGCGCGGCCACCGGCCTCAACCTGCCGGCGACGGTGGTCTTCGACTACCCGACCCCGCTGGAACTGGCCCGGCACGTGCACGCCGCGCTCGTCCCGGACGGCCCGGGCAGCGGCCCGGGCACCGGCCAGGAGATCGACGAGGAGCGGCTGCGGCACGCCCTGGCCGCGCTCCCGCTGGCCCGACTCAGGGAGGCCGGACTGCTCGACGCACTGGTCGAGTTGGCCGCGCTCGACACCGGGACGCCCGGTGCCGAGCCGGACGGAGCGGACGGTGCGGAGTTGATCGGCGCGCTCGCCGATCTTGATGTGGACGACCTCGTCCAACTGGCACTCGGTGACAGTCAGGACCTCGAAGGCTGATGCGGTACCCATTGGTGAGGACGGTCAAGTGAGTACGTCGTACGAAAAGCTTGTCGAGGCGCTGCGGAAGTCGCTCGAAGAGGTCGGCTCGCTGAAGAAGGCGAACCGTCGCCTGCTCAACGCCTCCCGGGAGCCGATCGCGATCGTCGGCATGGCGTGTCGTCTGCCGGGCGGGGTGGCGAGCCCGGAGGACCTGTGGCGGATGGTCAGTGAAGGCCGGGACGGCGTCTCCGGCTTCCCGACCGACCGGGGTTGGGACCTGGCGGGCCTGTTCGACGAGGACCCGGAGACGACCGGCACCTCCTACGTCGACCAGGGCGGCTTCCTGCACGAGGCCGGCCAGTTCGACGGCGGCCTGTTCGGGATCTCGCCGCGCGAGGCGCTGGCGATGGACCCGCAGCAGCGGCTGCTGCTGGAGACCTCCTGGGAGGCCCTGGAGCGCGCGGGCATCGACCCCGGTACGCTGAAGGGCACCGACGTCGGCGTGTTCAGCGGCATCATGGGAGTCGACTACTTCGCGGGCGGCAGCGTGCCGCCCGAGCTGGAGGGCTTCACCGGAACCGGAGCCGCGGCCAGCGTGGCGTCCGGCCGGGTCTCCTACGTCTTCGGCTTCGAGGGCCCGGCGGTCACGCTCGACACCGCCTGTTCCTCCTCCCTGGTCGCCATCCACCTGGCCGTGCAGGCGCTACGCCGCGGCGAGTGCTCGATGGCGCTGGCCGGCGGTGCGACCGTGATGGCCACCCCCGGTCTCTTCATCGACTTCTCCCGGCAGCGGGGGCTCGCCCCGGACGGCCGCTGCAAGTCGTACGCGAACGGTGCCGACGGCACGGGGTGGGCCGAGGGCGCGGGCGTGGTCGTGCTGGAGCGCCTCTCCGAGGCGCGGCGCAACGGCCACCGGGTGTTGGCGGTCGTTCGCGGCACGGCCGTCAACCAGGACGGTGCGTCCAACGGCCTGACCGCGCCCAACGGCCCCTCGCAGCAGCGGGTGATCCGCAAGGCGCTGGCCAACGCGGGCCTGACCACGGCGGATGTGGACGCGGTGGAGGGTCATGGCACCGGGACGGTGCTGGGTGACCCGATCGAGGCGCAGGCGCTGCTGGCGACCTACGGTCAGGAGCGGACTGCCGAACGGCCCTTGTGGCTCGGCTCGTTGAAGTCGAACATCGGTCACACCCAGGCTGCGGCCGGTGTGGCGGGTGTGATCAAGATGGTGCAGGCGCTGCGGCACGGCGTGCTGCCGCCGACCCTGCACGTGGATGCGCCCTCCTCGCAGGTGGACTGGACGGCGGGTTCCGTCCAGCTGCTGACCGAGGCACGCGACTGGCCCGAGAGCGACCGCCCGCGCCGAGCCGGCATTTCCGGCTTCGGCGTGAGCGGGACCAACGCCCACGTGATCGTGGAGCAGGCCCCCGAGGCCGAGGCGATGGAGGAACCCGCCGGAGACGGTGTGGTGCCGCTGGTCGTCTCGGCGGCCTCCGCTGGTGCGCTGACGAGGCAGGCGGAGCGCCTGGCCGGGCTACTGGAAACAGCTGACGGAGCGTCACTTATTCGCGTCGCCGGGGCGTTGGTGGCCGGGCGTGCGGTGTTGGGCGAGCGTGCGGTGGTGGTGGCCGGGACGCGGGAGGAGGCGATCGCGGGGCTTCGGGGGATCGCTGACGGCCCGTCGGGATCGGCCGGCCCGGTGCGGGCGGTGGTGGTCTTCCCGGGGCAGGGTTCGCAGCGGGTGGGCATGGGCCGGGAGTTGTACGAGCGGTTCCCGGTGTTCGCGGAGGCGTTCGATGCCGCGTGTGCGGCGCTGGATGCCCGACTCGCGGAGTCGGTGGAGTTCCCGGTCGCCGAGGTGGTGCTGGGGCGCTCGGGTGATCTGAGTCGGACGGTGTTCACGCAGGCCGGGTTGTTCGCGGTGGAGACGGCGCTGTTCCGGTTGGTGGAGTCGTGGGGTGTGCGGCCCGATGCGGTGATGGGTCACTCGATCGGTGAGATCGTGGCGGCGCATGTGGCGGGCGTGCTGTCGTTGGAGGACGCGGCGGCGGTGGTGGCGGCTCGTGGCCGGTTGATGCAGGCGCTGCCGTCCGGTGGTGCGATGGTGGCGGTGGCGGCTTCCGAGGCCGAGGTCGTGCCGTTGCTGGGTGAGGGTGTGGACCTGGCGGCGGTGAACGGGCCGCAGGCGGTGGTGCTCTCCGGTGTGGAGGACGCGGTGCTGGCGGCGGCGGCGACGCTGGCCGAGCAGGGCCGCAGGACCCGTCGGCTGACGGTCTCGCATGCTTTCCATTCGGCGTTGATGGAGCCGATGCTGGAGGAGTTCGCGGCGGTCCTGGCGGGCGTGAGCTGGTCGGAGCCGCGCTTCCCGGTGATCTCGAACGTGACCGGCCGGATCGCTGAGGCCGGTGAGCTGACCAACCCCTCCTACTGGGTGGAGCACGTGCGCCGCCCGGTCCGGTTCGCCGACGGTGTCGCCGCGGCGGCCGGCACGGGTGAGGTCGTCTTCGTCGAACTGGGCCCGGGTGCCGCGCTGTCCGGCGTGGTCGCGGAGTCGGCCGGGGAGCGCGCGACCTGTGTGGCGGCGCTGCGCGACGACCACGGCGAGGCCCGGACTCTGCTGACCGCACTTGCCGAGGCCTTCGTGCGCGGCGCCACCGTGGACTGGTCCCGACTCGTCCCGGCCACCGGCCACGTGGACCTGCCGACCTACGCCTTCGACCACCAGCACTACTGGCTCCCCGCCGCTCCTGTCACCGACGCGACCTCGCTGGGCCAGGGCCGGGCGGATCACCCGATGCTGGGCGCGGTGGTGCGTCTGCCGCACTCGGACGGTCTGGTCTTCACCTCTCGGCTCTCTCTGCGCACTCATGCCTGGCTGGCCGATCACGCGGTCGGCGGTGTGGTCCTGGTTCCTGGCACCGGCCTGGTGGAGCTGGCTGTGCGTGCCGGTGACGAGGTCGGCTGCGGCACCCTCGACGAGCTGGTGATCGAGGCGCCCCTGGTCGTTCCCGAGCAGGGCGGTGTCCGGGTCCAGGTGGCGGTCGGCGGCCCGGACGCCAACGGTGCACGCACGGTGGACGTCTATTCCACCCGCGAGGACGCGCACGCCGACTCCGTCGAGGCGTGGACCCGCCACGCCACCGGACTCCTCTCGCCGACCCCGCTCGCCGCTTCCACGCCGAAGTTCGACTTCAGCGCCTGGCCCCCGCCCGGCGCCAGGTCGATGGAGATCGACGGCGGCTACGAGCTGCTGGAGCGCGCGGGTTACGCGTACGGCACGTCGTTCCAGTGCGTGCGCGCGGTCTGGCGGCGCGGCGAGGAGGTCTTCGCCGAGGTCTCGTTGCCCGACCAGCTGCTGGAGAGCGCCGCCCGGTTCGGTATCCACCCGGGACTGCTGGATGCTGCCCTGCACTCCAGCATGCTCGACGCGGCCGCCGCCTTCCGCGACCAGCTGCCCGACGGCACGTCGAAGGACGGCACCTCAACGGACGACGGGTCAGGTGCCGCCGCGCCGGATGACCAGCCGGTCATCCGCCTGCCGTTCGCGTGGAAGGGGCTGACCCTGCACGCCGCCGGGGCCGGCTCGATCCGGGTGCGGGTGGTCCAGCTCACCCCGGACACCCTCGACCTGGAGGCGGTGGACGAGGCGGGCGGGCTGGTCCTGTCGCTGGAGTCCCTGGTCTCCCGTGCCGTCTCCGCCGAGCAGTTGGAGGCCGCGGCGGCCGGTGCGACGGGCGGCGACTCGCTCTTCTCGGTCGAGTGGACCGAGCTGCCCGCGCAGGCTGCCCAGCCGTCCGCCCCGGCGCCGTCCGGAGTCACCGTCCTGGAGGCCGTCACCACCGGTGACGGCGACACCCCCCTCGCGCTGACCTCGCGGGTCGTGGAGGCGCTCCGGAGCTGGCTGGCCGAGGAACCCGCGGAGGCCGCCCGGTTGGTCGTGGTCACTCGGGGTGCGGTGCCGGCCGGTGGTGACGGGACGGTGACCGATCCGGCCGGATCGGCGGTCTGGGGCCTGGTCCGGGCCGCGCAGGCGGAGAATCCGGACCGGATCGTGCTGGTGGACTCGGACGAGGTGGAGATCGAGCA
>NZ_JBIWPN010000010.1:250224-297733 GCF_044768305.1 Kitasatospora sp. NPDC101155 | reverse complement strand
AACGTCCGGGCCGGTGTCGAGGGCACCATCTCCCAAGCCGTGCGCCGCACCGGCATCCGTCGCACCCGCTACACCGGGCTGGCCAAGACCCACCTCGGCAACGTGCTCGCCGCCACCGCGATCAACCTCATCCGCCTCGACGCCTGGCTCACCGACACACCACTCGGCAAGACACGAATCTCGCACCTCGCCGCACTCGACCTCGCAGCCTGATCACCCAGCCCGGTTTGCGAATTTCCCAACGGAGTCCTAAAGCCGCGGGATTCCTACCACGGTCGCCTGACCGTCTCGGTGGGTTCCTGCTTCTTCGCGCTGTGCCGGGACAGGTCCCGGTCTGACCTGCGCTCGACAGGCTGTCACCGCCAGTCCGGCGGCCTGGGCTACGTTGACGGCGGCGTTGATGTCCCGGTCCAACCACACCCGGCAGGCCTGGCACTGCCAGAGGCGGATGTTGAGGGGCTTGGGGCCGTCCTTGACGCCGCAGTTCGAGCAGACCTGCGATGTCGGTTCGAACCGGCCGATGCGGGTGAAGATGCGCCCGTATCGGGCGGCCTTGTATTCCAGCATCGTGAGGAATGCCGACCATCCGGCGTCGTGCACGGACTTGGCCATCCTCGTCCGGGTGAGTCCCTTGACCGCCAGGTCCTCAACAGCAACCGCTTGGTTCTCGCGGATGATCTTCGTTGAGAGCTGGTGGTGGAACTCGCGCCGGGCGTCGGCCACCCGCGCGTGAGCACGGGCGACCTTGACGCGGGCCTTGTCCCTGTTCTTCGATCCCTTCTCCTTGCGAGAGAGGGACCGCTGCGCCTTCTTGAGGCGCTTCTCGGCCCGGCGCAGGAAACGCGGGCTGTCGATCTTCCGGCCGTCCGACAGGACCGCGAAGTGGGTCAGACCGAGGTCGATCCCGATCCGACCGTCCGTCTCGGGCATGCGCCCGAGGTCGGCGTTCGGATCGGTCTCGATGACGAACGAGGCGAAGTACCGGCCCGCGCTGTCCTTGACCACGGTCACCGTGGAGGGAGTGGACGGCAGCGTGCGGGACCACTTCACCCGCACATCGCCGATCTTCCCAACGACAGGTCCCCGCCTGGCGTGATCTTCTTCAGAATCGCTTCACCACCGGGCCGAAGCCCGGCGCACTGCGATTAATTCCGGTAGCGGGACGTCACGAGCCGCTGCCGAAGGTGCCGCCGAGCGGGTCGGCTCGGAAGCAGGCGGCGCAGCGGAGGCGGGTGTAGATCGCCACCGAGCCCATGCAGACATCCTCGCGGCCGTCCAGCGGAGCGCGCGAGTCGGCCGGCTTTCCGCAGTCCAGGCAGGGGCGATGGGGGCGGGCGGCGACGGAGCAGGCACGGCAGACCAGGTGGGTCGGGTGCTCGGCGTGCACGACGACGGGCTGCGGACCGCCGTGCAACAGGTGGTCGCACCAAGTGCACGACTCGTCCTCCTGCGACGCCAGCATCCGGGCCCGGGTCTCCCGCTGCCACTTGGCCGCGTTCTGCAGCGGCACCGTCACCGGCGGGCCCCACCCGACGCTGCCGAGCCACCGGGCGCCCTCGGCGCCGGCCGCCCGCAGCTGGTCGTCGACGGCGATCTCCCTGGGGGTCTTGCGCTTCATCGGGCCTCTCCTTCGGATCCGGCGTCCCGACGGGTTAACGCGGCCGGGGAGGTCGTGGTCACGCGAACTACCGCACCACTACGGCCGCATGCCGTGCACGAGGGCGGGGAGCATCGCCTGCCAGGCGAGGAACGCGAGGGCGTGGGAGATGCGGCGGAGGTCGTCGGGGGCGACGACCTCCGGGAGGCTGTCCTCGTCCACCCAGTGCAGCGAGCTGCGGCGGGCGACTTCCGCAGCCTGGTCGGGGTCGAGTTGGCCGCCCCAGTGGACGAACTGGAAGGGTCGGGCCCCGACGAAGTCCACGATCAGCAGGCAGTGGAGGGCGCGGACGAGGCCGGTCGAGGCTTCGAGGTGCCGACGGGCGGCGAGGTGCGGCGGTTCGCGGCGCCCGGCGGCGCCACCGGGGAGGGTGAGGACGGATCGGCGGGTGCCGGCTTCGATCAGCAGGACCTGTTTGGCCTCGTTCAGGACGAGCGCCTGGTGGTGACTCCGGGGGCGCGGGCGCAGGGAATTGAACATCGATCGCTCCGTTCGGTCACGCCGCCGCGTCGCGCGAGCGCGGGCGGAGGTTCTCGGGCCGGGTGGTCCACTCGCAGCCGCCGCGCTCGGGGCGGAGGTAAGCGAGGGTGCCGAGGATGTCCATGTAGACGCCCTCGACGGGGCGACCGTCGGCGCCCCTACGGGCGAAGTCGAGGACGAGCTCGCCGAGTTGGGGCTGGTAGGAGGAGTTGGGCATGGGAGCTCCACAGATGGCTCTTCGCGCTCGATCCATCACGCGACGTAGCCATGGTGGCCCCGGTGCACCTACGATGACCAGAGCATCAACCTTGACCATTCCGTCTTGTGAAAGGTCTCAGCTGCCATGAGCGAACAGGAAGTTGATCCGACCGCATCCCCTGCCGTTCGATTTGGCCAGGAACTTCGCAGGTTGCGACGGTCTAGGGGCTGGTCCCAGGTCGGCTTGTCGAAGCGCATGGGGTACTCCAACACCATGGTCTCGTACGTCGAACGAGCGATGCGTCCTCCAACAAGGAACTTCGCTGTTAAAGCCGATGAGGTGTTCGAAACAGGGGGAACGTTCTACGAGCTCTGGCGGCGGTATGCGAAGGCCAGCCTGCTGGAGGGGTTCGCCGAGTTCGCCGACGCCGAGGCCCGATGCCGTCGACTGCGCACGCTGGCGTTGACCATCGTCACAGGACTGCTCCAAGTCCCGGAGTACGCCGAAGCGCTGGCCTACTCGGCCTTCCAGCGCGGCGCGATCACGCGAACCGAAGCAGATGAGCGAGTGGACTTCATCGCCAACCGTCAGCGACTCCTCCAACAGAAGAAGCCACCGCTTCTCCATGTGGTCATCGATGAGAGCTGCCTGGTCCGCCGCGTCGGCGGAAAGGCTGTGATGCTCAAGCAGCTCGACCACATCGTGGAACTCGCCGCACAGCCGAACGTCACCATCCAGGTGGCACCGTTCGACCTGGGCGAGAACCTTCCGTTCAAGCTGCCGGTGACGCTGCTGGACCTGCCGGACGGCTCCGTCGTCGGGTACGCCGAATCGTACGCGCGCGGACATTTGGAGCGAACCCGCGAGACAGTCACCGCCTGGGAGAGACAGTACGATCAGCTGGTGGTGGAGGCCTTGCCCAGGGCAGCATCCCTAGCGCTGATTCGCAAAGCCCGAGAGGAACTGGCCGTATGAACCCTGAGCTGTCCGACGCGCGCTGGGTGAAGTCGTCGTATTCCGACAACGGCGGCGAGTGCGTCGAGATCGCTCCCGGCTTCCCGGGCGTCGTCCCCGTGCGTGACTCCAAGGACCCTCAGGGCCCGGCACTCGTTTTCCCCGTCCCCGCCTGGGAATCCTTCCTAGCCGCCATCCGCGACAGCGAGTTCGGCGTCAGCTGAACCGCAGGCGTATCGCGCCACTCGTGTCGTGGCCGAGGCGGGCGGCCCAGGCGAGTGCTTCGCTCATCGTGGCCTCGGGGTCCATGAGGCCGGCGGCGGCGAGGGTGGACGGGACGTTGTCCGCAGCCAGCAGTTCGGTCCACTGGTGGCGGTTCAGGGCGAGGTAGCGCAGCCCTGGGAGGTCGGCCAGCACGGTCAGGTCGCCGACCGTCGCGTCGGCGACGTCGAGGCCGTGCAGGTTCGGCAGTGTTCGCAGTACCGCCAGGTCGACCGACGCAACCGTCGCCAACTCCAGCGACCTGAGCGTCGGGTGGCCTTCCAGCGGTGAGAGGTCACCGCCCTCCAGGGGGACCCGCAGGGACTCCACGGGCAGCCCGCGCAGCGGCGACAGGTCCGCCACCGCCGAGCGACCCACGTACAGGCGCCGCAGCTGGGTCGCGGCAGTCAGCGGCGACAGGTCCACCACCCCGGCCAGGTCGTGGAGGTACAGCGCTTGGAGGGTGGGCGAGACCGGGTCCGGGATCTCGCCGATGAACTGCCGCTGGCCGGCCCACTCCTCCGTGTCGTCCAGCTCGATCCAGCCTTCTTCGACGTCGTACTCGTACGAGGTGGACTCCAGCTGCTCCAGGTACCGGCCGATCAGGGCCGTCACCGACTCCGCGACGTACTGCGGACCATCGCGGTAGTCGGCGCCGATCCGGATGACCTGGCCGGGGCGGCCGTCGCGGGCCGGGGCGAGGTCGACGGCCAGGTAGTTGCCGTCCTCGCCGGTGGCGAAGGGCAGCCAGGCCGGGTGTCCGCCGCAGCGGCGCACCGTGTTCGGCGGGTCGGCATCGAAGACGACCCAATCCCAGCCGAGTTCCCAGCCGTACCAGAAGGGCGTGCGCAGGCGTTCGCGGACGGCGACCATGCTCTCCAGCGACAGCCAGCCGTACGTCCCGATCAGGTGGCAGGGGTCGTGGCCGACGGCGTCGCCGTCGGCGATCCGGTAGAGCGCCCGCAGGTCGGCGGGCAGGCGATGGCCGATGCGGCGTTCGGCCTCCTCGATCGCGGACTCGGGGGCGGGCGGCGGCAGTTGGTCCGGGCGGCTGCGGATCTCGGCGCGGCGTTCCAGGTACGTACGGAAGCGCGCCCCGGCCAGAGCGGGGTCACCGACCGGTGCCGCCGCGCCCGCCTCCTGGTCGGCGCCGGGCTGGGGCAGCCGGTAGTCACCGTCCAGGACGGCATGGAAGCCGCCCCGGACGCCGTTCAGTCGGCTGACCGAGTCCTCGAACGCGAGCAGCTCATGTTCCCCGGAACGGCGGCAGCGCAGCTCCAGGGCAGTACCGTCCCAGCCGCGCAACTGCCGCACGGCGTCGCCCAGCCGGCGCAGGTCCTCGAACGAGGCGTCCGGGGGCGGGCAATGGCCGGTCGCACCGGGGACGGTGATGCGGCCGGCGAGCGAGGCGCTCCTCCGGTCGACCTGGCTGGAGAGCACGGCTTCCGTCCAGCCCTCGGGCGCCTTGGCCACGATGCCTTCGGCGATCCGTCGTGCCGCCTGCTCGATCACTGCCCTGCCCCCTTGCATCCGATGCTGCCGGGACAGCATGACAGCGGCTCAGTCGAGGAGGGGTGGTGAACCGTTGGCGGCTGAGTGTTGTTGAGTGAGCTTTGGTGTTCATGAGTGACTTTGTCGGCTTCTGCTGACGTGTTGTCGAGAAGGTTTCGCTTCGCCTGTTCCGGGCCGTTGATGGTACTGGGTGTGCCAGCATGTGCGTGGTCGAAGGGTTTTGCGAGGGCGGGGGTCGGGGTTGGCGGTGTTGCGGCAGATCGCCCGGCCGTTCGTCGCCGAGGCCGCATCGGGTGTGTGCATACGGGACCGGCTCAAGGGCCTGACCGCCGAGGACGACGCGGTGCTGCGCCTGGTCGGCGGACACCTGGGTTCGCTCGCCTCGCGGGATCTGGCCCGGCGCGTCGCCGACGGCCTGGAGCACTCCACCCACACGTGGGCGGTTCGTAAGCGGGGCCTCACTCCGCAGTCGTCGTCGCGCTGGGCCGGGTCCGTCACGAAGGCCACGCATGACCAGTGGGGCCTGTCGCGCCGCGCGCAGGGGCAGCACCTGCACGGGCTTGCCGCGGGGATCGCCGTGATCCGCCGCCGCCTCGCGCTGCCGATCGGAGCCAAGGGCACCAAACGGCAGCCCGGAGGGTACCGGTCGCGCGGGGAGTGGCACGCCAAGTCGCGGCGTCTGGCGCACCTGGAACGCGAGTACGGGCGGGTGAAGGCCGACCACGAGGCCGGTCGGGTGTCGGTGGTGCGCGGCGGCCGGAAGCTGCTCAACCAGCGGCACAACCTCCAGGCTGCCGGGAAGAGCGTCGGGCAGTGGCGCGCCCAGTGGCAGGCGGCCCGCTGGTTCCTCGCCGCGGACGGCGAGTCCGGTAAGCGCTACGGGAACGAGACGATCCGGGTCACCCCGGGCGGTGAGGTCAGCCTCAAGCTGCCGACACCGCTGACGCATCTCGCCAACGCACCTTATGGCCGGTACGTCCTGGCCGCGACGGTGTCGTTTCCGCACCGGGGCGAGGAGTGGCGCGACCGGATCGAAGCGAACCGGGCCGTTGCCTACCGCATCCACCTCGACCCGGCCAAGGGCCGCTGGTACCTCGACGCCTCCTGGACCCGCAAAGACCTGCCGGTCATCGCGCTGGATGTCCTGCGCGCCGGGGGCGTGATCGGCGTGGACATGAACGCCGACCACCTCGCCGCCTGGCGGCTGGACGAGCACGGCAACCCGATGGGTACGCCGCGCCGCTTCGACTACCGGCTCACCGGCCCCGCCACCCACCGCGACGCCCAACTCCGCCACGCCCTCACCCGCCTCCTGCACTGGGCCAAGGCCACCGGCGTGCAGGCCATCGCGATCGAAGACCTCGACTTCACCGACTCCAGGACCCGGGAGAAGCACGGCCGCAGGAAGCGGTTCCGGCAGCTCATCTCGGGCATCCCCACCGGCAGACTCCGCGCACGCCTGCTGTCCATGTGCGCGGAGGCCGGTATCGGCGTGATCGCCGTCGATCCCGCCTACACCAGCAGGTGGGGGGCCGAGCACTGGCAGAAGCCCCTCTCCACTGATCGTCGCCCCGTCACCCGCCACCAGGCGGCAGGCGTGGCGATCGGACGACGCGCCCTCGGTCACCGGATCAGGCGACGGACGGCACCGCCCCGCGACGACCGGAGTGATCGTCGCGGGCATCGGACCGCCCAGGCCCGACCCGGCGACCGGGGACGTGAGGGAACCCGCCCCCGCGTACCCGGACCACGGACACGATCCGTCGGAGCTGGACGCGGCGCGAACGCGGGCAACCAGGACATCCAAAACCGTTCGGGATGTCCGCAGTGCACAGGTTTGGGTCCAAGACTCACTCCTGCTCACTGATTAGGAACGGTTCGGTGTCGCCGTGGGCGACGAGGAGCTTGCGCAGCAGGGTGTCGAGCTGGGCGCGCTCGTCGGCGTCGAGGGCGGTGAGGATGCGTTCCTCGTTCCGGAGGTGGCCGGGCAGGGTGGCGTCGATGAGCTCCTTGCCGGCCGGGGTGAGGCGGACCAGGACGGCGCGGCGGTCGCCCGGGCAGGGCTTGCGTTCGACCAGGCCCTTGGCGGAGAGCTTGTCGACGCGGTTGGTGATGGCGCCGGAGGTGACCATGGCGGACTTCAGCAGGGCGCGGGCGTTGAGCTCGTAGGGCTCGCCGGAGCGGCGGAGGGTGGCCAGGACGTCGAACTCGGAGGAGTCCAGGCCGCAGCTGGCGAAGTACTCGCGCAGGGCGTTGTCGACCCGGACGTTCAGCCTCCGGAGTCGGCCGATCAGGGCCATGGCCTCCAGGTCCAGCCCGGGGTGAACCCTCCTCCACTGCTCGGCGATGTCGTCGACGGTGTCGCGCTGCTGCATGGTGCTCCGCCTCTCTACGGTCGGTCGCTGTCGTCGCATATATCTTAACATTCACATACTTGACGTTCGCCGATCTCCGGGCGTAGAAATATCTCAACGTTCAGATAGTCAACGTTGAGGGGGACGCCATGGACCGCAAGCGCGCCACGATCGCCGCCACCGCCGCACTCGCCCCGGCCGCCTGGGGCACCACCTACCTGGTCACCACCCAGCTGCTCCCCGAGGGCCGCCCACTGCTGCTCGCCGCCCTACGGGCGCTGCCGGCCGGGCTGCTCCTGCTGCTGATCGGCCGCAAACTGCCCAAGGGGCGCTGGTGGGGGCGCGCGGCGGTGCTCGGGATGCTCAACATCGGGCTGTTCTTCCCGCTGATGTTCGTCGGCGCGTACCGGCTGCCCGGCGGGGTCGCGGCCACCATCGGGGCGATCCAGCCACTGCTGGTCGCCGGGTTCTCGATCGGCGTGCTCCGGGTACGGCCCGGGCGCCGGGCGCTGCTCGCCGGCCTGGCCGGGGTCGGCGGGGTGGCGCTGCTGGTGCTCAAGAGCGGGGCGAAGCTGGACGGCCTCGGGATCGCCGCGATGGTCGCGGGTATCGCACTGATGGCCATGGGTACCGTCCTCACCCGGCGCTGGGGCCGCCCGGAGGGCGCCACCATGGTCGACCTCACCGCCTGGCAGCTCCTCGCCGGCTCGGCCTTCCTGGTCCCGCTCGCGGCACTGGTCGAGGGCGCGCCGCCGGCCCTGAGCGCCTCCAACCTGGCGGGCTTCGCCTACCTGGGGCTGTTCAGCACCGCGCTCGGGTACGTGCTGTGGTTCCGCGGCATCGAGCGCCTGGGCGCCGGGCCGGCCTCCTTCCTGGGGCTGATCAACCCGGTGGTGGCGACGGTCGGCGGCCTGGTCGTCCTCGGCCAGACCCTGACGGGCTGGCAGCTGCTCGGACTGCTGCTGGCGCTCGGCGCGATGCTCGTCGGCCAGTCCCCGACCCGCCGGGCCGCCACGGCGGGCCCGGCGCCCGAGTCGGCGCCCGCGGCCCAGGCGGCAACACCCCGGCCGGCAGCCGCCCGCTGACGGCTCCCCCGCCCCCTCGCCCCATCAGGCCCGCCGGTCGCGCGACCGGCGGGCCTGAGGCGTGGGGCGCGGAGCGGCTCAGCCGGTGGCGCGGATGTAGATGTCGGCGGAGCCCGGCGGGCCGCCGGGGATGGTGGCGACGTAGATCCGGCGGGCGCCGGCCGGGTGGACGGGGACGGCGGAAGGGGTCCAACCGGGGGTCGGGGTAGCCGTCCAGGTGGGCGTGGACGGCGGGGCCGGGGTCGGAGACGGACCGCCCTCCCCGGCCCCGGCCTTGGCGTCCGGCTCGGCCGGGGGTTCAGAGGGCTCAGAGGGTGCGGAGGGTGTGGAGGGCTCGGAGGGTTCGTCGGACGCGTCGTCCGCGTCGGCGTCGGCGTCGGCACTCGCGCCGGCGGAGCCGCCGTCCGGTGGCTGCACCGCGATGGCGACCGGGGCTGAGGTGGTCTCGGACGGGGACGGGGACGCAACCGCCGACGGAGCCGCGGAAGGGGACGCCGAAGGCTCCTCCTCCGGCAGCTCCGGCGCCTCCGCCGGCTCGTCCCCGCCCAGCGCCGCCGCCAGGTCCGGCGGCAGCGGAGCGGCCGGCCCGGGCGCCGGGAGGTCGTACGCCCGCAGGAAGTCGCCCAGCCCCGGGTCCTTGCCGCCCCCGAGCCGGTAGTGCAGGTACGCGACCGGCGCGCCGTCCGACGTCCGGGTGTAGACCGTGCTGACCGGCACGTAGTACCGCCCCACGCCCGGGTGCTGGGAGGGGTGGAGGCCGGCCAGGCGCTCGGCACGGTCGCGGTCGGTCTCCCGGCCGACCTGCCCGACGGTGAGCGCGTTGACGCCGCGCACCACGAGGGCGGCGGCGACGGACACGCCGAGCACCAGTCCGACGGCGACGGTCCGCCGCAGGACCGGGCGGCCGTGCAGGGCGGGCCAGGAGTCGGTCACCATCCGCTCGGGTGGGATGCCGTCCACGCTTTCTCGCTCCCCCTCGATCAGGACGTCCGATCGGAACACCCGATCAGGACGTCACACTCTGCTCGACGTGGGACCGTAGCCCAGAGTTCCTCAGCCCAGGTAGGCGGGGGCGACCGCGGCCTTGGTGACCAGCCGGGCGCTGCCGGAGCCGTCCGCCGGGACGGTCCACAAATCGGCGCCGTAGTCCCCGGGCAGTGCGTAGAGCAGGGTGCCGTTGTCGGACCAGAGCGCCTGGTCGTCGATGTTGCGCTGCTCGGCGGTGGCGGTCTCGGTCATCGTGCCCAGGTCGAGGACGTAGAGCCGCCACGGGGAGTCGGCGGGCAGGCCGGGGACGCGCTTCTTGTACGCGATGCGGGTGCCGTCCGGGGAGAGCGAGGGGCACTCGACGTTGTCGTGCAGGGTGGTGAGGGTGCGGGCGGCGAGGTCGCCGCGGGCGAGGTGGGTCTGCCCGCCGGTCGCCACGGTGGCGTAGAAGGTGTTGTCGTCCGCGAAGGTGACGCCCCAGATGTTGATGTCGTGCGCCTGGTAGGGGTGGCCGTCCTTGATGACGGTGAAGTCCTCCAGGTTCTCCCGCAGGTTCCAGTCCCGCACGTCCACGATCGAGCTGCGGGTGGAGAAGTTGGTGCCCGCATAGGAGTCGCCGCTGACGAAGACCGTCCAGGCGACGAGGTGCCCGGACGGCGAGACCCTGGAGCGGGTGGGGATCCCGGCGGCGGGGAAGGAGCGCAGCTCGTGCAGGTGGTCGTCCAGGACGACGGCGCGGTAGGTGTCCTCCAGCGCGCCGTGCTGGGCCTGCAGGCAGATGCCGGTGCCGGCGGCGGCGTGGAAGCGCAGGCACTGGACGCCGGAGGCGGTGCGCGGGCCGTCCGGCCGGTCGGCGGGGACGGTGGTGATCTCGTCCCGGTGCGGGCCCCAGGCCATGCTGCGGAACAGCAACTGACGTCCGCTTCCGGGCACTTGCAGGGACACCTTCCCCGGGTTGACGACCGGCCCGCCGGCCTGGGCGCGGTCGCGCTCGGCGGTGCGGTCGGCCGCGTAGAGCACGGCTCCGGTGCCGACCGCGCCGAGCACCAGGACGGCGACCAGCAGCACGATCACTCTGGTGCGGTTCTGCAGGTTCACTCGCTCTCCTCGTTCACGCGGTCTCCTCGGCGGCAACGGGTTCGGACGTACGCAGCACCACCGCGGCGCCGCCCACGCACAGCGCCAGCGCCCCGGCCGACCAGGCCAGGGCGGTCGCGCCGCCCACCAGGCTCCACAGCGCGCCGAACAGCAGCGAGCAGGCGAACCGGGCGAGCGCCTGCCCGGTGCCGACCAGGGCGAGTCCGGCGCCGCGCTGTTCGGCGGGCACCGTGTCGGCCGCGGCGGCGGCGAGCACCCCGTCGGTGGCGGCGTAGAAGGAGCCGTGCAGCACCAGCACGCAGATCACCGCGGGCAGCCCGCGCAGCGGCGACAGCAGTACCCCGTACGCGAGCAGCAGCACCCCGTGCCCGAGCAGGAAGAGCCGGCGGCGGCCGATCCGGTCGGCGAGCGAGCCGAACGGGACGGCCAGCAGCAGGAAGGCGGCGGCGGTGCCGAGCGGCAGCAGCGGGAACAGATTGACGGACAGGCCGAGTCGGCGCTGGATCAGTAGGTAGAGGAAGGAGTCGCTGACGGTGGTGAGCCCGAGCAGTACGGCGCACAGGGTGAGCCGGCGCAGCCCGGGCCGGCGCAGCAGGGTGAGGCTGTCCCGCAGCGAGGGGGCCGACATTGACGGTGCGTCACCTTGCTGCCGGTTCGGCACGAACAGCAGCAGGATCAGCACGCCCAGCGCGGCGACGCAGGAGCTGACCGTGAACACCGCGTCGTAGCCGTGCCGTTCGCCGCCGTCGGCGAGCAGCGGGCCGCCCGCGAGGCGCAGCACCAGGAAGGCGGTGAGCGGGCCGAGCAGGGCGCCGGCCGTGTCCATCGCCCGGTGCACGCCGAACGCCCGTCCGCGGTGGGCGGGTTCGGTGGCGAGCGAGATCATCGCGTCCCGGGGCGCGGTGCGCAGGCCTTTGCCGGTGCGGTCCACGGCGATGACGGCGCCGATCAGCGGCACGGTGTGGACGAACAGCAGCAGTGGCCGGCACAGCGCGGACAGCCCGTAGCCGACGGCCGCGACGGCCTTGTGGCGGGCGGCCCCGTCGCGGCCGCGGCGGTCGGCGAGGTGGCCGCCGACGAGGCGGACGAGGGCGCTGAAGCCGTTCTGGATGCCGTCGAGCAGCCCGAAGCCGAGCGGGGAGAGGCCGAGTCCGGTGAGCAGGTAGAGCGGCAGGACGGCGCTGACCATCTCGGAGGAGATGTCGGTGACCATGCTGACGGCGCCGAGGGCGAGGACCGCCCCCGGCACGGCGCGCAGGGCGGCGCCCCGCCGCACCGGGCCGGTGGCCGGTGCGACGGGGGCCTTGGAGCTGCGGGAGTCCGCGACGTACACGGGCGTCAGTTCCAGATGCCCGCGATGTCCGCGGCACCGGCGGAGTTGCCGGCGTGGGCGTTGACCCCGGCCAGGTCCTCCAGGGTGTGCAGCACGTCGTAGTGGTTGTAGGTGGTGGCGGTGGAGCTGCCCGGGGCGACGTGGGCGCCGTAGACCAGGGTCGGGATGCGGTTGCCGGCCAGTCGGTTGTCCTCGTCGAATGTCACCACCAGCAGGCTGTTGTTGCTCTTGGCCCACTGGGCGTACGCGTCGAGGTTGGTCTGCAGCCAGGAGTCGCCGGTGCCCACCGAACAGTCGTGCATGTCGTCGCACAGGTCCGGGATGACGAAGGAGACCTTGGGCAGGGTGGTGAAGTCGGTCGGGAACGCGTCCATGCCGTAGGCGGTGGAGGTGGGCACGTTGCCGAAGCCGAACCACGGGTTGTGCTTCTGGGCGTAGTTGCCGCTGCTGCAGTCGGTGGCGCCGGGGGCGGGCAGGCCCTCGTTGTAGCTGGCCCAGGTCTGGTTGGCGGCGAGCAGCTCGGAGGCCAGGTTCGGCTCCTGCAGCGCGCCGACGTCCACGCAGCTGTCGTCGACGATGCCCTGGGCACTGCCGGAGAACAGCATGTAGTAGTTGGGCTGGCTGGGGTGGGTGAGCGCGTACGACTGGGTCAGCTTCGCGCCGCCGGCCGCCAGGGTGCCGTTGATGTACGGCGCGTTCGAGCTGCCGATGACCTGCGAGTACGCGTGGTTCTCCAGCATGACGACGACCACGTGGTCGGGCGAGGGCAGGCCGGCGGCGGTGTCGGCGGCCGCGCTGCCGCCCGCGGCCCACAGGCCGAGCGAGCCGGCGACCAGGCCGAGGCCGGTGGCGAGGGCGGTGAGCGGACGGAGCTTGCGACGGCGGGCGGGGCGCGGGCCGGCGGTGGGGGCGCCGGGGGTGCGGAGTCGTGCGAAGGCCATGGGGTCCTCCGTGTGTCGGGGCTTCCGGGGCGGGAGCGCCGAGAACAGTAGGATCGCGGCATGTCGTGTACCGCACAAGAGAAGTGAAGAACAGACGAACAGCTGCGACGCGGTCCCCGTACGAAGCAACGGAGTCCGCGTCGGATCTCACACACGACGCGATTGACCCGTTTCAGCCGCACGTGGTGGGATCGCGGGGGCCCGGGACCTCGGGGTCGGGACGAAGGGGCACGGCAGATGATCGGACTGATCTCACTCGACGCACCGGTCCGCCCGCTCGCCGAGGAACTGCACGCCGCCTGGCCGGAGAGCAGCGAGCTCCGCCACGCCTCGCGCGGCAACTGCTTCCAGCCGCCGGACGCGCTGGCCTTCGCCGTGGGCCGGTACCCGCAGGTGGTCGTGTTCGGGCCGGTCCCCTATGTCGTCTCACTGCTGAACAGCGGCTTCGTCAAGCTTCCCCGCGAGGTGGACCTGCTCTGCGTGGACTCGCAGCGGCGTTGGGTGGTCCCGCTGGCCGGCGGGGAGCGGGGCGAGGAGCTGGCCCGGGAGGTACAGGCGGTCCTCGGTGTCGAGCCCGTGCTCACCCGCTACCCGCCGCGCCCTGAGGGCCCGCTCGACGTCCTGACATCGCACGCCGTGCGGTACTACCGGCCCGGCTCCGCCGTCACCGAGCGGGCGGCGGCGGAAGGCCGCCCGGTGCGGCTGGTCACCGACGTGCCGTACCCGCTGCCCGCGCTGCCCCCGAACATCCGGCCGGAGGCACCCGAGGACGCCCCGGTGTTGCGGATCACCGACCAGGAGGACCCGGGCGACAGTGACCTCCTGGTGGTCCCGCGCACCCTGGTCGTCGGCATCGGCGCGGGCAGTGGCACCGAACCGGTCGAGGCGATGCGGCTGCTGACGGCCGTACTGGCGGAGACCGGCCACCTCCGCTCGGCGATCGCCCGGTTGGCCACCGTGGCCGGCAAAGCGGACCATCCGGCGGTGCGCTGGGCCGCGCGCTGCCTGAACGTGCCGGTGGACGAGCACCCGGCCGATGAGCTGGCCCGGCTCACGGTGCCGAACCCCTCCGAGGTCGTCGGTACGGCGGTCGGCACCGCGAGTGTGGCCGAGGCCGCGGCGCTGGCGAGCTCGAACGGTGGTCAACTCGTGGTCGCCAAGCGGAAGTCGGCGACGGCGACGGTCGCGATCGCCCGGGCCGCGGTGCACGGACGGCTGGCGCTGGTCGGCCTCGGGCCGGGGGCGCACGACCTGCTGGTGCCGCGCGCCCTGACGGAGCTGCGGCGTGCCTCGGCGGTGGTGGGCAGGCCGGAGGCGGTCGAGGCGGTGGCCGGGCTGCTCCGGCCGGGGACCCGGCAGGTCGCGGTGCCGGAGCCCGGGACGGTACGCAACGCCCGCGGAGTGGTACTGGACTGGGCCGGACTCGCGACGGACGGCACCGGACAGGTGGTCGACCACACCGGGGCGGCCGTCGCGCTGGCCGCCCACGGGCACGCCGTCGCGCTGGTCGCGCTCGGTGACGGCGCCGGGCTCGCCGTGCCGCCCGGCCCGTACGACGTCCGCCGGGTGCCCGGCCTTCCCGTTGACCAGCAAGGAGCCTCCACGTGACCGCCCACGAACCCGACCTGCGCCACCACGGCGACGCCGAGGTGCGCGCCGACGGGCGCGACCTGGTCGACCTCGCGGTCAACGTCCGCACCGGCACGCCCCCGGCCTGGCTGCGCGAGCACCTGGCCGCCACCCTCGGCGACCTCGCCGCCTACCCCGACCAGAGCGCCGCCCGCGCCGCGGTGGCCGCCCGGCACGGGCGCCCGGTCGGGGAGGTGCTGCTCACCTCGGGCGCGGCGGAGGCCTTCGTGCTGCTCGCCCGCGTGCTGACGGCACGCCACATCGCCGTGGTGCACCCGCAGTTCACCGAGCCCGAGGCGGCGCTGCGGGACGCCGGGCACCGGGTGCACCGGGTACTGCTCACCGCCGAGGACGGCTTCCGGCTCACCGCCGTCCCCGAGGAGGCGGACCTGGTCGTCCTCGGCAACCCGACCAACCCGACCTCCGTGCTGCACCCCGCCGAGGCCGTCGCCGCGCTCGCCCGCCCCGGGCGCACCCTGGTGGTGGACGAGGCCTTCATGGACACCGTCCCGGGCGAGCGGGAGTCCCTGGCCCCGGTCCGGGACCTGCCCGGCCAGGTCGTCGTCCTGCGCAGCCTCACCAAGACCTGGGGCCTGGCCGGGCTGCGGATCGGTTACGTGCTCGGACCGGCGCCGCTGATCGCCGCCCTCGGTGCCGCCCAGCCGCTCTGGCCGGTCTCCACCCCGGCCCTGGCCGCCGCCGAGATCTGCAGCGGCCCGGCGGCACTCGCCGAGGCGGAGCGCGCGGCCGCCGAACTGGCCCTCTGGCGCGCGCACCTGGTGAAGGGCCTGGCCGCCTTCCCGGCGCTGCGGATCCACGGCGAACCGGCCGCCTCCTTCGTCCTGGTCCGGCTGCCGGGCGCGGCGGCCGTGCGCGAGCGGCTGCGCGGGCACGGCTTCGCCGTCCGACGCGGGGACACCTTCCCCGGGCTCGGCCAGGACTGGCTGCGGATCGCCGTCCGGGACGAGGAGACCACCGACCGCTTCCTCAACGCCCTGACCACGGTGCTCAGTTCACCCTGATCACCCTGACGGCGTCGCCGGTCTCGATCCGGCCGGGCACCAGCACCTGGGCGTACACCCCGGCGCAGGGCAGCTCCGGCATGCCCTCCAGCGGGACCAGCCGGTTCCGCTCGGCCGGAATCCGCAGCGCCTCGGTGCGGCGGGGCAGCGGGCCGTGCCGCAGGGTCGGGACGGCGCAGCGCGGGGTGGGCACCACGACCCGCAGCCGCAGCGTCGGGCCGATCGTCAACTCCCGCCCCACCCAGGCATTCTCGACGAATCCCTCGCCCTCGGTGCGGATCACCAGGTTCGGCCGGTAGCGTTCGGCCTCGGCGCCGACGGCCGCCAGCGTCGAGCTGGTGATCAGGTGCAGCGGGGCGAAGTCGAAGAAGCCACCCTCCGGCGCGGCCCGCCCCAACTCGTTGACGGTGAACGACACTTCCGCCTCGATGCCGCGCGCGAGCACCTCCTCCGGCACGGCCCGCTCGACCGTCGCGCCGGGCGGGCGCTCGGTGATCAGGGCGAGCTTGCGGCCGAACGCCTCGGACAGCTCCGTCTCGTCGGCGCCACGCCCGTCCGGGCCGGTGATCGCCACCCCGCCGTCCGCCGTGGCCGCCGCCGAGTACCGGAGCAGGCCCGCCCACAGCCGCGGGTGCTTGGCGCTCGCCACCCGCCCGGTCGCCAGGTCGAGCAGCGCCCGCTCCCGGTCCCCGGCCAGGCCCCGCCGGTCCACCTCTGCCGCCGAAAGCTCCTCCCCCAGCAGCGACTTCACCGGGTAGCGGCGCAGCCGCTCGACGCTGCCGATCAGCACGCGTCCTCCGCCCACTCCCGCAGCGCCGCGAAGTGCAGCTCCCGCAGGCCGGCCCGGGGGTCGACCCACAGCGGCAGCGCCGGGGCCGGGTGGTTCGCCGCGATCCACTCGATGTCCTGCGGGCCGAGCTCGTCGTCCAGCCAGACGAACGGCCGCCCGGCCGCCCAGGCCACCAGCTCCCTGGTCTTCCAGTGCAGTCCGTCCGGATCCTCCCGGAACACCTCCGTCCAGGGTATGTACGGGAGTTCGGGCAGCCCGATGCGCGGCCCGATGAAGGTGTTCGCCTCGTCCATCCAGGTCGTCGCCCACACCAGCTCGTACGGCAGCGTCAGCAACTCCGCCCCGTGCGCCGGGTTCAGCCACACCCGAAGCGGCTTCACCTGTCCCCTCGGCTGCGGCGCATGGCGCGCCACCCACGACTCGGGCAGCAGCCGGTGGGTGCCGTAGCCCTCGGGGCGGCGCGTCTTCGGCGCGGCGTAAGGATTGAGCGGTCCGTCCACGTCGAGCAGGAGCAGGGGCTGCTGGGTCATGCCGTGAATTGTCCGGCGACGACCGCCGATTGACCAGCGATTTGCCCTACCGCGCCCTGGCTACGCGGACGGCCGCCGCGGCCGGTGGACGGACAGGTCCGGGACGTTCACCACGATCGCCTCCTGCGTCGAGCGGGCGATCACGACCACGGCCTCCTCGACCGGGTCCGGGTTCTCCTCGCGGTGGGGGATGTTCGGCGGGACGAAGACGTAGTCGCCCGGGGAGGTGCGGATGCGCTCCTCTTCGCCGTTCTCACCGAGGAAGACGAACTCGGGGTGACCGCTCACCACGTAGATCGCCGACTCCGAGTCGCCGTGATGGTGATTGCCCGAGGACACCCCGGGCCCGACGTGCGTCTGGCCCATCCACAACCGCTCGGCACCGACGCTCTGCCCGCTGATCGCCGCCAGCCGGCGCATCCCCGAACTCTGGGTGGTGCCGGCGTCCAGCGCCCCGGCCGGCACGTGGTGCACCCGGGCGGCCGGGGGAAGGTCGGGGTGGAAGGCGTCGGTCACTGTCGGCTCCACGGCTCGCGGGCGGCCACCGGCAACGGAACGCCCTCTCCCGATCAGTATCCTCGGGGCCGGTCCCCCGCGACACCCCGACCGCGATCACGAGCCGAACCAACTCGTGTCGGCAGCACGGGGATACGGCCGACTTCGTCACCGGACCGGGGAGATCGCCGCAACGCCGCGCCGGCCGCGCCGCCCACCTCGCCGAGGTCGAGAGCGAGACCGAGGGCTGACGGAACACCCGCAGACCCTCCCCCGAAACGGGGGAGGGTCTGCGGGTGTGGGGGCCTCAGCGGCGGATCAGACCTGGCCGGCCTTCTCCAGAGCCTCGCAGCAGGTGTTGATCAGGAGGCGGGTGACGACGTAGGGGTCGATGTTGGCGTTCGGGCGACGGTCCTCGATGTAGCCCTTCTTCTCCACCTCGACCTGCCACGGGATGCGGACCGAGGCACCGCGGTCGGAGACGCCGTAGCTGTAGACGTTCCACGGGGCGGTCTCGTGCTTGCCGGTCAGGCGGGACTGGATGTCGTCACCGTACTGGTTGACGTGCTCCAGCACCTTCTCCTGGGAGGCGCCGAGGGACTCGCAGGCGGTGATGATGGCGTCGTAGCCCTCGCGCATCGCCTTGGTGGAGAAGTTGGTGTGCGCACCCGCGCCGTTCCAGTCGCCACGGGCCGGCTTGGCGTCCAGGGTGGCGTCGATGCCGAACTCCTCGGCGGTGCGGTACAGCAGGTAGCGGGCGATCCACAGGTCGTCCGAGACGGTCAGCGCGTCGACCGGGCCGATCTGGAACTCCCACTGGCCGGGCATGACCTCGGCGTTGATGCCGCAGATGGCCAGGCCGGCGTCGATGCAGCGGTCGAGGTGCAGCTCGACGATCTCGCGGCCGAAGACCTCCTCGGCGCCGACGCCGCAGTAGTAGCCGCCCTGCGGGGCCGGGAAGCCACCCTCCGGGAAGCCGAGCGGGCGGGAGCCCTTGAAGAAGGTGTACTCCTGCTCGATGCCGAAGATCGACTCCTGCGCGGTGTACTTCTCCTCGACCTCACGCAGCAGGGCGCGGGTGTTGGACTCGTGCGGGGTGCCGTTCGTCTCCAGGACCTCGCAGAGGACGAGGATGTTGTCACCGCCGCGGATCGGGTCCTTGACGACCTTCACCGGCTCCAGCACGCGGTCCGAGGCGTGGCCCTCGGCCTGGTTGGTCGAGGAACCGTCGAAGCCCCAGGTCGGGATCTTGTCGGCGTTGGGCAGGACGCGAGTCTTGGAACGGAGCTTCGCGGTCGGCTTGGTGCCGTCGATCCAGATGTACTCGGCCTTGATAGCCACGACGTGTCCCTCGCAATGCTGGGTGGTGGGTGCCCGCGTAGCGTCGCAAGCCGCCGTTTCCCGGTTGTTCCTCTCATGTAACGCGCATGTGAACCAACCGTCCGCGTCGGCACGGTCACGGTGCGGGAGTGCCGGGTGCGGCACTCCCGCCCTCAAGGGTGCCGGTGGGCCCGGCGTAGGCCTCGGTGCCCACCGGCCCGGTGCCGGCCTCAGTGCCGACGCGCGTGCGAGGCCCGGCGGCGCCGGGTGGCCCAGAGCGCGGCCGCCCCGCCCGCGACCAGGGCGGCGGCCCCTGCGGCCAGCGGGCCGGTGGCGCTGCTGCCGCCGGTGGCGGCGAGCTTCTGCGGCTTCTCCACCGCCGCCTGCGGCACGGCGGCCCGCGAGGTGGTGGCGTCGGCCACCGGCTGGGCGGCGGGCGCGCTGGTGGGCGCGACACTCGGGGTGTCCGTGACAGAGGGGGTGGCCGACGGCGCGGTGGGCTTCTCGCAGCTCACCGAGGCCACGGTGATCTTCCCGGTGACCTTGGCGACGTTCAGGTTCAGCGGGTTCACCTCCACCTGCACCTCCAGCGCCGAGGCGGCGGCGGTGTTCGTGGTGGTGGTCTTCTTGGAGAGCTCCACCGACACGCTGCCGACCATCGGCACGTCGACCCTGGTCGGGCCGTACAGCCCGACGGTGACGGGCTTGCCCAGCACGCTCAGCTTGGCGGGCGCGACCACGTTCGCGGTCGGCTGCCCGTCGACCGGACAGGTCACCTCGGCGCTCATCGCCTCCAGGCCGAGCAGCGCGGTGGCGGGCAGGCCGGGGGCGTGCACGTCGGCGTTGACCAGCTTGACGGAGGCGGCGGTGCCCTTGGCGTCGGCGCGGGTGACGGACTTGCCGATGTCGGCCTTGACCAGCTCGACCGGGCCGGTCTGGTCGACCCCGTCCACCTTGGCGGTGAGCACCGATCCGTCCCTCTGCTCCGGTGTCTCCACCTTGTTGAGCGCGATGTTCACGGGGACGTCCACCGCCTTGTTCAACAGGCTGACGTCCAGGTCGAGTTCGGCGGTGACGGCGCGCGCCTTCCCTGGGGAGGGCGTGGCGGCCGGGGCCGGAGCGGCCTGGACGGGCCCGGCGGTGAGCAGTGTGCTCACCACCACGGCGGCGGATGCGGAAGCGATTCGGCGAGAAGACATGGCGGTACCCCCACACAGCTGAAACGATGAGCCGCCAGTCTTCTCGAACCATCCGTCACATGAGCTACACGGAGCGTCATTTCACCCGTAGGAGTGAGTTTGACGTTCCGCACCGACCACGGTCTGCTACGGCGGCAACTCCCCTACGGCAGCCGCCAGTCCACCGGCTGCGCCCCCTGCCGCACCAGCAGCTCGTTCGCCCGGCTGAACGGCCGGGAGCCGAAGAAGCCGCCGTTCGCCGAGTACGGGCTCGGGTGCGCCGACTCGATCGCCGGGATCTCCCCCAGCAGCGGCCGCAGGTTACGGGCATCGCGCCCCCACAGGATCGCCACCAGCGGGCCGCCGCGCGCCGCCAGCGCCCGGATCGCCTGCTCGGTGACCTCCTCCCAGCCCTTGCCCCGGTGCGCGGCCGGCTTGCGCGGCGCGGTGGTCAGCGCCCGGTTGAGCAGCAGCACGCCCTGGTCGGTCCACGGGGTGAGGTCCCCGTTGGACGGCTGCGGCAGGCCGAGGTCGTTGCCGTACTCCTGGAAGATGTTGATCAGGCTCGCCGGGATCGGCCGCACCTCCGGCCCCACCGAGAAGCTGAGCCCGACGGCGTGACCAGAAGGTGGATCGGATACAACGTCAGATCCTCTCCACGGTCCGCCCGGCGGCGTCAGCCGCCTGCGCACTCGGCGCATGCCCGCACCATCATCGGCGGCGGCGCCGAACAGGTCGCGACAGCCCCGGGGAAGGCCGCCCGACTGAGGAGGAAACAGCGCAGGGGCATCGACAATGCCATCGACTACCTGCGCTACGACACTGCGCTGGAACTCCGACACATGGACAACTCCCATGCACTCTTCACTCATTGGAGCGAAGAAGTACGACCAGAGTCGCCGTCCGTTCACTGATGATCCATCAAGACTACTGTAAAAGAAGGCAGTTCGTGCATTAAACTGAGCTAACGCACTGCTCGGTGCTGTGAGGGGAAGTGGCCGTGGACGGGTTGTGGGCGCTCTACGGCATGGTGATCCTCGGAGGGATCGCCGTTCCGTTGGGCTTGGCGCACGCCGAGCGGCACATCAGCGCCGAACGGGTCCGCGCGACGCTCGACGGGACGGACTTGACCCCGGCACTGCTGGGCATGCTCGCCGGCGGGCCGGGCCGCGTGGTGGACGCCGTGATCGCCGACCTCGTCGAGCGGGGCGATTTGCGTGCCGAGGACGCGCGCCTGCGGCGCCCGTCGAGGAGGAGGCGGAGCAGATCGCGTCCGGACTGCCGCTGCGCCTGGTGGACGGAGCGGTACTGGGTGCCGTCCTGGCCGTAGGGGCTGAGGGCGTGGAGTCGGTACGCCGGCGCGTGGCCAGGTCCCGGCTGATCTTCCAGTTGCTCTTCGACGAACTGGCGCTCGCACGGCTGGCGGTCACCCTGTTTCGGAAAGGGCAGATCGTCGGACTGTGCGCCGCCGTCCTGTTCCTGCAGGTGCCAGTCGCATGCATGATCGCGGCCGAGAGCGGGGATTCGAACTCGGGCCAGTCCCAGCTGGCCCTCGGGGGCTGCCTTCTGGTCGCCCCGGTGGTGTGGGTCCTGATGTGTCGGCGTCGGGGGTACTCCGGGCGCAATCCGATCAGCGCGCTGGGGCACGCCTGCCTCGCACAGCTGCGAACCGATCTGCCGCCGGACGCCTCCCAAGCCCGCCGAGTCGCCCTGGGCGGCTTCGGGGCGATGACCCAGGCCCGGCTGCGCGAAGCGGTCGCGGGCCCGGCACCCGAGGAGAGTGCCTGGTGGTGGCCTGGGGCACTCCATGAACAGACCCAAGTCCACCGGCTCACGGCCGCCTCGGCGCACCCGGGCGACGTCGAGGACGAGGACGTGGAGGAGTGACCTGGAACACGGACACCGCTTCGGTGTCCGCCTACCCACCTCGCAACGGGGTGGAAAGCCGAGCAGGGGGTGGGGAGATGGTGCAGTCGTACGCGACCGACCGGATGCCGGGTGGTCTCAAAGGCGCGCTGGTGGTGGTCTGGCTCCAAGCGGCCGTCAACCTCGTTTTCGCCATGGTCCTGTTCCGCGAGAACCGGAACGACATCGCCAACGGCTACACGGACGACAGCGGCCTGCTCGTCACGGCCGCGTGGGTGACGCTGGGGACCGCGCTGCTCCTGGCGGCCTGCGCGCTGGGTGCGGCGGCCCGCCAGGACTGGGCGCGGCGCACCGTGATCGCGTTGGAGGTGCTGAACGTTCTGGGCGGCGTGCTCCTCGTGCTGGTCGGCGGGGCGGTGCCGGGCCTGGTCGGCATGGTGGTCTCGGCAGTGGTCATCGGGGGGTTCGGCTCGGCGAAAGCGGTCGCCTGGGTCCGGCGCCGCTGACCGACGGGCCGCTCGGCCGGGGCACTCCACTGCTCCGGTGGCCGCACCGAGGGGAGAGGGACATCATGGCGGGACGTGGCAGTGATACTGCAGGTCGTTGGCCCGGCTGAAGGGTCGGGAGCCGAAGAAGCCGCGGTCGGCCGACATCGGACTCGGGTGCGCCGACTCCACCGCCGGTACCGGGCCGAGCAGCGGCCGCGGGTTGCGGGCGTCGCGCCCCCACAGGATCGCCACCAGCGGGGTGCCGCGCGCCACCAGGGCGCGGATCGCCTGCTCGGTGACCTCCTCCCACCCCTTGCCACGGTGCACCGCCGGCTTGCCGGGCGAGGTGGTCAGGGCGCGGTAGAGCAGCAGCACGGCCAAGCACAGCATGGGCTACATGCCGTGGTCCTCGCCGGTGCAGGCGTCAAGGTAGCGGGTGGCGTCGAAGTGCTGGCCGTGCGCGGGGAAGTACCACTCGATCGCCCGGTACGCCGTGTGGCCGTTACAGGTCCCGAGGTCGAACGCGACGATGTCGGCCTGCGCCGGGATCCCGGTGGCCACGCTCTGCCCGGGGCCGACGTATTCGGCAGTGCCGGTGCCGGTGGCCGACGGGCCGCCCCAGGACGACCAGGCCAGGTGCTCCACCAGGCCGGTCGGGTCGCCGCCGTTGAAGACCGTGGCGGGCCGCGCCTGACCGTATCCCTTCTGGCCTGGTACCCACGACGCACCGAGCACGGGCACCTCGGCCGGCCGGGAGGAGCCCGGCGTGCCGGTGGGCGTGGCGCGGGTGGCGGCGGTGGCAGTGTGCGACGGCAGCGGGCGCGACGTGGCGCTCTCGGCGGGGACCGGCCGGGGGCTGCCGCCGTTGGAGGCCGCGGCGCCGGCCGTCGGGGAGCCGCCGGCAGCGTTGATCTGGTCCGGGCCGCAAGCGGTCAGAGCGAGAGCGACGAACGCGGTAGCCACAGCGGCTGCGGCAAGACGGTTGGCCTTCATGGCGATACCCCCCGGGAACGGTGAGCGATTTCGGCCGGCCGTCACGGCCGGTCAGTTGTCTCCACGCAACAAGTACCGGCGCAGATCGCCCCGTTGCGCTCCTGTGACGAAGGCCGGACCGCTCCGGGTCGTTGTCGCGGGCAAGCGCCTCGATGCGCCTACGGGCGCGGGGAACCGGGTTGCGAGGCAGTCGGGGGCTGCGGTGGAACCGGGCAGGCTGTGCAGCGGAGGGCTGCGGCCCGGACGGGGAGGGATCGGTAAGGGCAGCGACGACGGCGCCCGGTAGGTCGAGCATGCCGAACCGTCGTCCAGGGGCGAGCTGATGACGTAGGCGGCGCAGAGTGGATGAGGTGGCAGCCGTGCACTACTGGGCATAGACGTTGGTCCGGACCCGTTCGAGGTCGGAGAGGACCGTGTCCAGCTGCGAGGGATCGTTGGCGAAAGAGAGAACGGCTTGGTAGAACGCGCTCTGCATCGCGTCCGGCATCAGGTCGGAGGCGTCGAACCGTACGGTCCGGGCGTCGACCAGAAGTTGTCCCAGACGGCGCGACAGGGCATCCGGGTAGGCGGTGCCGGGCACCTCGCGGTTCGGGCTCAGCGCTCCGCCTCGCGCCACCCAGATCCGTTGTGCCTCGGGTGTCGTGAGATAGGCGATGAGCTGCCGGGCGGCGGCCGTGGAGTGGAACATTCCGAGCAGGTCTCCCGCCACCTCCTCCGTGCCCCCGAACGCCTGGTCGATGATCGGGAACCGGGTGAAGTCGAAGTCCTCACCGGCTTTGAGGCGCGGGTCGGTCTGTTGGTAGTAGCCCGTGATGAAGGACGCCGCGTGCTCGAAGTAGCACCCCGGGGTCGCGTTGAACAGCGAAGCGCCCGAGGCGCCGAAGTTCGTGAGCAGCATGCCGCGGGCATCACCGCGGACCAGGCCCTTGGTGCCGATGACGTCGCCCCAGGTCTGCCATGCCCGCTTGATCTGGGGAGAGTTCCAGGCGAGCTTGCCCGTCGCCCACTGGTCGTAGACGTCCGGCCCCGACTGTGCCAGGACGATGTCCTCCAGCCAGTCGGTGCCCGGCCAGCCGGAGGCGGAGCTCGACTCCAGCCCGACGCACCACGGGGAGACACCTGACCCGGCGATCAGCCGGTCCAACGCGTTCAGCCGGTCCCAGCTGTCGGGAGGCGTCCAGCCGTGTGCGGCAAGGGCTTTGGGGGAGTACCAGATGAGGCTCTTCACGGATGCCTTGACGAACACGGCGTACTGCTTGCCGTCCACGGCGCCCAGCTGCACCCAGCTCGAGCCGTACTGCTTGGTCATGCCCGGCAGGTCGAGCGCATCGTCGAGCGGGGCCAGCCGACCGGCTCGGGCGTACTGCACCAGCTTTCCGGGACTGGCCAGGACGGCGAGGTCGGGCGGGGTCCCGTTGCCGACCCGATCGGCCAGGACGGTGTCCGAGTCCCGGGAGCCCTGGTAGTCCACCTTGATGCCGGTCTGCCGCTCGAACGGTGCGACCATGGCCAGGAACGCGTCCTGCTCGCTGCCGGTCCAGGTGCCGAGCACGTGGACGACGGGCCCCGATCCGCCGGTGCCGCAAGCCGCGACGCCGCAGAGGGCGACGAGGAGGAGCGCGAGGCCACCTCGGGCCCAGACCTGACGGCCGCACCGGGCCAGAAAGCTCGGCCTCGTCATCGCGCCGCCCGGTACTCGTCGATGCGTGTCCACAGGCCGCCCAGGCACAGCACCGCGATGGCGACGCACAGCACGGCGAGGGCAGGGCCCAGGCCCGGATCGGAGCGTGCCGATGACTCGGCGTCGGCCAGCCGTTGCCGATGGAGGTCCGTGAGACTGGCAAGGTCGGCGTCGAGCGCCGCGCCGGCCCCGCCCAGCTGCGCGCCGCCCGGGCCCACGGCCGTGGACACCATGGCGGGGTCCGATGCCGGCGCCGCATCGGAGCCGAGCGCGGCGGCCTGCCGTCGCAGGTCGGCATCGGCCTCGGTGAACTGCTGGAAGTCCTGGAGTGTGCGCAACGCGGCGCCCCGCTCTCCCGAGTGGTGTTCGGGGTCGGTGCCGAGGCCGGCGTGGAGCAGGCCGGCGAGAATTCCGTGGAGTGGGGGCTCTTCGCTCCGGGCGGCCGCGACCACTGCCGGGGTGACCGCAGGATCTGCCAGCGGGACGGTGTAGGTGGCGAAGTCGTTGGGGAAGCCCTGTCCGGGGAGGGTCTCGACGATCGCCAGCGCGTCGCTGCCCGCCGCCTGCGCGGCGAGCGTGCGGGCCTGCCAGGAGGCGGTCAGCCGGGGGAGCGCCCCGTCGCAGGCGGTGCTGAAGGCCCGGTCGGTGTGCAGGGTCTGCACGGTCATCCAGCAGGACAGTGCGAACAGCAGCACGGACGCGGCGAGCAGCGGTAGGTTGATCCGCCGGTGGAAGTGGCTGCTCAGAAAGCGCTGCGTACCGACGAGCAGGATCAGGGTGACCGCGGCCGGGGCGAGCACGCCGAACAGCGCGGCCGGTGCCAGCCATCGGCTGTGCCGCTGCCGGTCCAGCTCCTGCTGCTCGGCGGCCTGCAGTTGCCAGACGTGGGCGAGGACCCCGTCAGCGGGTTTGTGCATCAGGCTCGAGGCGTAGCTCAGATAGGCGGCGCCGAGGGCACCTTGCCCCGCGGTGGCATGAGCCTGCTCGATCAGGCTGGTGTACTCGACGATCAGCCCCTCGATGGCCTGCAGTTGCACGCTGCCGGCGGGTCCCGTCGCATCGTGCTCGGCGGCCCGCTCCAGGGCTTGGTGCGCCGACTTCAGATCGTCCTGGTAGCGCTGGCCGGGGCCACTCAGGTGGACCGTCCCCGACGCGAAGCTCCCGGTCGCGACGCGGTCCGCGTCGGCCAGGAAGTAGGCCAGCTGCGAGGTGTCGACAAGCGCCGGAACCGCGCGGGTTTCAGCCGAGGACACCGTGGCGCGGGCGCTGGTGTGGGCGAATTCCAGCGTCCCCCATAACGCCGCCGTGCAGAGGAGCAGCGCGAGGGCGGCCCGTCGTAGCCGTGCCGGAGTGGTGGGTGGTGCGGTGGACCCGCGGCGGAAGGAGCGCGACCGCGATCGCACCTCCACGGTTGCCGCCATCGATCAGGACCGTCCGGCTTCTGCGGCAGTGCTCACCATAATCCCGCCCCAGGTTCGACCCGCAGTGGCTCCAACTGGCTGACGCTCACCTTAACCACAGGATTACGGCGGGACCACCAGAAGTACGGATCTGATGATCCGTCATTCCGTTCAGCCGTGCCCCGCGGTGTCCGCACCCGGGGGTCACTGCCGTGATCGGGCAGGGCCGACGCCTGTTCTCCAGGCTGACTCCGAGGTTGCCGTTGCCGAACAGACGACTCAGCGCACTCATGCCAGGAGCGCGACGGAGAGAACCGACAGCTCGTCAGGGTCTCAGCTCGACCTTTCCGGACGCGGGGAGCCCCTGCAGCGTTACGGGAGGCGCCAGTCCACCGGCTGGCTTCCCTGCTTGACCAGTAGGTCGTTCGCGCGGCTGAACGGGCGGGAGCCGAAGAAGCCGCGGTCCGCCGACATCGGGCTCGGGTGCGCCGACTCGATCGCCGGCACCGGCCCCAGCAGCGGGCGCAGGTTGCGGGCGTCCCGGCCCCAGAGGATCGCCACCAGCGGGCCGCCCCGGGCCACCAGGGCGCGGATCGCCTGCTCGGTGACCTCCTCCCAACCCTTCCCGCGATGCGCCGCCGGCTTGCCGGGCGCCGTGGTCAGCGCCCGGTTCAGCAGCAGCACCCCCTGCCTGGTCCACGACGTCAGGTCACCGTTGCTCGGCGGCGGGCAGCCGAGGTCCTGGCCCATCTCCCGGTAGATGTTGACCAGGCTGCCAGGGAGGTTCCGCACCTGCGGGTCAACCGCAAAGCTGAGACCAATGGGCATCCCCGGGGTGGGGTACGGATCCTGCCCGACGATCAGAACCCGCATCTCATCGAAGGGCTGCTGGAACGCCCTCAGAATGTTCGCGCCAGCGGGAAGATACGTCCGCCCCGCCGCGACCTCCGCGCGCAGGAAGTCGCCCATCGCGGCGATCCGCCCCGCCACCGGCTCCAGAGCCTTCGCCCAGCCTGGATCGACGAGTTCGTGCAAGGGCTTCGCGCTGCTGTTCGGTCGGAATGGCGGGTGCGCTCTCGGACCAGCGCTCCACCCACTCGGCAACGGTCATCATGCGGTACCTGCCCTCGCTCCGAAACCAGTGTTCTCGGGACTCGCGCATGGCCGGAAACCGGATCCGATAGCCGCACCTGCCGCGCAGTCCGGGACTGCCCTGCGTTGGCCACGGTCATGCAGTCCGACCTCGACCGGACGTCCGTAAAGATCGAAGTCGGCGGCTGCTCCCCCAGGCTTGGGTCTCGGACCACGGACGCTCGTGGTGGCGATCGAGCTTTGACTGGTGACCCTGGCCCCGGGAGGCCGAACCTGATCTAATCTCAGGTGCTTTGCCAGACAGCCGGGGGGAATTGATGGCGCATCAGGAGCCGGACGGGAGTGAGAGCGAGCCGGCCGGGCTGCCGCTACCGCCCCAGCCATCCGCGCCACGAGCGGAATTCGGCCCGCCACCGCCCGGGGACGGGCCGCCGCCCGCGCTTGCGTCAGGCACGCCGCCCGTGCCTGGACATCCGGCGAGTACACCGCCCGCGTTCGCACCCATACCGCCGGCGGATACCGCCTACCAGCCGACCCTGCGCGACGCCTCCGCCGAACCCAGGCCCCACCGCCGCGAGTTACTGATCGGCCTGGCCTCCGGCGTACTGGCGGTCGGCGTCGGCGGCACGATCTGGGCCCTGCGCGGCTCGCCCGCCCAGCCCGCCGCACAGCCCGCGCCCCCGACGTCCACCGGCACCCGTGTGCCGACCGCGAGCGCGTCGGCGACCGCCTCGGCACCCGCCACCCGAGCCGCCGGGCAGCCTCCTCAGCCCGTCTGGACCTTCGAGGCACCGGGGCAGAACCAGCCCCACCTCGTGGCGGCAGGCTCCACCCTGCTGGTGGTCGGTAGCGAACTCACCGCACTGGACCCGGCGACGGGCCAGCAGCAGTGGGACTTCCGCAAGCTCTGGCCGATGTTCGACTACCTCGGCGCGTCCCCCGTCACGCTGGGCCGCACCCAGGTCGTGGCGAGCTCCGGTGAGCGCAGCCTCACCTGCCTGGACCTGGCGACCGGCGGCACCGTCTGGCAGGCCGCCCCGCCACCCACCCTGACTGTCGGCCAGTTCCTGGGCTACGACGACAAGATCCTGTACGTGCTGGCTAAGCAGGCACCGAACGGCGGCGCCTGGGCGGACATGCCCAGTGGCACCAAAGGCGATCCAGTGATAGCCGCGCTGGACTGCGTCAACCAGAAGACCCTCTGGACGCTCCCCCTCCACCTCAGCACGCGCGACAGCCTGCCGCTGCTGGTCACCGCGAGCCGCTTCATCTACACGGACGGCCAGGGCAGCCTGGTGGTGCGCGACATAGCCAGCGGCCAGCAGCTCTGGTCGGCCGGCGACCCCGGTGACGGGGCGATGAGCGGCTTCCCCGTGATCATCGGCGACACTCTGTTCGCCGGGGATCCGGAGATACAGAATCCCAGACACCGCAACGGCTACGTCCGGGCCTTCGACCTGGCCACCGGTGCGCCCAAGTACCAGGGTCGGAGCTGGCCTGACCTGGAGAACCCCTACGTGGAAGCCGCCGACGGGCAGCTCTACCTCTGGAACCCGGACCGGGTCACGGCCGTTGACCCCGCCACCGGCACCGTGCGCTGGGCCAGGAGGTCCGATGCGCACTTCATCAGCAACTCCGGGTTCCGAGTTGCCGGCCCTACCGTCTTCACCTGGCCGCTACCGCGGGACAGCCCGACCATCACCGCCATCGACCGCGCCGACGGAACCGACCGCTGGACGTACCGGGCGAACGTGCAGGCCTCGTTCTACAGCTTGTGGAGCGCCGCCGCCGACAGCGACCGCCTGTACCTCGCCCTGGACAACCAGGTCCTGGCCCTGCCAGCCGTCTGACGGCGCTCCAGTCCATCCGGAAGAGAATCCATGGAACCGCTCGAACTCGACGATCCCGCCACAGTCGGCCCCTACCGGCTGATCGCCCGGCTCGGCGCCGGCGGGATGGGCCGGGTCTACCTCGCCCGCTCGGCCGGCGGCCGCACCGTCGCGGTGAAGGTGGTCCGCGCGGATCTCACCGAGGAGCCGGGGTTCCGCGCCCGCTTCCGGTTCGAGGCCGAGGCCGCCCAGGCGGTGGACGGCGCCTACACCGCCCCCGTGCTCGATGCCGACCCCGACGCCGAACTCCCCTGGCTCGCCACCGAGTACATCCTCGGCCCCTCGCTCGCCGAGGCGATCGCCGACCACGGTCCGCTGCCCGCCTCGACGGTCGCCGCGCTCGGCGCCGGCCTCGCCGAGGCGCTGATCGCGATCCACGCGGCCGGCCTGGTCCACCGCGACCTCAAACCGTCCAACATCCTGCTCTCCACCAGCGGCCCACGGGTGATCGACTTCGGCATCGCCCGGGTCCTGGAAGGCACCCGGCTAACCACGACCGGCGTCGTCGTCGGCTCCCCCGGCTTCATGTCCCCCGAGCAGGCTAGCGACCTGCCCGTCGGAACGCCGAGCGACGTCTTCGCGCTCGGCTCGGTCCTGCTCTACGCCGCCACCGGGCACGGCCCGTTCGGGTCCGGCATGGCCGCCGCCATGCTCTACCGCGTGGTGCACGACCAGCCCGACCTCGCCGGCCTGCCGGATGAGCTGCTCCCGGTCGTCCAGCACTGCCTGGCCAAGAACCCGGCCGCGCGCCCGCAGCCACGGGAACTGAGCCGCCTTCTCTCGCCCGGCGGCGCCCCGGCCGCACTCGCCGACGGCTGGCTGCCCACACGGGTCGCGTCCGCCATCGCCTCGCACGCCGCCCGCGTGATGAACCTGGACAGCCCCGCCGCCGCCCCCTCGCCCGCACCGCCCGCGGCGCCGACCGAGCTGGGCACCATGCGGCTGGGCGCCCTCCCCCCGAGCGTACCGACGGATCCGCCGACCCCCGGCCGGCGCACCCTGCTGGCGAGTCTGCTCGGCGTGGCGGTCGTTGGTGGAACCGGCTTCGGCGCCTGGGAGTTGACCAACTCGCCCAGGACCCGCACCTCGTCCCACGACGGTGCCGTCCCGGGCAGCCCCGCACCGTCCACCCGGGTCTGGCCCAGCCATGCCCCGGGCATTCCACCGGCCCCGCTGTGGACCTATCACGGGCAGAAGGTGCCGAACATTCCTGCGGTGGCCGGCGGCGGCCGGGTGCTGGTCTCCGGCGGCACGGTGACCGCGCTCGACCCGGCAGGCGGTGGCGCGGTGACGTGGACCTTGCAGGGGCAGCCCAACGCCGCCGAGTACCCGCCGTTCGTACTGTCGGGTTCCACGGTGGCGATGGTGGTCCGCAACGAGGACTTGACCTCCAGCCTGGTCGCGTACAGCACCTCGGACGGCCAGGAGCAGTGGCGGACCCGGGGCGTGCCCGGCTCCGGCCTGTCGAAGGTGCTGGCCGCCGACGCCTCCACCATCTACCTGCGCGTCACCGGGGGCGCGGTCGCGGTGGACCGGACCACCCACCAGCCCACCTGGAGCCAGCCCTGGGCCGACTTCGACGACGACTACGGACAGGTGCTGGTCACCGGCACCACCCTGCTGCGCAGCTCGCGGGCCGGCTCCGCATACGGCCTGGTGGCACACGACGCGCGGACCGGCAACGTCCGCTGGACGTATCCGTTCCGCACGGACGACCTGAGCAGCAGTCACGAGTTCACGGCAGACGACCGGAACGTCTACCTCGCGGGGGCCGAACTCGTCGCGCTGAACCTCACCACAGGACAGACCGTCCTCACCCTCCCCAACCCCGACGCCAGCGACGGCTTCGGCTCGGCGGTGGTCCACGACTCGGTGATCTACGCCGCCGAGGCCACCAACCGCACCAGAGCCGTCTACGCCATCAACGCCACGGACGGCAAGCAGCTCTGGCGTACCACCCTGCCGACCCTCACCACGGATCACCGCCAACCCCTGGTGATCGGCGCGGTCCTGTTCTTCGCCGCCTTCGACGGCTTCTTCGCGCTCGACCGCGCGACCGGCCGACTGCTCTGGACCTTTTCGGATACCGCGCGGCCCGGAACGCCCTGGCGGTTGAGCAGCGACGGCACCCTGCTCTACGCGCTGCACGGCGACACGCTCTACGCCTTGCCGCCCGAATAGGACCGGGCAGGCCCTGGGCAATACCAGAAATCCAAGCTCGGGTACCCCGTTGAGGCGACGCGACTTCCCTGTCGGCATCGTGCACGGCGAGGAGTCATCGCGTACCACCGCACGGGTTGGAGTCGAGCGTCCGCCGACCTGGTCTGTTCTCTTGGAAGCAGGGGGCAAGGACTTCGCGGACGAGGTTGTCGCGCCGCCGGGCCTTTCCCCGGCGTTGGCACGGGTGATCGAACTCATGGGTCAGGTCGAGATGGTCAGGGCGTTCAACGAACTCGGGGTCCTGCTCGACTCCGAGGACTGGGACCCGCAGCCGCGCGCCGTGCTGCTTCTGGCTCGCTTCAACGAGGCTCGGGGCGAAGTCGAACCGATGCTGCGTGCCTACGGGGTCGCGGCGACTTCCGAGCATCCTGAGATCGCGCCGCTGGCCTCGTGAAAGCCTCCAGGCCGGCGAGTCCCAGCAGCCCGACCAGCGGCAGTGTCAGCACCCCGAGCATCAGAGGGCGGTACGTGACTTGATGTCCGTTTCGGTGTCGCCTGATCGTGTGGCTGTGGGGACTCCCGGCCGATCGACGAGTACACCTCAGGCCGAAGCGGCTGGGCGCCTACATGCGTGCCACCCTGGGCGGCGCCAAGCTCGTCGGTATCGGCAGCACCCCACGGCTGGGTGGACCACCTACTTCGCCCGTTGACAGCGCCGACGAGGTGTCACAGCGCGTCCACGAGTGCGGCGGCAACGTCGCCGTCGATGCGCTGCAGGTGGAGCAGGCCGGGCGACCGGTGAGCGCGGCGGACGTCTCGGGCGCTGTGTTCGGCCTCTGGCAGGGCGAGGAGCACCTCGGTTGGCAGGTGGCCGACTGGAACACCTGCTGGCGCCCGACAAGGCGCCCCGGTGCGGCGTCGAACAAGGCGATCCGGCAGGCGCTTGGCGACCTCCAACTGCCCGGCCTGAGCGTTGAGCCCCCGGTCACTTTCGGACGAAGAGCACCTCGTACGCGAGGGGCACCAGGTACCAGGCCATCAATCCCAGGCCGCCGCCGAGCCATACCAGAAAGATGGTGATGGTCAGCCGAAGACGGAACCTGCTCCAGTACTCCGCCCGTCGGCCGTCGGGGGTGTCGGTGCGCCAGATCGACGGGACGTCGACGCGGCCCTCGGAGATGGCCACCGCCGCTCGTTGCACATCCCCGGGGTGGTAGTAGTAACTGTCCTGGCCCTTCCCGTACGTGCCGTAATCCTTCCCGGGGATCATGTGGCTGCGGACACCCGCCAGGTGGGCCACGCGTCCCACCCAGTCCGGTCGTACGGACCACAACGTGCCGACCTTGATAGGGCTCAGCCAGTTCCTCTTGTCGGGGGCCTCGTCCGGACCGGGGTCGCCTGATGACGGTTCGGGTGTTTCGCCCGCCGGGACGGGCGGTCCTGGATCCGGTGTGTGCGGCATGCAGCCCCCTGATGCGACAGGCCACCAGTACACACCTCCCGTCCTTCGCAGCGCCAGAGTGCCTGCGGCACCAGACCGCCTCCCACCACGGGCCCCTTCCTACGCACTTCGGATCACCACGTACAGCCGCCCGGCCCCGGCCCCATGGTGGGGCGGGGGCCGCGCGGTGGGTGAACGCGGTGGTCAGCTGTTTGCTGATCGTCCCGGGTGCCGTCGCCACTCCCGGCTCATGCCGAGCTCGGTCAGCTGGGCGTGCGGCGGGTTGGTGATCCGTTTCGACAAGGTCCGCTGGTCGCGTTTTCGTAGGCGATGCTACGGGCGGGCTGGGCGAACGAGCCGGGTTCGGGCACGGCGAGGATCCCCGGCGGTCATTCGCTTGAGTTTGAAGCGGAGCCTCGGCGCACCTGTCCAAAGCGGTTCGGGAGGCGTCGGAGTCTGATTCCTTCGGCCCCGTACCGATACGGCCGGGCGGGGTCGAGGTACGCCCAGGGGTTTGTTCGGGGTCCGCCCGGAGCACTAGGTACGGGAGGGGGCCGGCATGTATCTCAAGGAACAAAACCCGCCACCCGGCTGCGGGATCGTACTGCTCGTGGGCTTGCTTGTCTCAGCTCTGTTCTTCGGTCTCATCTTCTTGATCGCCTCCCAAGACCACAGTGGCAGCGACAGGAGGTGCACTGGCGGTGCCTACGAGGTCGAGTGCCAGTGAACTTGATCGAGTGGTGTCGAAGCCGTTCGGCTGACAGTTGATGTCCGCTTCGTCGTTGCGATTTGGGCGAGTGGGCCGGTCGCGGGTTTGCCAGGCGGTTACGGTCGCGGCCTGGTGAACAGTCCCGGCTCGGTCTCGGCCAGGATCCCGCGCCCGGTCAGTCGCTTCAGTTTGATGCGGACGTTGTTGATGTTGTTCGGCATGAGACCCAGGTCCATTGCCTCGCACACGTTCCTCGCCCGCAGTGGGGCGTCGGCTTCGGCGAACACGGCCATGATCTGCTGGTAGGCCGGGCCGTCCGGCAGGGCCGGAGTCGATGTGGCCGGTGCCAGGGGCGCTTCGTCGGGCAGTTCCAGGAGCGTCTTGCGGGTGATCGTGATGTGCTCGGCGGCCTGGGCGAGTCCGTCCAGCAGCGCGGTCAACTGCGCGATCTGCCGCTCGCGAACCTCCAGGCGGGCCAGCAGGGCACCAAGGGTCTGCTGTGGGTCGCCGCTCACGCGCCGCGCCAAGACGGGGTGGAGGTGCACCGGGTTGCGCTCGACGATCTCCACCGCGATGCCCAGGCCGGCGCCGTGGTCGACCACGGTCTTCTTACCACGGCGATCACCAGGCCCGGCACGTCGACGGCCAGCCCTCGCTTGCGGCCCGGCACCTTCTTGGCGGCGTCCCGTCCGGTCGTGGCCGCGGGTACCCCGGCGGCGGCATGCAGGCTCTGGGTGTCGAGCGCCACCAGGCTCGGTCGGCCAATCTGATGGAGCGGTCCGTCCCGCGCGGGTGGTGTGTCACTGTCTCGTCCTGATGGCCCAACTGCCCTGTCCCGGACCGCAGTAGGCGGTCAGACTGGCTCGGACGGTCACCGGACGGGTGAACAGGGGAGAAGCGCGATGGTCTGGGGCAGCAGTACCTGGCTGGACAGGCGCAGGTCATCTGCGAAGACCCAGGCCGCGCCGCACCCGCGGGCGCTGCGGCTCAGTGGCCGGGCCGCCGTTCTCGCCCCGCTGGCGCTGCTGGGCGCGATCCTGCTGGGCAGCAACCCGGACCTCGCCCCGGTCGGGCTGTTGCCGGGTGTGGCGGCAGGGGGTGCTGTGCTTGCCGTGCTGGCCATGCTGCAGCGCATGCGGCTGGTTCTGGCGGCGTTCGTGATCGGGGCCTTCGTGCTGTTCGGGGGCGGCGACATCGTCCAGGGTGAGGTGTTGCTGCACTGGGGGGTGCCGAAGACGGCGAAAGTCACCGCGATGCACAGCTACCGGGACGAGAATGACAACGAATCCTGGCGGTGCGAGGTACAGGCGAACGACGGCCCGCCGCTGTCGCACACCACGCTCTGGTACCCCGACTGCACAGAGGAGGACTTCGAAGGCGAGCTCAAGCACCTGACCGTGGACCCGAGCGGCTGGGTCGGGCCCCAGGAGGCGGACCGGGACATGTCCGGGGTCGACCTGCAGGGCGAGCTGGCGGCCGCCGGCCTGGTGGCCCTCGGGGTGCTGATCCTCTGGGCGCGCCACAAGGCTTTGCGTTTCGTCGCGACCACTACCCCGGCCGAGGGATCGCCTCCGGTCGAAAGCTCACCCCTGTCTGGCACTTGACTGCGGTCGGCCAGGACCTGGGCCGACCCACGGCGCGGCTTTTCATGGCTGGCGCAGCAGCAAACGGGTGACGCCCCTCGCGCCGCCGACGAGGGGGCAGTGGCGCCAAACTTGCTGTTCCAGATCTTCACCGAGCGCGCAGGATGAAAGGCCACCGCTGTCGCAACTGACTCACCGTTCACCGAGTGGGACAAGACCTGCGGCACGTCCGCCTCTGCGCGGCCATCGCCGACCGAATCACGTTCCGCTGCACCCTCATCCAGACCGGTCAGGTCGCGGTGGGGATGTAGCGCGCTGCTGCAAGTTTGGCCATCGTTCGAGGTTTCGCGAAGTAGGAGGCGCAGTACTCCGAGTTGATCAGGGGCACGCTCTTGTCGAGGTCGGCGATGCACGCCCAGAGGATGGCAACGCCGCTGTCGTCGGGCTCGCCGTTCAGCTCTCTCTGGACGAGGGCGGCGACGTCCGTCACTGCTGCGGGCGCTCTCACCTGCGCATCCTCCGAGCCTGCACAGACAGGACGATGCATGTGACGCCCGCAATCAGGCACACCAGGATTCCGACGGCGAGCAGAACCACCTGGGTTCCGCCGAGGCCGGGTATGTCGCGCACGTTGGCAATGTCATTGGGGTCGGTGATCTCCTTGTCCGGGTGACCCACGATGAAGACGATCATCGCGATGACCGCGGCAAAGCATGCCGCGCCTGCGGCCGGCAACCAGCCGCCTGCCTTCTGCCACCACTCATCACCGGTGAGCCGGAGTGCGTGCGGGCACCGACCGAGCACCGCGAGGCCCAAAGTGCCGTGCTGTTCGGCCAGTCCGTCCACCCGAACCCGCCTGCCGTCGGCCAAGCGAAGCACGCACCGATAGCCGGTGCCCAGTTGCCGGGCGAGCCTGTTGTCCCGCTGGGCGGTCCGAATGGTGATCGCGGTGACCCGGTCCCAGGCGAAGACCGTCGGCCCCCGCCGGGAGCCGTGGACCAGGCCGCGCTCGCGTACCTCGAAGTACTCCGCCGATCCGCCGCGAACTACCCGGAGAGCCTGAGTCACCGCGATGTAGAGCCCGGCCAAGCCAAGGCCGATGAGCACGCCTACCGCCCTGTGGGCGAGGACCGTCGCGTCATCGCCGACAGCAGTCGCTCCCCACAGGCCCAACCAACCGACCGGGACGCCGATGCCCAGCGCCCAGAAGGCATTCACACATCGCTTGCCGTTGGCAACCGGATGCCTGCTGACAACAGGGCCGAGCTCATCGAACGCGCGTGCCGCATCGATCACCGGGCAAGCCTAGGTCCTGCTTGTGCTCAGATCAAGACCGGTAAAATTTAAACGACTTGATGACATGTCAGTCAACTCCTGACGTTCGTCCGAAGGAGCGCCGGAGCTCGCCGAAGACCACAGCCGGACCTCGCCGTGCTGCGTCAGGCCCGGCGCCACCGCTCCACCGACCGCTCGCTCACCCGCACTGCCGTGGCGATCTCCCCGTTCTTCTGCCCCAGCTCAAAGCGTTCTGCGGCCTGCAGCCGCAACCGCTCGCGCGTGGCCCTCTCCGCGTCGGTCAGCCCGCCGCCCTGCGCGTACCCCACGCCAACAGAGCTACCGGAGGAGACCAGCGGCCGTCAGTCAAACAGCCCCGACATCACCCTTTCAAGACCGTGTCCTACGCGGTGAGGCGGATGAGCCGTTTGTAGCAGCACAGGGCTGCGGCGAGGCCGAGAAAGGCCAGGTAGTTGTGGGGATCGCGCTCGTAGCGGTGGTTGAGTCGGCGGTAGCCGGACAGCCATGATATTGTGCGCTCGATGACCCACCTGCGACGCCCAAGACGCTCGCTGGAGTCGATGCCCTTTCGGGCGATGCGGACGCCTATCCGCTTGCCGCGTAGCCACTTTCGCAGGTGGGGGACGTCATACGCTTTGTCGGCGTGCAGGCGCCCGGGCTTGCGAATGGGACCGCGGCCCGGGGCTTGTCTCATCTGGTAGCCCTCCACCATGGGCTTCAGGGCCTTGCTGTCGTGGGTGTTGGCCGCGCTCACGCCGACGACCAGGGGCAGCCCTCCCGCGTCCGACAGGACGTGCATCTTGGAACCCGGCTTGCCTCTGTCCACGGGGCTCGGACCTGTGAGTTCTCCCCTTTTTGGGGCTCTTGTGTTGGACCTGTGGGTCGGGTCATGTGAGTTGGCGGCGGGGTAGGGCGGGACGGTTGCCGCCGAGGCAGAGCATGACGAGGGCGATGACGGCGTCGGCGGAGCGGAAGCCGAAGCCTCGGCGGATGATGAGCCTGGTCTTCGTGTTCGTGGACTCGATGAGTCCGTTGCTCAACTCCTCGACGATCGCGTGCAGGATGGCGTCGTGGTGGCGTCCGACCTTGCGGGCGAGTTCGACGAAGACCGGAATCCGGCACCGTCTCGCCCAGAACAGCCAGCGGTCCAGCGCCTCGGCGGCGGCAGGCGCGCCCTCCGTCCTAGCGATCCGGTAGATCGTGCGCAGTCCCTCCTTGAGGAGGTAGGCGCGGTGCAGACGCGGGTCGTTGGTAGCGATCCAGGCGAGTTTGGCCTGCTGGCGGGCGGTGAGGTCCTCGGGGTTCTTCCACAGCGCGTGGCGGGAGTGCTTGAGGCGGCGGGCGAGTTCGGGGTCTGCCGCCTGGCGCCTGGCGCGGTTCCAGGCGGCCCGGCGTTCCTCGTCCAGGGCCTCGGTGGCCCACTGCACGACGTGGAAGGGATCCATGGCGCGGACCGCGTTCGGGGCCCGCTCGGCGACGACATCGGCGATCCACTCGGCCCCGTCCGCGCTGATGTGCGTCAGCCGGTGTGCGCGGTCGGCGCCGAGGGCGTCGAAGAACGAGCGGAGCACGTCCTTGCCGTGGCCGTCGGCCATCCACACGACATGCCGGGACTCATGGTGGAACTCGCGCATGAGCGGAACCCGGATCCGATAGCGGCACTTTGACGCTCCTTCGCAGCCAGCAGAGGGCGTCTTGGCAGTCACTTCAGGCAGGCCGGCGCGACGTTCGCCGCGCCGGCCAGTCAGCGCTCCTTGACGGCATGCAGCAGTGTGACGCCGAGCCACGGGCCGCCGGGGCCGAGTGGGCGCAGTGTGCCCTGGTCGAGGTGCTCGGCATACTTCCTGGCCATAGACCAGGGATCGGCGATGAGCAACTGCCCGCCTGGGCGCAGTACTCGCATGGCCTCGTCCAGCGCGCGGTAGCGCCCCTCGGCCGATGGGATGTTGTGGATCGCCATCGCGCTCGTCACGACGTCGAAAGAGCCGTCAGGGAACGGTAGTGCGGTCATGTCGGCCGTGCGCACCTCCACCCGGTCGGCGATCCCGGCCGCGGCGGCGTTGGCGAGCGTGACTTCGGGGCTGTTGCCGCTCTGGTCCCTTGTCCACAGGTCCGTGCCGACGGCGCGTCCCATCGGCAGCCGCTTGGCCGCCGCGATCAGCACTGCGCCACGGCCGCAGCCCAGGTCCAGGAGCTGCTCGTTGCCTTGCAGGCCGACGCGATCCAGCTCCCGTTCCCAGATGCGCAGCTTGCCATGCAGCGTGGTGTGCAGGTACACGCCGGCGTTGGCCAGCAGTACCGCCCCGGTGGCCGCCATCGCGATGCTGCCTGGCCGTCGCCAGGCGGCTGCCAGGCAGCATGCCACGCCGGCGGCGCCGAGCACCGCGGGGACCGCGGGCGCGTCGACTCCGTACCGCGGCGACCACCGGAATGCCGGCAGAGGGGGTTCGTTCAGGTCCTTGGACATGAGGTACTCCTTCGGTGAACCGGGTTACACGGTGGCGGACTGGGGCGCGCGGGCGGACTGCTTCCGCGCGGGGGGCTCGATGGTCAGGTGCGGCAGACGGCGGTCCAGCGAGCGGGGCAGCCACCAGTTGGCCCGGCCGCACAGGTACATCACGGCCGGTACGAGCACCGTCCGAAGGATGAACGCGTCCAGCGCCACGGCGGCGGCCAACCCGACGCCGAACTCGGCGATGTTGCGCTGGCCCATGAACACGAATGCGGCGAACACGGCGATCATGATCATTGCCGCGGCGGTGATCACCCGGGCGGTGTCGGTCACGCCGACGAGCACCGACCGGGTGTTGTCACGGGTGTGCGACCATTCCTCGGCCATCCTGCTGACCAGGAACACCTGGTAGTCCATCGACAGACCGAACAGGACCGCCAGCACCAGCTCGGGCAGATAGCCCTCGATCGGGCTGGGCGCGCCGAGCCCGAATGCCCTGGTTCCCCAGCCCCACTGGAAGAACGCGGTGAGAACGCCGAACGAGGCCGCCGCCGCCAGCAGGTTGAGCAGCGCCGTGATCGCGGGGATGAGCAGGCTGCGGAAGGCGAGTACGAGCAGCAGGAAGCTGAAACCCACGATGGTGATGAGCAGCCAGGGCAGCTTGTCGCTCGTCGTCGCGGCGAAGTCGTTGAACGTGGCCGTCAGGCCACCCACGTAGACCTGCAGCGTGGTGCCGTTCGTGTAGTGCGGCACGACCGAGTTGCGCAGCCGGTTGATCAGGGTGGAGGTGGCCGGGGCCTGCGGCGCCGTGGTGGGGAAGACCTGGGTCACCTCGATCGCCGGCCCGGTAGCCGACCCGGTTTGCGCGGGCGCGGTCTGCACGGCGGCCACCCCGGGCACCGCGCTGAGCGCCTGGTTGAGCTGGTCCAGCGCGGCGCGGTCAGCCGGGGACTGCGTCTGGGCGACCCGGACCAGCGGGCCGTTGAAGCCCGGCCCGAACCCCTCGGCGAGCATTTCGTAGGACTTGTAAGTGTGGGTTGACGTGGGGTCGTTGGACGCGTCGGCGAAGCCGAGCCGCAGGTGCAGCACGGGAGCGGACACCACGACCGTGACCGCGAGCCCCAGGGAGACGAACACGGCGGCGAACCGCGGCACGGTGCGCGACCAGCGCGCCCACAAGCCGTTGCCGATCGTAGCCTGGCCCAGCTCGCCGGCCCGCAGCCGACGGCGCTGTTTGCGGCTCAGCGCGCGCGAACCGAACACCCCGAACAGCGCGGGCAGCAACGTGACGGCCGCGACCACAGTGCACACCACGGTGAGCGCCGCCGGGACGGCCAGCCCGTCGATGAACTGCAAGTTGACGGCGAGCAGGCCGAGCAGGGCGATGCACACCGTGCCGCCGGCGAACAGGACCGCGCGGCCTGAGGTGTTGAGCGCCTGCACGGCGGACTGCTCCGGGTCCAGCCCGGACTGCAGACCGCGGCGGTGCCGGGTCACGATGAACAGGGCGTAGTCGACGCCGACGCCGAGGCCGATCAGCGCGCCGAGGATCGGCGCGATGCCGTTCACGGACATCATGTGGCTGAGCGGGGCCATGAGCAGCATGCCGCTGGCCACCCCGGCCACCGCGGTCACGATCGGCAGCACCATCGCGAGCAGCGATCCGAACGCGATGACCAGGATGACGGCGGCGGCGACGATGCCGATCAGCGACGCGTTCGACGCCGGCGTCTGCTCCGCGCTCGCGATCGCCTTGCCGCCCAACTCGACCGCGAGGCCCGGCTCACGGGCGGCCGTCGCCGCGATGATCACCTGGTTGATGTCGGCATGGTCCAGGTCGTCTGCCGCCTTGGTGAAGTTCACCGTGGCAAAAGCGGTGCGCCCGTCCGAGCTCACCTGGACCTGGCTGCCCGGCGCGTAGGGGCTGGCGACCGAGGCCACCTCGGGCAGGTGCGACACCTGCGTGAGCATCGCCGAAATCCGCTGCTCGATGGCTGGATCGGTGACGCTGCCGTGGCTCACCTGCCAGACGATCTGGTCGGAGTCGCCCGCCTGGGCCGGCGCCGACCGCAGCAGCAGTGCCTGGGCGTTGCCCGATCCGGTTCCCGGAAGGGTGAGCGAGTTGTCGTACGTCGTCCTCGCCGCCTGCGACATCACCGTCAGACCGATGAGCAGACATATCCAGGCACTGATGACAACAAAGCGATGCTGGTAGCACCAGCGTGCAAGACCCGACATGATCCTCCGTCCTTGTGGTTCGGCTCCTCATCGTCCGGGCCGCGCATCGCCGGGTCGTCGGCTCGCCGCAGCGATTGCACTGATCGCGACCGCGCCATCCGTCGTGGCTTTCGGCTCCACCTACTGCGCCGGCAGTAGTTCGGTTGCTCGTGGCGGCTGCGGCTGCGGCTGCGGCTGCCTACAGTCCAGCTATGTGGGGGAGCGCCTGGAACAGACTGATGGGCCGTCAGGAGTTGCTGCTTCTTTCGGCGGTAACGACGGTGGTGCTGTTCTCGGTGGTGACGATCCCCACCGACATCCAGCACGCGCTGAGCTCCCACCGGCCGCTGAGCTGGTTGGTGTCCACCGTGGTCTACGCGGCCCTGGTGGCGCATCGGCAGTTCCCGTTCGGCACCGCGGCAGTCACCGTCATCGGGTCAGTGGTACTCATGGCCGAGGGGATGGCCTACCCGCTGACCCTGCCGGCGGTCTTCTACGTGCTGTATTCGGTCGCGCTGAAGGCCGGCCCGGGCCGGACACTCGCGGTCGGCGTCCCCGTCAAGGCAACGCTGCTCTGCGCCTCGCTCATCACCCACCCCGGCATCACCGGCTTCGTCGTCCTGCTGTGGGCGGCCCTGGCCGTGACCAGCGGCAGCGCGTCCCGCAGCCACCGCGGCTACGTCGCCGAGGTCGAGAAGCGCGCGAGGCGAGCCGAGCAGGCCAGGGAGGACGAGGCGAATCGCCGGGTCACCGAAGAACGGCTGCGGATCGCACGGGACCTGCACGACGCCGTTGGGCACCATGTCGCCCTGATCAGCGTGCAGGCCGGCGCGCTGGCCTGCACGCTCGACGACGAGGACCTCACCCAGGCCAGGGAGTCGCTCGCCCACCACGTCCTCGGCCGTGAGCTCACGCGTCGCCGCGGGGGCGATCCCCGACAGGTTCCTGATTCGCGGGCGCCGGGCCTGCCTAGGGCAGTCGCCAGTCCACCGGCTGCGCCCCCTGCCGCACCAGCAGCTCGTTCGCCCGGCTGAACGGCCGGGAGCCGAAGAAGCCGCCGTTCGCCGAGTACGGGCTCGGGTGCGCCGACTCGATCGCCGGGATCTCCCCCAGCAGCGGCCGCAGGTTACGGGCATCGCGCCCCCACAGGATCGCCACCAGCGGGCCGCCGCGCGCCGCCAGCGCACGGATCGCCTGCTCGGTGACCTCCTCCCAGCCCTTGCCCCGGTGCGCGGCCGGCTTGCGCGGCGCGGTGGTCAGCGCCCGGTTGAGCAACAGCACGCCCTGGTCGGTCCACGGGGTGAGGTCCCCGTTGGACGGCTGCGGCAGACCGAGGTCGTTGCCGTACTCCTGGAAGATGTTGATCAGGCTCGCCGGGATCGGCCGCACCTCCGGCCCCACCGAGAAGCTGAGCCCCACGGCGTGGCCGGGGGTCGGGTACGGGTCCTGCCCGACGATCAGCACCCGGACGTCGGCGAACGGCTGCTGGAAGGCCCGCAGCACGTTCGGCCCGGACGGCAGGTAGGTACGGCCGGCGGCCAGTTCGGCGCGCAGGAAGTCGCCCATGGCGGCGACCCGCCCGGCGACCGGCTCCAGGGCGGTGGCCCAACCGGGCTCGACGATCTCGTTCAGTGGACGCGGTGCCATGGTGGCCACCCTATCGGCCTACACCGACAGCGCGTTCAGCGGATGATCATGTGAACGAGAAGCCGGACGAGGGCTCCGTGCGGACCACCTGATCACCCCACCGGCCGCCCCCGCAGCACCACCAGCCGCGGGTCCGCGAGCACCCGGACGTCTGCCCGGGGGTCCTCGTCGTACACCACGAAGTCCGCCGAGGCGCCCTCCGCCAGCCCCGGCCGCCCCAGCCACTCCCGCGCGCCCCAACTCGCCGCCGACAGCGCCTCGGCCGGGCTCAGCCCCGCCTTCACCAGCTCGGCCACCTCGTCCGCGACCAGCCCGTGCGCGAGCGAACCGCCCGCGTCCGTGCCGACGAAGATCGGGATGCCGGCGTCGTGCGCGGCGCCCACGGTGTCGTACCGGCGCTCGTGCAGCCGCCGCATGTGCGCCGACCAGGCCGGGAACTTCTTCTCGCCGCCGGCCGCCAGCTCCGGGAAGGTGGCGATGTTGACCAGCGTCGGGACGATCGCCACCCCGCGCTCGGCGAAGGCCGGGATCAGCTCCTCGGTCAGTCCGGTGGCGTGCTCGACGCAGTCGATCCCGGCCGCCAGCAGGTCCGGGAGCGACTCGGCCGCGAAGCAGTGCGCGGTGACCCGCGCGCCCTCCTCGTGCGCCGCCGCGATCGCCTCGACCAGCGCGTCGCCGGGCCAGCAGGCGGCGAGGTCGCCGTGCTCGCGGTCGATCCAGTCGCCGACCAGCTTCACCCAGCCGTCCCCACGCCGGGCCTCGGCCCGGACGTAGGCGGCGAGGTCGCCGGGCTCGATCTCGTGCGCGTAGTTGCGGATGTAGCGGCGGGTGCGGGCGATGTGCCGCCCGGCGCGGATGATCCGGGGCAGGTCCTCGCGCTCGTCGATCCAGCGGGTGTCGGCGGCCGAGCCGGCGTCGCGGATCAGCAGGGTGCCGGCGTCACGGTCGGTGAGCGCCTGCTTCTCGCTGGTCTCGGCGTCCACGGCGCCGTGCGCGTCCAGTCCGACGTGGCAGTGGGCGTCCACCAGGCCGGGCAGCGCGAAGCCGGTCACCGTCCGGACGTCCCCGGCGGTCAGCGGGCGGGTGAAGGTCACCCGGCCGTCCACCACCCAGAGTTCGTCCCGGACCTCCTCCGGACCGACCAGCACCCGACCCCGGACGTGCAGCACCGCGCCTTCACTCATGGCCGCACTCTACCGACGGGGGCGTTCCGTGTAAGCAGTCAGAATGCGGCAGACTCGTTTCCGCACCCACCACCCCCGCGGCGAAAGGTTTACACCGTGAGTCCGTTCCTCGACCTCCCCCCGCTCAGCGCCGCCGAGTTCGCGGCGATCGAGGACCAGGTGGCCGCACTGCTGCACACCGAGGCCGACGTGATCGTGACCCAGGGTGAGGCGCTCCTGCCGCTGGAGGCCGCGATCCGCAGCGCCGCCCACCCGGGCTCCACCGCGCTGAACATCGTCACCGGCCCGTACGGGCAGACCTTCGGCAACTGGTTGCGTTCCTGCGACACCGAGGTCGTCGACCTCGCCGTCCCCTTCGACAGCGCGGTGAGCGCCGCGCAGGTGGCCGAGGCCCTGGCCGCCGCCCCGGCCGTCGACTTCGTCTCCCTGGTGCACGCCGAAGCCGCGACCGGCAACACCAACCCGGTCGCCGAGATCGCCGCCGTGGTCCGCGAGCACGGCGCGCTGCTGATGCTCGACGCGGTCGCCTCGGTGGCCGCCGAGCCGCTGCTCACCGACGAGTGGGGCATCGACCTGTGCGTGATCGGCGGCCAGAAGGCGATGGGCGGCCCGGCCGGGGTCTCCGCCGTCTCCGTCTCCGAGCGCGCCTGGGAGCGGATCGCCGCCAACCCGGCCGCCCCGCGCCGCTCCTACCTCTCCCTGCTGGACTGGAAGGAGCGCTGGACCGACGCCGGTCGCGCCGTACTCCCGCACGCCCCGGCCCAGTTGGAGATGCTGGCGCTCGGCGCCTGCCTGGACCGGATCGCCGCCGACGGCCTGCCCGCCGTGATCGCCCGCCACCGCGCCGCCTCCGCCGCCACCCGGGCCGGCGTCCGAGCACTCGGCACCCTCACCCCGTACGTCCACGAGGACGCCCACGCGGCCCCGGTCGCCACCACCCTGCGCACCCCGGCCGGCCTGCACGCCGCCGAGCTCGCCGCCGCCCTCGACCCGGCCCTGCCGCTCCAGCCCGGCGGCGGGGCGCTGGCCGCGGAGATGCTGCGGATCAACCACTACGGGCCGGCGGCCTCGCTGGAGACCGTCGGCGCCTGCCTGACCGCCCTCGCGACGGCCACGAAGGCCGAGGCCGAGCCCGCGCTGCTGGCCGCCGAGGCCGCCTGGAACGCGACCGTCCAGGCCTGAGCACGCGGAAGCGGCCCCGGTACGCTTCCGGGGCCGCTTCCGTACGGGCGCTCAGTGCCCGCCCGCGTCCACGACCTCGACGCCGCGGATGTTCCGCTCGATGTCCTCCGCCGGCAGCGAGACGGACAGCGCCCAGTAGTAGACGACCAGCGAGAACAGCACCACGATCACGATGTCCCACCACAACGGCAGGTTCCCCCGCGCGCCCACGCCGAAGGTGCCCTGCCAGGAGATGATCCCCATCCCGACCAGGTAAACCGGCAGCCACTGCCCGGCCTTGAAGTCCATCCGCGGCGCGTGGGGCGCCCCCTTCGACGCGGCGTACGCGGAGTACCCGCCGAGCAGCACGTACCCGATGATGATCGCCAGCCCCAGCCGCCACAGGGTGTCCCAGCCGGACCAGTAGATGATCAGACTCGACACCGCGAAGGCCAGCGGGGAGACGATCGTGCCGCCGGGCAGGCGGTACGACCGCTCCATCCCCGGCAGCCGCTTGCGCAGCACCCCGAAGGCCAGCGGCGCGCCCGCGTACATCAGTACGACGGCCGAGGTGATGAAGCCGACCAGCCGCTGCCAGCTCGGGAAGGGCAGGAAGCAGAGCACGCCGGCGACCCAGGCGATGACCAGGCCGGGCCAGGGCACCGAGTTGCGGTCGGTGTACTGCAGGGCCTGCGGCGCGTAGCCGTTGCGGCTCAGACCGTAGGTGACCCGGGAACTGGAGGTGATGTAGACCAGCCCGGTGCCGGCGGGGGAGATCATCGCGTCGATGAAGAGGATCGTCGCCAGCCAGCCGAGGCCGATCAGGGTCGCGAGGCCCGCGAACGGGCCGCTGATGCCTGGGTAGTCGAGCTTGTTCCAGCCGCCCGCGAAGGTCGACGGCGGCAGGGCGCCGATGAACACCACCTGGAGCAACACGTAGACGATCGTGCCGATCACCACCGACCCGAGCACGGCCCGGGGGATGTCCCGGCGGGGGTTGCGGCTCTCACCCGCCCACTGGATGGCCTGCTCGAAGCCCAGCAGCGCGAAGATCACCCCGCTGGTGCTGATCGCCGCCAGCACACCCTTGGCCTTGTGCGGCGCGAAGCCGTGAATGGTGAAGTTGGAACCGTGGAACTCGGTGAACCCGAGCGCGAAAATGGTCAGGATCGGGACGGCGACCTTCCACACGGTGGCCACGCTGTTGGTGTGGGCGAGGAGCCTCACCCCCAGGAAGTTGATCGCGACGAACACCCCGAGCAGCGCCGCCGCGACCACGAAACCCGCCCCGGTCAGCGTCAGGTCCTGGTTCAGGAGGCCGTCCGCCCACGTCCAGTGCCGGGCGTAGTTGATCATCGCCTGCACCTCGATCGGCGCGATGGTCGCGGCCTGCAGCCAGGTGAACCACCCGAACGACATCCCCGCGAACCCGCCGAACGCGTAGTGCGGATACCGCGCCGTACCGCCCGCCACCGGGAACAGCCCACCCAGCTCGGCGTGGATCATCGCCAGCAGGATGATCGCCACCGCGCCGATTCCCCAGGACAACAACGCCGCCGGCCCAGCCGCCACCGCCGCCTTCTGCGCCCCGAACAGCCAGCCGGACCCGATGATCGCCCCGACCGAGGCCCAGAGCAGTCCGACGAGGCCGACCTCGCGCTTGAGCCCGGCCTGCCCCGTGGGGGGCGATGACGCGGTGTCGGGATGGGCCATGGCGCAGCCGCCTCTCGCCTCGGGGAAATCCCCCCGACAGTGCCGCAGCACCCGGGACTCCCCCGCGCCGAAACGCGCTCCGGCCCACCCCTGTCAGCCAGACGGCGGAAGCGGCCGACGGTGACGTCCGGTCCCCCTCCGCAGCAATGCCACCGGCGTATCGTCCTGCGCCTCGATCAGCTCCCCGTCGCGCCGCATGATCAGCGGATACGCCTCCGAGAAGTCGGCGGCGACGGCCACCGGCCGCCAGGCACGCCCGTCCCACTCGACCACCAGCCGGGGAACGTCCTCGAACGGATGCAGCCCCCACCGATCCTCGGGCGCGAGCACCAGCGCATCCCGCGTCCCCGGCGGCCGATCCCGACCGGCCCGGGCGGCATGCCACTTCGCGAGCGATTCGTCCTCGGGAAAGACCACGTTCGGATCCTCCAACTCGGCATCGCCCCGAGGCTAGCCCGTAGCGCTCGCTCGAACCTCGGAACAAACCGCCCCGGCCGACAAGGCCGGGGCGGTTCATCCGCTCGCTCAGACGGTGCCGAACTCCCCGCTGCGCACGGCGGAGACGAAGGCCACCCACGCGTCGGCGGGGAAGACCAGGGAGGGGCCCGAGGGGTCCTTCGAGTCACGGACAGGAACAGCGTCGGAAGCGACCAAGTTCCCCGCTACCTCAATGCAGTTGCCGCCGTTGCTGCTGTACGAGGATTTGAACCAC